>JBEIDF010000021.1:0-32613 GCA_040383605.1 Lewinellaceae bacterium
CGGCCTGCCCACGGCTACCGTCAGCGTATCCTGCTCTGAGCAGGTGCCTGCTGTACCGACGGTAACGGCTACGGATAACTGCGGCGCTCCGGTGGACGTAGAATTCAGCGAAGTAGAAGAACCGGGTACATGCCCGAACCAGTACAGCATCACGCGTACTTGGACGGCACAAGACGACTGCGGTAACGCTACTTCTTTCGTACAAACGATCACGATCAGCGACACCCAGGCTCCGGTGCTCTCCGGCCTGCCCACGGCTACCGTCAGCGTATCCTGCTCCGAGCAGGTGCCTGCTGTACCGACGGTATCGGCTACGGATAACTGCGGCGCTCCGGTGGATCTGGAATTCAGCGAAGTAGAAGTACCGGGTACTTGCCCGAACCAGTACCAGATCCGTCGTACCTGGACGGCAGAAGATGATTGCGGTAACGCTACGTCCTTCGTTCAGACGATCACAATCAGCGACACCCAGGCTCCGGTGCTCTCCGGCCTGCCCACGGCTACCGTCAGCGTATCCTGCTCTGAGCAGGTGCCTGCTGTACCGACGGTAACGGCTACGGATAACTGCGGCGCTCCGGTGGACGTAGAATTCAGCGAAGTAGAAGTACCGGGTACCTGCCCGAACCAGTACAGCATCACGCGTACCTGGACGGCAGAAGACGACTGCGGTAACGCTACTTCTTTCGTACAAACGATCACGATCAGCGATACGCAAGCGCCGGTACTTGCCGGTCTGCCCGCTGCATCTGTACGCTTCTCCTGCTCCGAGCAAGTTCCTGCTGTTGCCACGGTAACGGCTACGGATAACTGCGGCGCTCCGGTGGACATAGAATTCTTTGAAGTGGAAGCGCCGGGTACCTGCCCGAACCAGTACAGCATCACGCGTACTTGGACGGCAGAAGATGACTGCGGCAACATCACTTCGTTCGTACAAACGATCACAATCGAAGACTTGCAAGTGCCTGTATTCGCCGGTCTGCCGGCCGCTACGGTTAGTGTATCCTGCTCTGAGCAGGTGCCTGCTGTAGCCAACGTAACGGCTACAGACAATTGCAACCAACCGGTTGATGTCGAACTGAGTGAAGTAGAAGTTCCGGGCACTTGCCCGAACCAATACCAGATCCGTCGTACCTGGACGGCTGAAGATGATTGCGGCAACGCAGTGTCTTTCGTCCAAACGATCACGATCAGCGATACGCAAGCGCCCGTATGGACGAGCACGCTGCCCGGCAACCTGACGCTGCAATGCGGCGAGGCGGTTCCGGCTGCTGCTACCCTGACGGCTTCTGACAATTGCAACCAGCCGGTAGATATCGAACTGAGCGAAACCTGGCAGCCGGGCGCAGGCCCGAATGACGGTAACGTGCTGGTTCGTACCTGGACGGCTCAGGACGATTGCGGCAATGCGATCGCACACGTACAGACGATCACGGTGAACGACCTGGTAGCGCCGGTGTTGGGTAACCTGCCCGCCGCTACGGTGAGCGTAACCTGCTCTGAGCAAGTGCCGGCTGTTGCTAATGTAACGGCTACGGATAACTGCCAAGGCACGCTCTTTGTAACGTTTAATGAAGTGGAAGTACCGGGTACTTGCGCGAACCAGTATCAGGTTCGTCGTACCTGGACGGCAGTTGACTTTGCCGGCAACGCTACATCTTTCGTACAAACGATCACCGTCAACGACACCCAGGCCCCCGTATTCTCTACCCTGCCCACGGCTTCTGTAAGCGTATCCTGCTCCGAGCAGGTACCGGCAGTTGCCAGTGTAACGGCTACGGATAACTGCGGCGCTCCGGTGGACGTAGAATTCAGCGAAGTAGAAGTACCGGGTACCTGCCCGAACCAGTACAGCATCACGCGTACTTGGACGGCAGAAGACGACTGCGGTAACATCACTTCGTTCGTACAAACCATTACGATCAGCGACAACCAGGTTCCGGTTCTGTCCAACCTGCCAGTTGCTTCTGTCAGCGTATCCTGCTCCGAGCAAGTGCCTGCAGTCGCAAACGTAACTGCAACGGACAATTGCAACCAGCCGGTTGATCTGGAATTCAGCGAAGTAGAAGTACCGGGTACCTGCCCGAACCAGTACAGCATCACGCGTACTTGGACGGCGGAGGACGATTGCGGCAACGCTACTTCGTTCGTACAAACGATCACGATTAGCGACACCCAGGCTCCGGTGCTTTCTGGCCTGCCCACGGCTTTTGTCAACGTATCCTGCTCCGAGCAGGTGCCTGCAGTAGCCAATGTAACGGCTACGGATAACTGCAACCAGCCGGTTGACCTGGAGTTCAGCGAGGTAGAGGTTCCGGGTACTTGCCCGAACCAGTATCAGATCCGCCGTACCTGGACGGCAGAAGACGACTGCGGCAACGCAACGTCCTTCGTTCAGACGATCACGATCAGCGATACGCAAGCGCCGGCATTCGTCGGTACGCTGCCCGCTAACTTCACCCTGCAATGCGGCGAGACGGTGCCCGCAGCCCCTGTGCTGACGGCTACCGACAACTGCAACCAGCCGGTGGATGTTGAATTCAACGAAACGTACCTGCCGGGTGCAGGTCCGAACGACAACGCAACGATGGTTCGTACCTGGACCGCCGAAGATGATTGCGGCAACATCGTTAGCCACGTACAGACGATCACGATCAACGACGTAGCAGCGCCCGTATTCGCAGGCCTGCCCGCCGCTAACTTGAACGTATCTTGCGCATCTGCCGTTCCGGCTGTCGCTAATGTGACGGCTTCCGACAACTGCCAAGGCACGATCACCGTAACATTCAGCGAAGTAGAGATTTCTGGCGGATGCCCGAATCGCTTCACGCTGACGCGCACTTGGACGGCTGTTGACTTTGCAGGCAATGCAACGTCTTTCGTTCAAACGATCAACGTTAATGACAACATCGCTCCGGTGGTAAGCTGCCCGGCGCCGCTGACTGCTCAATGCTCCGTGGACGAACGTCCGGTGTACGCTAACCTTGGTGAGTTCAACCTCGCCGGTGGTACGGCCTCCGACAACTGCGGCCTGAGCATCAACGACTTCGGTCTGGCCAGCCAAACCAACGTAGGCAATGTATTCACCCGCGTGTACCGCGTGACCGACCAGTGTGGCAATGCCGCAACCTGCGCGCAAACCATCACGGTACTCGACACGCAAGCACCGGTGTTCCTGAACTGCCCGACCGGTCCGGTCGTAGTAGGTAATGACCCGGATAAGTGCAACGCGAAAGTAAACTGGGGTATCCCGGTTGCTGTAGATAACTGCGGTAATCCGACCGTAGCGCAAATCTCCGGCCCGACCTCCGGTTCGATCCTCGCAGTAGGTAACTACACGGTCGTTTACCGCGCAACGGATGCTGCCGGCAACAACGTACAGTGCTCCTTCGGTGTTCAGGTAATGGATACCCAAGCGCCTGAGTTCGACGCTGACATCACGATGCCGAACGACACGACGGTTCAGTGCAACAACGTTCCGACCAACTGCGTCTATCACGGCCCGCTCGTCTGCACGCCGCTGACGAACGCCGATGTAAGCGACAACTGCGGTACGGCAACGGTGAGCTTCGCCGAAACCAGCACGCAGTGCTCCAACCAGGCGCAGTGCTGCTTCTACAACTACACGGTTACCCGCCGCTGGACGGCAACGGATGCCGCAGGCAACAGCCGCGTGCATACGCAGGTAATCACGGTAGTGGACAGCACGAAGCCGACGGCAGTCTGCAAGAACTTCACGCTCACGCTGGATAAGTTCGGCGTAGCCACGCTGACGCCCGCGAACATCAACAACGGTTCGTTCGACAACTGCGCTGCTGCACAGTTCCTGACCTTGTCACTGTCGAAGACTTCCTTCAACTGCTCCAACCTGGGCGCCAACACGGTAACCCTCACGGTAACGGATCCTTGCGGAAACTTCGGCACCTGCAACGCTACCGTCACGGTAGTAGAAGGCGAAGGCTCCTGCACCCCGCAGTTCAATGTCGTAACGTCTTGCAAAGACAACGCGACGAACCTCGACAACGGCCAGTTCGTTGATCTGATCACGGTGAAAGCCCTCGCAGGCCAAACCTGGACGATCTCCGGCAACACCGGCCTGTTCAGCAACAACAGCCCGAACCCGCCTGTTGCTCCGACCGCTCTGCCGGTTGGCACGCAACTGATCATGGGATCGGCTGACGGTATCAACAACGACGGCGACAGCCAAACGGATGAAGCCGACGAAATGGTGTACTATACGATCCGCGGTGTCCATGTAGATGGTATCGGCTACAACATTGGCCTGTCCAACAACATCGGTCAAACCGCTACGATCAGCAACCGGGCTTACTACCCGACGCCGATCTTCCTGAACCTCGATGGTCCGTTCTGCTTGAGCACGCCGCCGTTCACCATCCAGGTGGGCGAACAATTCGGTGCAGCAGGTACGGTTACCTCGATCCGTGTAAATGGCGTCGCCACGAACACGTTCAACGCCGCACAACTCGGAATCGGTTTCCACACCGTGGAAGCTATCTTCGATGCAGGCGCTGCAACGTCTAACCTCGTGATCAATGGGGTGCTCGTAGGCGGTACCAACGATCAGGCAATCGCCGATCCGGGCTGCAAACAGATCATTACGAAGAGCGTACAAGTCATCGGCACGCCGACGACGGTTGCTTGCAACGACGTGATCCATGTATCCCTGGATGCTGACTGCCAAGAGGCAATCACACCGGATATGGTGCTGGAAGGCTCTTACTTCTGCTACGACGACTACAGCGTGATCATCACCTACCCGACGGGAACGGCAACGTTCACGCCGCCGAACCGGGTGAATGCTACGCACATCGGCAAAACCATTATGTTCTCGCTGCGCCATATCCTGAGCGGTAATCTCTGCTGGGGTACGATCATCGTAGAAGACAAACTGGCGCCGGTGGTAAGCTGCCCGTCCAACAGAACGATTCTCTGCACGCAAAATGAAGATAACCTCTCGCTGACCGGTACGCCGATCGTAGATGACTGCTCCGCATTCACTACGGTTCGCGAAGACCAATACGAGCAGTTCTCTTGCGCGCAAAATAACACAGTGTTTACCCGCGTATCCCGCCTGTGGGTAGCCACGGACGCTTGGGGCAACAAAGACAGCTGCACGCAGATCATTGACATCCTCCGTGGTACGGTGGATCAGGTGAACTTCCCGGCAGATGTCGAGTATGTCTGCACGAACGTCCCGGCTTCTCTGCAGCCTGGCACAACCGGCTGGCCGACCATCGCAGGTGTGAACCTGACGACCAGCGGTACTGGCGCTTGCGGCCTTGCCGTCAGCTTCTCTGACGAATTCGCGCAAGTATGCCCGGGTAGCTACAAGATCATCCGTACCTGGAAGATCAACGACTGGTGCACCCCGGGAACGGGCGGCCCGTCCAGCAAGGAGTTCATCCAGTTCATCAAAGTGACGGATGTAGCCCCGACGGTTGACTTCTCGAACTTCACGTACGACGCCGACAACGACTGGTACGTGATCAATACCAACGCAATTATAAATGGCCAGTGCGTATCGGCAGGCCCGATCCCCACGGCAATTTTCAATGGCGTGTGCAACCAAGTAGTTGATGTGAAAGTTACGACCCCGCTGGGTCCGATCTCGAACGGCGGCCTGCTGCCGCAACCGGGTCTGGGTCTGGGCGTACACAACATCACGTATGTACTGACGGACGAGTGCGGCAATATCACTTCCATCACGATTAAAGTGAATGTAATTGATAACACGCCGCCGGCAATCTCCTGCGACGAGTTCACGCAAGTGGCAATCGGTGGCAGCGGCTTCTCCGAAGTATTCGCTGAAACCTTCGACGATGGCACGTACGACAACTGCTGCCTCGACGGATTCCTCGTTCGCCGTATGGTGGACGGCCCCTGCGATAACGACGACCTGGAAGATGACTTCGCAGATCGCGTGGTATTCTGCTGCGCAGACATCAATGACACCGTAACGGTGGTATTGCGTGCCTTCGACTGCTACGGTAACCACAACGACTGCATGGTGTCTGTCTTCGTGGAAGACAAGATCAAGCCGATCTGTACGTCGCCTGCTAACGTAACGGTATCCTGCGAGAACTTCGACCCGAGCCTCTGGGCTTACGGTATGCCGTCCGCAGCCGATAACTGCTGCGTAGATACGATCACGACGACGGTGAACATCGCACAGTTCGATACGCTCTGTAACAAGGGCACGATCGTGCGCACGTTCCGCGCCTTCGACTGCGCCGGCCAATCCAGCCAGTGCACGCAACGTATCGTGGTACAATACGAACAAGACTACTTCGTTCGCTTCCCGAATGATGTAATCGTTACGAACTGCAATGGCACGCCGAACTTCGGCGAACCGACCTTCTTCGGCGAAGATTGCGAACTCCTCGCAGTTTCCTTCACGGATGAAGTATTCACGGTAGTGCCGGATGCATGCTACAAAATTGAGCGCGTATGGCATATCATCAACTGGTGCACGTTCAACCCGAACCTGCCGCTGGTATCCGTACCGAACCCGAACCCGAACGCGATCGCGAACAACCCGGCCAACCTGACCGGCCCGATCGTATCGGCTCCTGGTTCTACCGCTCCGTGGACTTCTGTACCGCTGGCACTCCTGCCGGGTCAGACGCCGCACGACTTTACGCAATACTACACGGGTAACCCGGCTGCCGGCATCCCGTCTATCGCCAACAGCAATGGCTTCTCGTACAAGCAGATCATCAAAGTGATTGACAACAAGGCGCCGGTCTTCGCTAACTGCCCGACCAGCCCTGTAACGATCAACGACCTGTCTGGTAACGATCCCTTGCTCTGGAATCAGATGTACTACTGGGATAATGCAAACAACAGCCATGACCTGTGCGAAGGCACAGTGGATCTGAGTGTCGCCATCACGGACTCCTGCGGTGGCAGCGACGTCACGGTGAAATACCTGCTGTTCCTCGACCTCGACAACAGCGGTGATATGGAAACGGTGGTGTCCAGCACGAATATCCCGGCTGCAAACACGGTATTCTTTGGTAATGCCAACAACCCGAACTTCACGGGCGGTACGGCTTACAACTTCGATAACCGTTCGGTTGCACTGAACCAGAAGTATCGCTTCAACATTGATGTTGTGAAATCCGGTAACACGGCTACGGCTAAGTTGATCTGGGACACGCCGCAAGTTCCGGCGAACCTGAACGATGCAGCCATGCAGGGCGTCGCTCCGCAACTGCCGTACGGTACGCACAAGATCAAGTGGATCACCAACGACGGCTGTGGCAACGAAGCAGTCTGCGAATACCTGATCGTCGTTCGCGACGGTAAGGCGCCGACGGTTGTTTGCCTCAACGGTCTGAGCGTGAACATTATGCCGACGCAGATGATTACGCTGTTCGCTTCAGATTTCCTCCAGTACACGGAAGATAACTGCAGCCCGGCTTCCCTGCTCGATATCGCTATCGTTGAAAGCGACGAAAGCACCGGTTCCTTCCCGGTTGACGGCCAAGGCAACCCGCTCACGACAGTGAACTTCAACTGTCAGGAAGTTGGTACGCAACTGGTTCAACTCTGGAGCCGTGACGTAGCCGGCAATGCCGACTACTGCGAAACGTACGTGCTCGTTCAAGACCCGAACGATTTCTGCAATGCCGATCCGATCTCCGTCGCCGGTGATCTGAAAACGGAAACGCAGAACGGTCTGGAAGACGCAAGCGTAGAATTGATTGGCACGCACCCGGCTCTCCCGCCGGTGAGCATGTTCGATATGACGAACAACAACGGCGCCTACGCATTCTCCAACGCACTGCCGATTTCCGCGAACTACTCGGTTACGCCGCTGAAAGATGACAACCACCTGAACGGTGTCACGACCTTCGACCTTGTGCTGATCTCTAAGCACATCCTGGGTCTGGAACCGCTGGGTAGCCCGTACAAGATGATCGCCGCCGACGCTAACAAGTCGAACTCGATCACAACCTTCGATATCGTTGAACTGCGTAAGTTGATCCTGGGTATCTACACGGAACTGCCGAACAATACGAGCTGGCGCTTCGTGGATAAATCCTACAACTTCGCAAGCCCGAACAATCCGTTCACCGCGCAATTCCCTGAGTTCAAATCGGTGGCTGATGTAACAGCCAGCCACATGAACGACGACTTCGTTTCGCTGAAAGTGGGTGACGTGAATGGCTCTGCCATCGCTAACTCGCTCATGAGCGCAGACGATCGTACCGTGGGTACGCTGCTGTTCGACGTGGATGACCGCCAAGTGAAAGCCGGCGAAGAATTCACGGTGAACTTCAACGCCGCAGAACAGGTGCTCGGATACCAGTTCACGATGAACCTGAAAGGTCTCGAAGTAGTAGATATCGTACCGGGCGCCGGTATGGATATCAACAACTTCGGTCTGTTCAATGACGCTATCACGACCTCGTTCGACGGCAAAGACAAAGGCGCCTTCGCGCTGAAGTTCCGCGCTAAGACGAGCGGTCAACTGAGCAATATGCTCGGCGTATCCAGCCGTATCACGAAGGCTGAGGCTTACAAAAATGACGTACGTCAGGACGTGGCCTTCCGCTTCAACGGTTCTACGATCGCCGGCGTAGGATTCGAACTGTACCAGAACACACCGAACCCCTTCATCAACAAGACGATGATCGGCTTCCACCTGCCTGAAGCAACGGAAGCTACGCTCACGATCTTCGATGAATCGGGTCGCATGATCTTCACCCAAACGGGCGACTTCGGTAAGGGCTACAACGCTGTTACCCTCGACCGCGAAATGGTGAATACCACCGGTCTGCTCTACTACAAACTCGAAACCGCTACGGATAGCGCAACGAAGAAGATGATTCAGACGAAGTAATTCGTTACTTCGGTGACTGACTGATGATTATGGCTGCCTCCGGTTCTACCGGGGGCAGCCTTTTTTATTGCCCACCACAATTGCCGCCGATGTAAACGCCCCCACCCCAAAGAACGCGTATCAGCGCCTTTTTTATCGGATCACGCGCCCGATTTCGCAGTATTGCATTTTTCTAAAATTTCCCCGTATCTTTGTGGCCTATTTTACACTACAACGTTCCTGTCCTCGGGTAGGAACGTTGTCGTTTTATTAACCGCGCTATTTGGCCGCCCCGCCGGCAGCCAGGCGCTAATCTGCCCCTCGGGGCTTTTTGTTATCTTTAAATGGAGTATTGATATGGCGAATTACACCTATCTTACACAAGGCGGTTATAACCGTTTGAAAGCGGAATTGGAAGAACTGAAAACCACCGGCCGCCAAGAAGCAGCCAGGGCTATCGCAGAAGCACGCGCCCAAGGCGACCTTTCAGAAAATGCAGAGTACGACGCCGCTAAGGACGCGCAAGGTATGCTGGAAATGAAAATCAGCGAACTGGAAACGGTCCTCGCAAATGCCCGCGTCCTCGACGAAAGCCAACTGGATACCTCTAAGGTGGCCATCATGTCGAACGTCACCATCAAAAACCTGAAAACAGGGAAGGAAATGACCTATAAACTGGTCTCGGAAACAGAGGCAGACGCAAAACAAAACCGGATTTCCGTAACCTCTCCGATTGGACACGGATTGCTGGGAAAAGCTCGTGGCGAGGTGGCTAAAGTCCAAACGCCCGGCGGTATCATGGAATTTGAGGTCGTGGATATCACGATCGGCTAAATCAACGCACACGTCCAATGCCAACAATCTTCTCTCGAATTATTAGCGGTGAAATCCCCTGCTATAAAGTGGCAGAAACGGAGGACTTCCTCGCATTCCTCGATATTCGGCCTCAGGTGAAGGGGCATACGCTCTGTATCCCTAAAAAGGAGATAGACTACATCTTTGATATGGAGGACGCTGAACTCGGCGCCTTGATGGCGTTTTCTAAAAAGGTAGCGCACGCACTTAAAAGAGTGGTTCCCTGCGAACGCATCGGGGTGGCCGTGATCGGCCTCGAAGTGCCGCATACACATATTCACCTGATGCCGGTTCGTACGGTCTCTGACCTGAGCTTCGGAAAAACGCCAGTGGATATGACCCCGGATGCGTTCCGACTCCTCGCAGCGGAGATCGCCGCGACAATGTAACCCCGCACTTGGTTGCGGATTTCCAGTTCAGTATCTCAGCAGGTTTTCTATTTGCCGTTTCATCCGTTCCACCGGGAAAAAATGTTGTTCCAGCGGAATGGCAAACGGGACCGGCGTATCCAAACTGGCTGCCCGCATCACCGGCGCGTCCAAGTGCTCAAACAGGTGTTCGCTGATCCACGCGGCAATCTCTCCGCCAATACCCCCAAAGAGGGTGTCCTCGTGCAGGATGAGTACCCGACTGGTGCGCTTGACGGAATCCGCAATCGCCGCATAATCCAGGGGAACCAGTGAGCGCAGGTCCAAAATATCAGCGTCCACACCCAGCTCTTCCGTCACTTTTTCCGCCCAGCGGACGCCCAAACCGTAGGTGATGATGCTCAGATCGCTGCCCCGGCGCACCTGCCGGGCTTTACCGATCTCCACCGTGTAAAAACCCTCGGGCGTATTGCCGCTTTCTGAACGATACAGGGCCTTGTGTTCGAAAAAAAGCACCGGATTGGGGTCTTCAAAAGCCGCCAGCAGTAACCCCTTTGCATCCTCCGGCGTAGAAGGAAATACCACTTTGAGGCCCGGCACGTGCGTGAACCAGGCTTCATTGCTTTGGGAATGGAACGGACCTGCGCCGGTGCCGCCCCCCGTTGGCATGCGGATCACTACGTCTGCCGTTTGGCCCCAACGCCAGTGTAATTTGGCGAGGTTGTTGACGATCTGGTTGAAGCCGCAGGTGACAAAATCGGCGAATTGCATTTCCACCATGCTTTTGAAACCATGCAAACTCAATCCCAGCCCGATTCCAACGATCGCGCTCTCGCACAGCGGCGTATTGCGCACACGGTCTTTGCCAAATGCTTCTACAAAACCCTGCGTGATCTTGAACACACCGCCGTAATCCGCAATGTCCTGCCCCATCAGAATCAACCTGGGATGCCGCTGCATGGCCTCGCGCAAACCCTCGGAAATTGCGTCTATAAAGCGGAGATCGCGCGCCGAGCCGCCAGGAGGTACGGGCGCGGGCGCGGGCGCATATACATCGCCCAATTCCTCCTCGAGATTGGGCACGGGTTCCGGTTCGTTGAACATTACATCCACCGCTTGTTGGATGGCCTTTTTATAGCGCTCCCGGATGTTTTTTTGCTCCGATTCTGTTAAAATACCCTCGGCCAGCAACCAGCGTTCGTAGTTTTCCAACGGGTCTTTTTTCGCCCATTCGTCCATTAACGCTTTCGGCACGTATTTCGTGCCGCTGGCTTCCTCGTGCCCGCGCATCCGGAAGGTGCGGCATTCGAGCAGGAAGGGTTCTGGTTGCTCGCGCAGTTCGCCGGCGATTTTTTGGAGCGTGCCGTACACCTCCAGGATATTGTTTCCGTCTATGGTCGCATAGCGCATACCGTATGCGCGGCCGCGCTCAGCAAGGCTCTCGCAGGCATACTGTTCATTCGCCGTCGTACTCAGGCCGTACCCGTTGTTTTCAATGATGAAAATCACCGGCAGTTTCCAAACCGCTGCAACATTCAGCGCTTCGTGAAATTCGCCCTGGCTGGTCGCGCCTTCCCCGGTGAATGCCAGCGATACGCGGCCTTCTTTTTTTAGTTTGTGGGCCATGGCCACCCCGGCGGCCAGGGATAATTGCGGGCCGAGGTGCGAGATCATACCCACAATATGGTGCTCCATGGCGCCGAAATGGAACGAACGGTCGCGCCCCTTGGTGTAACCCAGCCGCTTGCCCTGCCATTGGCAAAACAACCGATCCAAGGGCATATCCCGCGCCGTAAATACGCCCAGGTTTCGGTGCATGGTGAAAATAAACTCGTCCGGCAACAAAGCCGTGCCCGCGCCCACGGAAATCGCCTCCTGGCCAATCCCGCTGAACCATTTGCTGATGCGCCCCTGTCGGAGCAAATTCAGCATTTTCTCTTCAATCAGTCGCGGCCGCACGAGCTGTTCGTACAGGTGCAACAGGGTTTTATTGTCAAAATTTTGCCGGGAAAACGTAATATTAGACATGGATTGCGGGAATTTTTAATGCGGTTGGCCGTGCCGGATTGCAGCGCGACACGGGCGCCGCAAAGGTCGGGGAAAACTGCCAAAAAATGCGCTTATTTTTGCCCGCGATAATCATGCTCTACCTATGCTTCAACGACGTACACGCGCGCCTTTCCCGATCGGACAAATGCTCTTTGTCGCGCTGCTCCTCGCGCTGATCTTGTATTACTGGTTGACAAACCGCCCAAATCGGCCGCCTGCCGACACGACGGAGCGAACGGAAATTCAACCGAATCGCTGATTCATTTTTCCAGCGCTTCAAAAATAGCGTCTATTTCATCAAAGGATTTTACGCCAACTTTTTCCTCCGCGCCGCCGCGCAGACTGAATCCGGCGGGCGCATACTGCTCCATGATCTGCAGATATTGCGTTGGCGAAAAATCTGCTTGAAGCAGGATGGGAAAATCTGAAAACAAGGCTTTCCAAGCCTCCGGATCGGCCGATAGCGCGGTCGGATCGTTCAATGGCAGCACCGCAAATTCGAATCGCCCCCTTGCCTGCTCCAGTGCCTGCCGCGCACGCGCGGGCTCGTCTGCGGGCTCCAGGCGCAAAAGTATCCGGAGGTGCTGCAGTACGTCGAGGTACGGGATTTGCGCTTCGCCGACTTCCACGGCGTCCAAACCGAAAAATGCCGCCGCCTCGGCGATCGTTTCTGCCGGCGAAATGCTGTATTCTCCCACAATGAGCGGCCCTTCCACCCATTCGCGGATGGCCTTCATGTAAATGGGATCGAGAAAGTCCTCGGTCCCGACCTCCAGGTTGAATCCGAGAAAATGTACCGATTTGGCCGCAAAATATCGGGCGTCGGTGAGGTTGGTAATATGTGCTGCTTTTAAACGCATACGGGAGGGGAAAGCGGGCAGTCGCGCGCTTGGTTATGGACCGGACGTGATCGTGCCGTCCTGTTCAAAAAAACGCAATTCGAGGTGGTCGCCGTCAAATACAGCGTAGGAGCAGGCGTGCATCCATTCGCCGAGGTTGATATACCGGCTCCGGCCGTTGGGCAGGCGCCAGTCTATCGGCAAATGCCGATGCCCGAATACAAAATAATCAGGTTCTACGCCCTGTGCTATTTTGTGCTTGCAGTACTGCAACAGCCATTCGCGCTCTTCGCCGAGCCAGGCAAATTCCTCCGGCGGCGTGGCTGCCCGGCTTCTACGGCTGAAGTAATGCGCCAGGCGCGTGCCCAGGTCGGGGTGGAGCCAGCCGAACAGGGACTGATTAAAAGGGTGGGTAAATACCTTCTTCATCCGCTTGTACCCGTAATCGCCCGGGCCCAATCCGTCGCCATGACCAATGAAAAAAGATTTGCCTTGTATTTCTCGCTGAATCGGCTGCCGATACACCGGGATGCCAAATTCTTCTTCAAAATAGCCAAACATCCACAGATCGTGGTTTCCGGTAAAAACATACAGCGGTAAACCGCCGTCGCGCAAACTGGCCAGCGCGCCGAACAACCTTGTAAAGCCTTTCGGAACCACGGCCCGGTACTCAAACCAAAATTCAAACAGATCGCCTACTAAATAAATAGCCGCTGCCTCGGGCGCTGATTGTTCCAGCCAGCGCACGATCTGTCGCTCGCGCTCCCGGGAGGAGCGGCGCGCATGTACGCCCAGATGAAAATCAGAGGCAAAAAAGGTCTTGCTCGGCATGGCGCAAAGGTAAGAAACCAATTACATAAACTGTTTTTAAGGATTTGGCTGCCGCCTCGAATCCTGTCCATTTTTTGCGCTGCGACCTTTTGTTTTATTCCCTAAAAAGCGCAACATTTGCCGCTCCCAAGTATGTACACGAATCGGGGTTTTATTATGATCATTATTACAGGCGCGGCCGGCTTTATCGGCTCTTATTTGACCAAAAAATTAAACGAAGCCGGGTATCACGACCTGGTTTTGGCGGACGATTTTTCTCGTCCGGACAAACGACCCAATTTCGAAGGCAAAGTCTATCGCGAGCGTGTGCACCGCGATTTTCTTCCGATCTGGCTGCGGGCGCGGCACGCGGATATTGATGCCGTTTTTCATATCGGCGCGCGCACCGACACGACGGAACAGGACGTGGCGGTCTTCAACCGCCTGAACTTGCATTACGCCGAAGCGCTGTGGCAATTATGCACGGAATTTCAGATCCCGCTTTTTTACGCCAGCAGCGCCGCTACCTACGGACTGGGCGAATTGGGTTATTCCGACGATCACGCACTTATCCCGCAACTGAAACCGCTGAACCCCTACGGCCAGTCGAAGCAGGATTTCGACGTATGGGTGCTGGAACAAATCCGACAAGGCAAGACGCCGCCGCACTGGGCCGGATTTAAGTTTTTCAACGTATATGGCCCGAATGAGTACCACAAAGGGCGAATGGCTTCCGTCATTTTTCACACGGCCCGGCAAATTAAAGCGACCGGCGGCATGAAGTTGTTTCGCTCGCACCGACCGGATTACAAGGACGGGGAGCAGCGCCGGGATTTTGTTTACGTCAAAGATGTCGCAGAGGTTTTAATACACTTTCTTGAAAAAAAACCTGCAAGCGCCATCTACAATCTCGGTACGGGCAAGGCACGCACTTTCCTGGATTTAGCCGTCGGCACTTTTCACGCCCTCGGCCTGGAGCCCAATATTTCCTTTGTAGATACGCCCGCGGATATTCGCGACACCTATCAATATTTTACCGAAGCGGACATACGCAAAATGCGGGAATTGGGCGCTTACCAGGCAGATTTTCACAGCCTGGAGGAAGGCATTGCCGATTATGTGGGCAATTACCTTCAGACGGAGCAAATTTATTAGGACGGCGAATGATTAATTGGCAAAAATCATTTGCCTGCTGTCCACCGGTTGTTTGTCTATCAGGAGCGTGTAGGTAAAGGCGCCGCGCACGCCGTAGCCGTGGGTGTACAGCACTTCGTTGAGGCCTTCCCGGATTTCGTTGATCTTGATCTCTTGTATCAGTCGGCCATACGCGTCGGTAATGTGCAGCGCAGCCGTTTGATGCTTCTGGATTTCATTGACCCAAAAAGATATCCAGGTCGCCTCGTCGAAAGGATTGGGCCGGTTTTGAAAGAGGGTGATATTTTTATTTTCCGTAGCGGGGTCTATCGTTCCGGTAAAGCCGGTGGCCGGTTTTTCCCCGCTAAACAAACTTTCTATCCCCTGTGCGTCCACACCTGCTACGCTGACGTAGAGCGGGCCGGTGCTGGGGGCCGGGAAGGTGCTGAGTGCAGTGCCGGTCATGGTGTAAACGGTATCCCAGTCGCTGATCAGTTGGCGTAGTGCCACCCGGTACAAACCGAGTCCGGCAGGGTCCGTAATTGCAACATACACCTGATCGCCGGCGCGCTGAGCCGTAAAATCCGCCGGCGTCGGCACATTTCTTGCGGCCATGGCGGCTGCATTGCCATTGATGACGGCATTTCTGGCCAAATAGTTGAATTGCACGAAAAAGGAATCCACGATTTGATCGCCATCGGTATCCAAACCGAGAATGTCCTCGGAGGTATGCTGGCGGTCTTCGTATCCCGGGCCGTTCGACGCGTCGCCGTGTTCATTGGCGGCGGTGAATCGCATGGCGGGATAATTTCGCTGGCGGAAGGGGATATGGTCGCCGCCTCGGCCGGTGCGATCTTCCGGGCTCATGATGCGCACATTCATCGGCGTTACGGCAGTCGGCAGGAGGTTTTCCTGGTATTGTAACTTAATATAGCGCGCCAGTTGTTTGTGGGGTGAATTGAACGAACCAAACGAAAACAAGCGCACGCTGGTGGAATCCACGGTGTTAAAGCCGGAGCAGGAGGGCGGCGAGGAGGTTTTTCCGCAGATGACGCCGCCGATCACATCGTTGTTCAGCACGGCGCGCAGGGGGATCTGTTTGTTTTGAATATATTGCGCAAAGGCTGCGGCCCCGAAAAGTCCCTGCTCCTCACCCGTGGTGAGCACAAAAACCAAGGTGTTTTTAAAGGTAAATTGCGAGAGGACGCGTGCCAGTTCCATCACCAGGGCCACGCCGCTGGCGTTGTCCTCCACGCCTTCTGCGGGACAGACGACATCGCAAACCCCATCGCACCGGCTATCCAAATGACCTTCCAGTAAAATGACGCCGTGGTTGGCCGGGTCGGAACCGGGCAGCACAGCGAATACGTTGCTGTGGCGTCCCATGCCGCAGATGTCCTGATCGAATTGCAAATTCGATACCAGGAGCCGGTTTTCATGCTGTGCGCTGAACTCCTGCAGTTTCGCATACACCCAACGGCGAGCCGCCCCATATCCGGCAGTGTTGCTTAGGGTGTCGGCGCCGGTGTTTCTTGTTCCGAATTGACTCAGGCGGGTGATGTAGGATTTCAGGCTGTCCGGGTGAATATCCGTTTGCAAGCGCGCGGCGATGAGGTCCGGCGCGTCCAACACGATGGCCGCTGCATAGTCTGCCGGATCAAAATTACCCAACAGGATTTGCTCTGCCTCCGGATTGGTGCATACGATGTTGGTTTGTGCGGTTGTGTAAAAAGGGAAAGCCGCGAGCAAGAGCAGAGACGTGGTAAGACGCATAGTGCAGGAAATTTTTAACGCTAAGATAGCTAGTCAGGCGGCCGATGCGCGCCAAAGAAGGGCAAGTCCAAGTCTTTTTCGGAGACGATTGCCTGCTGCAAATCAAATTGCCAATCAATATTCAGGGTAGGATCATCGAAGCGAATGCCGCCTTCGTGGGCTTTGGAGTAAAAATTATCGCATTTATAGGCAAATTCTGCCGTTTCGCTGAGCACTATATAGCCGTGCGCAAACCCTCGGGGCACCAGCAGCTGCCGCTTGTTTTCCGCGCTCAGCAGGATGCTAAACCACTGGCCATAGGTGGGTGAATCCGGTCGGATATCCACGGCAACGTCCAGGACTTCGCCCGCTACCACCCGCACGAGTTTGGCCTGCGCCATCTCGCCCGCCTGGTAGTGCAATCCGCGCAGCGCGCCGCGCCGGGAAAAAGCCTGATTGTCCTGTACGAATTGGATCTGCACGCCGGCCTCTTCCCAGCGCTGCTGGTTATAACTTTCAAAAAAGTAGCCCCGCGTATCTTCAAATACGCGGGGTTCAAAAACGATCAGCCCCGAAATCGGGGAAGGAGACGTAAACATTGGCGGATGCATTCGATTACGGATTGCCGAAACGGGCGGCTACCGCCTCCCAATTGACCACATTCCACCAGGCGCCGACGTAATCAGGACGACGGTTTTGGTAGTGCAGGTAGTAGGCATGTTCCCAAACGTCCAGCCCGAGGATCGGTTTGCCGGGTTTTTCGGCGAGATCCATGAGCGGGTTATCCTGGTTGGGCGTGGAGGTAATGAACAAATTGCCGTCTTCGCCTACACAGAGCCAGCCCCAGCCGGAACCAAAACGGCTGATCGAGGCCTGGTTGAATTGTTTTTGCATCTCTTCGAAGCTGCCAAACGCTTTGGCGATCGCCTCGGCGAGTGCGCCGGTGGGTTGGCCGCCGCCATTGGGCGACATGATTTCCCAGAACATCGTGTGGTTCCAGTGTCCGCCGCCGTTGTTGCGCACGGCTGCCGGCAGTTTGGACATATTCGCCAGGAGCTCCTCCAGGCTTTTGCCCTCGTGCTCCGTGCCTTGCAGGGCGGCGTTCAGGTTGTTCACGTAAGCGGCATGGTGCTTGCCATGGTGGATTTCCATGGTGCGCGCATCTATGTGCGGCTCCAGCGCATGGAAAGCGTAAGGTAAGTCTGGAAGGGTGAAAGCCATGATAATATGATAAGTTGGTGAAAAATTCGCTGATTGAAATTGTATTTAGATAAACGTCTAAACCGCATTGCGGTTTAAAAAATATTTATTCCTCTATCTCTATTCCGGCGCCTTGCGCCGACACGTAATAGGCGCCTTTGATCACAATTTTCGCCTTTTCAGGCAGCGGCGTCTCGGGGTAAATCGCCACATAGCCGCCATCGGACGCGCCAATACGCACGGGGATTTTTTTAAAAATCTGTTCCTGCTCGGTTTGCTCTGCCAGCGCAAAGATAAAATTTCCCGTGTCTTCGCGGACAACGGCCTCTTCGGGCAGCGCGGCGGCGTTGCCGTCGCCGGATACAAGGATCTGCGCGTCCAGGTAGGCGCCGGCGACCAGCGTCTGGGCCGGTTGTTTGTCAAAACGCGCATGTACGCGCACTGCTTTCCGCTCCGCATCTACCGTGCGCTCTACGATAAAAATGGTGGCCGACAAATGCTCTCCGGGTGTAGTCGGGTGGTGCAGGAGCACCTTCTGGCCGGTTTTTACCCGGGTGATATCTTTCTCAAATACGTAGATCACCGGATGCAATTGAGCGAAATCCGCCATTTCACAGATCGCATCGCCGGTTTGTACGGCGCTGCCGAGGCCGGTGTGGATCCGCGTGACCGTACCGCTGATGGGTGCTTTTACAAGAATCTCTGTTTTGATGTTGTCGGCGTGGAGTTGCTCCGGATCAATTTGGAATTGTCGCAACCGGGCGGCCATGGCTTTGTCGGCGGTTTGTGCCGCGCGCAGCTCGGCCTCCGCTTTTTGGAAATTTTTGAGCGCGGTGGCGTCGGCGGCGCTCAACTGCTTGAATCGGTTGAATTCGGCTTGCAGAAACGTCAATTTATCGCGGTTTTCCAGATAATCCTGCTGGATGTCCACCAGATCGGGCTTTTGGAGTACGGCGACCACGGCGTCTTTGCGCAGCAATTTATTTTGGGTTACGCGGAGGTCGGTGAGGATGCCGTTAGTGAATGCGCCGGCGGTGGCGGTGTGTTCCTTATCGAGGTGCAATTCGGCGGAGGCGCGGAGGAATTCCTTCATTGGCCGTTGTGTCACTTCGCCGACCTGAATACGCGCATTATTGACTTGCGCGGCGGTAAGGCGGATGCGCGTGTCTGCGGGCGCCTTCGCGGCGTTTGCTGTTTCCGGATTTTCAGGCTGCGGCGAACCGGATTGATTTTGGCAGGAGGCCAGCAGCAGGAGGATGGGGGCGAAGAAGCGGATAAATTGTATGTTGGTCATTTAATTAAGTTTAATTGTTTGGAAAATACGGCCATCTATCGGTTGATGATGGCGCGGAGTTCGATGGCAGTCCGGTTGAGCCCGTACAGATTTTCGAGTTGGTTCAACTCGATCTCGAGCGCTTTCCCGGTAAATTGCACCATTTCCACATAACTCATCTCCCCGGCGCGGTAGTTGGCAGCGGCGTTGCGCAGCAGTTCGCCAGACAGTATTTTTCCCTGTGACTCATAATATTGGATCAGGATGTCGTATTTCTCCTGTTCGTGCAGCAGGTGCGCCAGGATTTCCCGCTGTTGGAGCAGGTTTTGCTCGTGTGCCGCTTCGGCGCTTCGAACTCGCAGGTTTGCCGCTTCAACGGCTTTGTGTCGGCTGCTATTGATCAGCGGCACGCTCAGGCCGACCTGCCAGCCGGGGTAAAACAGTCCGTTTGCGAGGTACTGCGCCAGCGCGCCGGCGGTGATGCTGGGCGCGAATTTGGCGCGTTCGATTTGTTGTGCGGCATTGGCGACGGCGATTTGCGCAAGTCCGGTTTGCGCGAGCGCCGACTGCAGGATCAGGGCGGTGTCGGCCAAGGAAAACGCCGTTTTATGAAACGGCTCCACAACCGGCTGTACCGCCTCCCGAAGCCCTAATAACTGGCCCAGCACCACTTGGTCGAAGGAAATTTCGTGCCCGATGGTCTCCAGTTGGAGCCGCATTTGTGCGGATTGATCCTGTAGGGCCAGTTTTTCTGCCAGGGCGATATCGCCTGCCCGACGGCGCGTTTCGGCAATGGTCGCAAACTGCAGGTATAGGCTGTCCATGCGCGCATAGAGTGCCGATTTCGACTGCAGGTAGCTCAGGTGCTGGTATATTTCCTGAACTTGCTGCACGACTTGCCGTTCGGTCAGCGCCTTTTCGGCGCCGGCCAGTTGCTGCCGTTGTTCGTAGTACCGCCGTTGCGCCTGGGTCATTTTTCGGGCGGGAAAGGTTTGGGCGGCGCCGAAGGTCACGGTACCGTACATCCCTAAATCCGGGTCGGCGGTAATATTGTGGAAAAAATCCGTGGGCGCCCATTCGCGCGCCGTCCCGCGCAGGACTTGCTGCTCCTGCACGCGGTAATCGGCCGCCCGGATCGCCGGGTGATTTTGTCGCGCCAGGGCGATTGCCTCCGATTCCGTCAGCGGTTTTTGCGCCTGGAGCAGGCCGGTAAAGGCAATTGCCGGCAGGAACAGCAGGGCGCTTTTGCCCGGCGATCGCCATCGGCCTTTTTGAAAAAACAGGGCATACAGGATCGGCAGCACCACCAGCGTCAGCAGGGTAGAACTGAGCAAACCGCCGATCACGACCGTGGCGAGCGGCCGTTGCACTTCGGCGCCCGCACCATGCGACAGCGCCATTGGTAAAAAGCCCAGCGAGGCCACCGCAGCGGTCATAAGTACCGGTCGGAGCCGCAGGAGCGCGCCGCGGCGGATGCGTTCGTACACGTCCTGTACGCCCTCTTGTTCCAGTTGTTTGAAATAGGCGATCAACACGATACCATTCAGCACCGCTACGCCAAACAACGCGATGAATCCCACGCCGGCGGAAATGGAAAACGGCATGTCGCGCAACAGCAAGGCAAATACGCCGCCGACTGCCGACAGGGGAATGGCCGTGAAGATCAGCACGCTTTCTTTCAGCGAGTTGAAAGTAAAATACAACATGATAAAAATCAGCGCCAGCGCTACCGGTACGGCAATGGACAGCCGCGCTTTGGCCGCCTCCAGGTTTTCAAACTGCCCGCCGTATTTTAAGGTGTACCCCACGGGTAATTTCAGGCTGGCCTCCAGGCGGTTTTGTACTTCGGCAATGACGCTCTCTACATCGCGCTCCCGCACATTCGCGCTCACGACAATGCGGCGTTGGGCATTGTCGCGGCTGATCTGCGCGGCGCCGGGCTGGTATGCAACGGCAGCCACCTCCGACAACGGGATGAGCTGGCCGTTTGGAGTGGCAATCGGTAGATTTTGCACGTCGGCCAAATCGCGCCGGCGGGTAGTATCGAGCCGGACAACCAGATCGAAGCGTTTTTCATCCTCAAATACCACCCCGGCGGCAGCGCCGGCAAAAGCGGCGCGCACCGTTTCGTTGATGTCCCGCAAATGCAGTCCATACCGCGCAATTTTGGGGTAGTCGTACTGCACGACAATCTGCGGCAGGCCCTCCAGTTGTTCCACTTTCAAATCCTGCACGCCGGGAATATTCCGAATCAGCGTTTCCACCCGATGGCCGGCGTGTACGAGCGAGTCGAGATTTTCACCAAAAATTTTAACAGCGATATCCGAGCGCACGCCCGTCATCATTTCGTCGAAGCGCATTTTGATCGGCTGGGTGAATTCGAATGCCATACCCGGCGTTTCGTGTACTTTTTCTTCGATTAAGCCAATCAGTTCCTGCTTGGTTCTTGCTTTTGTCCAGCCCGCTTTGTCTTTTAGCAGAATGATATTATCCGCCGTTTCGATGGCCATCGGATCGGTGGGAATTTCCGCCGATCCGATTTTTGAAATGACCTGCTCCACCTCGTCGGGAAAGTTATCCAGGATAATCTGCTGCACCATCCGGTGGCTTTCGAGGGTTTGGGTAAGGGACGTGCCGGGACGCAGGAAGCCGTGCATCATGATATCGCCCTCGTCGAGCGTGGGAATAAACTCGCCGCCCATGCGGCTGAACAGCCAGATGCTCAGTCCGAGCATCGCGATGGTGACGCTCAGGACGAGGGTTCGGAAATGCAAGGCCCAGTAGAGTGTCGGTTCGTATATTTTTTGAAGAAAAGCGATCAGGCGGTCGGCAAAAGATGGTTCGCCGCTGATTTTTTTGCTTAAAAATAAAGCAGAAACCGCCGGCACGTATGTCAGCGACAGCAACAGCGCGCCGATCAGGGCAAAAGACACCGTTTGTGCCATCGGCATAAACATTTTGCCTTCAATGCCCGTCAGCGATAAAATCGGCAGATAGACAATCAGGATTATAATCACGCCGAAGACCGAAGAGCGCATGATGCGCCCGGCCGCGGTGGCCACGCTGTCGTCCATCTCCGATTGCGTCAGCCGGACAGCCCCCTGCCCGCTCGGCGGGGCTTTTTGGTGCAGAAAATGGAGCGTGGCTTCCACGATGATGACCGCGCCGTCCACGATCAGGCCGAAGTCAATAGCGCCGAGCGACATGAGGTTGGCCGTGACGCCAAACGCCTGCATCAGCGTAATGGCAAACAGCATCGAAAGCGGAATCACGGAGGCGATAATCAAACCGGCCCGGAAATTGCCCACCAGCAGCACCAAGATGAAGATGACGATCAGCGCGCCTTCGATCAGGTTGCGCTCTACGGTGTTAATCGTGCGGTTTACCAGTTTCTCGCGATCGAGAAAGGTGGTGATGGCGATCCCTTCCGGCAGCGTTTTTTGCACCGTGGCCAGTCTGGATTTCACATTTCGGATCACTTCGGCGGCATTTTCTCCTTTTAGCATCATGACGATACCCAGCACAATTTCCCCCTCGCCATTGTGGCTTACGGCGCCGTACCGCAAGGCGTGGCCGTAGCGCACATCGGCCACATCGCCGATCAGTACCGGCACCCCGCCGCTGTTCACCACCACGATCTTGCGCAGGTCGTCCAGCGAACGCGCCAGGCCTTGGCTGCGGATAAAATACGCGCTGGTGCTCTTTTCGATATACCCGCCGCCGGAGTTTTCGTTGGCGCTCTCCAGCGCGGCGAAAATATCCTGGATACTGAGTCCAAAGGCGCGGAGCCGCTCGGGCGTCACGGCCACTTCGTACTGCTTCAGGAAACCGCCGAAGCTATTGATTTCCACCACACCGGGGATGCCGATGAGTTGTTTTTTGACAATCCAGTCCTGGATTGTACGCAAATCGGTGGGCGAATAGCGGGTTTCGTAACCGGGCAGCGGCTCGATGCGGTAGTGTAAAATTTCTCCCAGACCCGTGGAGATGGGCGCGAGTTCGGGCTTGCCGAAGCCGGCGGGGATCATTTCTTCCGCCGCGCGCAATTTTTCATTCAGTAATTGCCGGGCGAGGTACATATCAATGTCCTCGCGGAAAACCACCGTAATTACGCTCAGCCCAAATCGGGAAATAGAGCGGAGTTCGATTACGCCGGGGATGGATTTGACGGCGTTTTCAATCGGCGCGGTGACGAACTGTTCCACCTCCGGGGTGGCCAGCGTCGGGCAGACGGTGAGCACCTGCGCCTGGTTGTTGGTAATATCGGGGATCGCATCAATCGGTAATCTGGTAAACGACCAGATTCCGATCAACGCCATGAATAGTACAAATAGGAGTACGATTCCTTTATGCTGTACAGACAGCTGGATCAAACGATTCAACATCGCTCAAAAAGGCTTTTTATGATAAAAAATAGCAACGGACTAAATGGTTTTTAGCCCCTGCTAGGGCTAAAATTGCCGCATAATCGTTGCCGAAAAGAAATTTAATTTCTGCTAATCAAGCCTTTCTGGGCGGTTGCCAGATATTGTCGGGAAGGGTGGATGGCAGCAGGTTGTCTGCCGGGAACTGCGCTGCATCTGCTGTCTCCAAGGGTGGGCGCAACGCGGGGATATCATTTGCCGGTACAATTTGCGCCATGGCGGCGGTGCAGGCGCAATCGTGCGCCGGATGCGACTTGCCGGGCAGTTCCGAGTGGTCGTGCTCCGCTTGGTGGCTGGCAAACTCTTGTCCGTAATGCTGGAGTAAAAAGGAGATGAAACCCTGCTCAGGATCATCCAGGCGGTGTAACTGAAAATGTGCAATCAAACCGGGCAGGCGCGCCAATTCGTCCCGAAGCGGCAAAGGCGCAAGGGCGATATACAAATAGAAAAGCAGCAATATGTTGGCGCGCATTCCGCAAAGGTAGCAGTTATTCTTGTAGAATGCAAGCGATGCCCGGGCGCCGCTACCGCCGCTGCAGGAGTGTGCGGGAACGCGTGTGCCGCCCGGATGTGAAAAATTGACTGGGGATAATAACCTGTAAATTCTTAAAATAATACTATCTTTGCTGTTTAAATAAGTTTACCGGAATTTTTCGGTGCGATTTTATATTTTTTCTCTGTATTACTTGTGTAAATGAAGATTTCGCTGAGTTGGATTCGAGATTTTCTCGATCTGGATAAACAAACCTCTGAAATCGCCGATATATTGACCTCGCTGGGCCTCGAAGTGGAAGGATGGGATGAAGTAAAGCCCTCGGCTGCCGATCTGGACATGGTTTTCACGGGCCTTGTAACGGAATGTACGCCGATACCGGACACCGATCACCTATCCGCCACCCAAGTTGACCTGGGCGATGGCGTATCGCGCTCGATCGTCTGCGGCGCCCCCAATGTGGCCGCCGGCCAGAAAGTCCTGGTAGCCGTACCCGGCGCCCGCGTTTTCAGCAAGGACGGATCGCTTTTCACCATCGGGGAGCGTAAAGTACGCGGCGTGCTGTCGCAAGGAATGATTTGCGCGGAAGACGAACTGGGGATCGGACACGATCACGCCGGGATCATGGTGCTGCCGTCCGATACGAAAACAGGCGTTCGGGCTTCGGAATACCTGCAAAAAACAGGCGATACCGTAATCGAAATTGGCCTGACGCCAAACCGGGCCGATGCAACCAATCACTTCGGCATCGCGCGCGACCTCGCCGCCTACCTGCGCGCGCGGGAAAACCAACCGGCGCCGCTCCGCCTGCCCAACGCACCGCAAATACAATGGGCATCCGGCGATTTTCGCGTCTCGGTGGAAAATCAGCAGGCCTGTAAGCGCTACACCGGTGTGCTGCTCCGCGGGGTTCGCGTGCAGGAAAGCCCGGAATGGCTGCAGCAACGGCTCTTGGCCGTCGGACAGCGCCCCATCAATAATATCGTGGATATCACGAATTATGTGCGCATCGAACTGGGCCAACCGCTCCACGCATTCGATGCCCACGCCATACAAGGCCGGCATATCCGGGTAAAAACACTGCCGGCGGGTACAATCTTCAAAACACTGGACGAGCAGGATCGCACGCTTACCGCCGAGGATCTCATGATCTGCGACGGCGAATCTACCCCCCTGTGCATGGGCGGTGTGTTCGGCGGCGCCGGCAGCGGCGTGACGGACGCCACCACGGAGGTGTTCCTCGAAAGCGCCTGCTTCGATTCGAAGTGGATTCGCCGCTCGATGATTCGCCACGGACTGCGCACCGACGCTGCCTGGATGTTCGAAAAGGGCGTGGATCCAAACGGCTGCCTGTTCGCGCTCCAGCGGGCAGTGCATCTTATCCTCGAACTCGCCGGCGGGGCGATTGCCTCAGACGTGATTGACATTTATCCTGAAAAAATAGCGCCAACGCCCATACCCGTGCGATACGCGCGGATCAACGCGCTGATTGGTATTTCGATCGAACCGGCTCGGGTGCGCCAGATTCTGGAAGCTATGGAAATGGGCATCGCGCACGAGACCGCCGAGGGCCTTACCGTACAGCCGACGACGAATAAACCGGAGGTGCTGCGCGAGGCAGATGTGATTGAAGAAATCTTGCGCATATACGGGCTGGACAACGTGCCGGCGCCGGATCGAATGCGGACAAGCATGGAGATTACGCCAAAGCCGAATCCGGAGTCTGTGCGGAACATGCTCTCCGATTTCCTCGCCGCCAATGGTTTTTACGAGGCAATGAGCCTGTCGCTGTCGAATTCGGATTACTACACGGGAGAAGCCGCTATCTTCCCGATACCGGCAGAAACCCTGGCATACGTGCACAATACGGCTAATCAGGGCCTGGACTGCATGCGTCCCACCCTGTTGTTTTGCGGCCTGGAAGCAGTCCGACACAACCAAAACCGCCGGCATCCCGACCTGCGCCTGTTCGAAATCGGTAAAACCTACCGTCGCGAGCAACAGGGCGAAAAAACGATCTTCCCGGAAACCCAACGACTCGCACTGTTCGTCACCGGCGCGCGGCAACCCGAAAGCTGGCAACCTGCCGGTAAAGACAAAACCGATTTTTATACCCTGAAACCATTCGTCGTAAATATCCTCGCGCGATTGGGTATTTCCGGATACCAGGAAATAGTGTTGCAGCCGGGCGAACACCAAGCGCTCCAATATGGCGTGCGCCTGCACCGCGGCCCGCAGGAATTGGCAGTGTTCGGCCAGGTCTCGCCCGCGATCTGCAAAACCATGGAGATAAAAAATGCGGTTTTTATCGCCGATTTGAACCTGGACAACCTGCTCGCCGCCCATGGCGTCAATCGGGTGCAGTACCAGGAATTAAGTAAGTTCCCAACGGTGCGGCGCGACTTGGCCCTGGTGCTCGATCGCCGCGTGCCATTTGGCGAGGTGCGCCAACTGGCCGTGAAAACAGCCAAAAAAATACTCAAAGAGGTGAATCTGTTCGATGTGTTTGAAGACGAATCCAAACTCGGCCCAGGTAAAAAATCGTACGCCGTGAGCTTCGTTTTTGAAAACCCGACCAAAACGCTCGAGGATAAAGAAATAGACGCCCTGATGCACGATCTGCAAACGGCATTTGAAACGAAATTGTCTGCTCTGGTGCGCGGCGGATGAAATACGCAGCGCAGGCGCCGTAGAGACGCGATGCATCGCGTCTCTACGGCACAATAGGACGCTTTGAAATCAGAAAAAACAACCGGAGAACCGATTCCGGTAACGCAAAAATTTTATTAATCCAATAAACACTCATTAAAATGGATAGTACAATATATTTAATTATCGGATTGGTAGTTGGCGCAGTCGCAGCGTATGTGATTGCCAGCTACCTGCACAAAAAAGCGAACGAAAAGGCGATCGAAGAGGGCAACCGCCAGGCCGACCTGGCCGTCAAGGAAGCCCGACTGACGGCCCGCCGTATCACAGACGAAGCTTCGGTACAAGCCGAAAAAATGGTGGCCAAAGCAGAGGCGGAAAACGAACGCATCAAACAACAAAAAATCCAGGAAGCAAAAGAACGTTACGCGCAGATGCGCAGCCAGTTTGACTCCGAAAAGGCGCAGCACCAAGTGAAATTGAAGGAAATGGAGCTGGAAATTAATGCCCAGCAAAAAGAACTTCAAACGCGCCAGGAAGAGGTAAAGACTCGACAAACAGAACTCGAAAACCGGGAACTCGAAGTCGAAGTAATTCGGGAAAATTTGGATAAACAACTCAAAATTATCCAAAAAAAGCGCGAAGAACTGGACGCCGCCAACGAAGAGCGGATCAAAATGCTGGAAAAAATTGCCCAACTCACACAACAAGACGCGAAAGACCAACTCCTCGAGGCAGTACGCGCCAAGAGCGAATCAGAGTCTATGGCGATCGTGAAAGAAGCAGTCGCACAGGCCAAATTAAATGCCAATAAGGAGGCGAAGAAAATCATTATCCAAACGATCCAACGCACGGCGGCTGAATTCACGATCGAGAATACCGTCTCGGTGTTCAACCTGGAAAACGATGATATGAAAGGTCAGATCATCGGCCGCGAGGGCCGCAATATCCGTGCACTCGAAGCCGCAACTGGCGTGGAAATCATCGTGGACGATACGCCGGAGGCCATTGTGATCTCCTCCTTCGACCCGATTCGCCGCGAAGTGGCCCGCCTGTCGCTCCAACGCCTCGTAGCCGACGGCCGCATACACCCCGCCCGCATCGAAGAGGTGGTGGCTAAAGTGCGCAAGCAACTCGAAGAACAAATTATCGAAATCGGCGAACGCACGGTCATCGAACTCGGTATCCACGGCCTCAACCCCGCGCTGGTGCGCATGGTAGGCCGTATGCGCTTCCGCTCCTCCTACGGACAAAACCTCCTCAAGCACTCCATCGAAACGGCCGAACTCTGCTCGATTATGGCCGCCGAACTGGGACTCAATCCCAAGCAGATCAAAATGGCCAAACGCGCCGGGCTGCTGCACGATATCGGAAAAGTCGCAGAAGAAGAAACGGAACTCTCGCACGCCCTGCTGGGCATGAAACTGTGCGAACAGCACGGTGAACACCCGGTGATTATCAATGCCGTCGGCGCCCACCACGACGAGATCGAGATGAATAATATCATCTCGCCGATCATCCAGGCCTGCGATGCAATCTCCGGCGCCCGCCCCGGCGCCCGCCGCGAAATCCTCGAAAATTACCTCAAACGTATCGGGGAACTGGAAGACTTGGCCATGAGCTACGAAGGCGTATCCAAGGCCTTCGCCATGCAGGCCGGCCGCGAATTGCGCGTGATTGTAGAGGCAGAGAAAGTGTCCGACCAGTACGCCGATGATCTGTCCTTTATGATCTCTCAGAAAATTCAGGATGAGATGCAGTACCCGGGCCAAATTAGGGTCACCGTTATCCGCGAAAAACGCGCCGTCGCATACGCGCGCTAACGCCCAAAAACCGTCCATCCGCCCATGTTCATTTCTGGTATTCAACAAATCGGCATCGGCGTCTGCGACGCGCAACTTGCGTTCAAATGGCATATCGAACATTTTGGCATGGACTTGCCGATGTTTGACGATTCGGCGACCGCCGGGCTGATGCTCCCCTATACGGGCGGGCAGCCTCGGCAACGCCGGGCGATTTTAGCCTTAAATTTGCAAGGCGGCGGCGGTATGGAGATTTGGCAATATACCTGCCGGACCCCGGCTGCGCCGGCGTTTACGCCGGCATTGGGCGACTTGGGTATCTTCGTCGCGAAGGTGAAATCCAAAAATGCCGAGGCGAGCTACGCGGCGTTGCGCGCGCGGGGGGTAGATTTGTGTACAGACCTGCGTGCCTGTCCGGACGGGCGGCAGCATTTTTACGCCCGCGACCCTTGGGGCAATTTGTTCGAGGTGGTGGGAAGTAAGGAGTGGTTTAACCCCAAACTCAAAGCCCACACCGGCGGTATTTACGGCTGTATGATCGGGGTGTCCGATATGTCGCGCGCGCTCGAATTCTATCAGCACGTGCTGGGTTACGAAACGGTGGTGTACGATCGAACCGGGCAGTTTGATGATTTTGCCGATTTGCCCGGCGGAGATCAGACGGTACACCGTGTGCTGCTTCGCCACCGGTCGCCGCGTCGCGGGCCGTTTTGCCGGCTTTTTGGCGACTCAGAAATCGAACTGGTGCAGACGCTCGACCGCAGTCCGCGGAAAATATTCCAGGATCGCTTTTGGGGCGATATTGGATTTATCCACCTGTGTTTCGACGTTTGTAATATGGCGGCGCTCCGCGATTTTTGCGCAGCAAAGGGGCATCCTTTCACGGTGGATTCCAGCGGCAGTTTCGATATGGGCGAGGCCGCCGGGTCTTTTTCGTACATTGAAGACCCGGACGGCGCCCTCATCGAGTTCGTCGAAACGCACCGAATTCCTATTTTAAAAAAAATGGGGCTTTTTCTCAATTTAAAAAATCGGCGCAAACCGGAAAAACCGCTGCCGGATCTCCTGCTGAAAGCGCTGGGGTTGGCGAGGGTGCGCGCTTGATTTGCGCGTATTTCCAGCAACATTTAACGGATTGTCAATAAGCTCTTAATGTAGTTTCCCAATCCCGGGAAGGCTTTAATTTTGCTCAAAAATTACTGGCTAAAATTTTACAAGAAACTCGTCATGATGCAAAAATTGATTTTCGCGCTGCTTTTTATGGCAACCTCGGTGGCTTCTTTCGCTCAAAAAACGCTCATTGAAGCCCGTATAGACGGCATGAGCGCCGGCGTGGTCAAACTGGTTGGTATCTACGGCGATCAAAATTTCATCGCCGACTCTACCGTGGCCGATGCAACCGGCCGTTTCACCCTGAAACGCGACACGGCCCTCCGCCCCGGCTTCTATACCTTCCTGCTGCCCGGAAATAAAAATCTGTCCTTCCTGGTGGATAGCACCGACCAGCAGTTCACTATTTTAGGGCAAATTGCCGACCTGTTCAACTCCATTAAAGTTGACGGCTCGATCAATACGGAACTTTTTTACGCCAACCTCCGCTACCAGGCTACGCAGGAACCGGAAATCGGCCGAATGGCCGAGATTATCAAAAAGTCGCCCGGAACCCCGGAGGCGGAGCAAGCCAAAGCGCGCCAAAAAGCGATTTTGGCAGAACGCGATGCCCACGTAAGGGAACTTGCCAAGCAATACCCCAATGCGTTCTTCACAAAATTTAAAGTTGCCGGCCAGAATCCGGAATTCCGCGATATCCGCAAGCCGAACGGCGATGTGGATACGGCAGCTCAGGTAGCCGATTACCGCGCGCGTTTTTGGGACGGCGTGGATTTCAACGACCCGCGCCTGCTTGGCACACCGGTGATTTTTAACAAACTGCGCCGGTATGTCAAGGAACTCACCCCGCAACAGCGCGACTCGCTGTTGGTCATAACCGACGCCCTGGTGCAAAAAGTGCTGCCCTATCCGGAATATTTTAAGTTTTTCGCCAACTGGGTCGCAATCCAATATGAAAATGGTAAAACTTCGGTGATGGACGGCGAAGCGGTGTACGTTAATATCATCCAGAAATACTTCAAACCCGAGTACGCAACCTGGGATACCAAGGAAAACCTGGAGAAACTCCAAAAGCACGTCCGGGAAATGGAAGCCAGCCTGCTTTGGAAAAAAGGGCCGGACGTGCGCGCCCAAAATCAGTTCGGCGAATACAAAAGTATCTACGAAATGACCGCGCCGGTCATCGTGATCTTTATGTTCAGCCCGCACTGCGAACACTGCCAGGAACAAGCGCCGGAAATTGAAAATCTCTACCGCAAATGGAAAGACAAAGGGGTGGATTTCTATGGCATCTCCGTGAATACCACGGATGCAGAGTGGAAGGCCTTTTTAAAAAAATACGGCTTCTCTTTCACCAATGTCTTCGATCCAACGAACCGGGCGATCTATGCCAAATATTTCGTGGACAATACGCCCGAACTGTACGTACTGAATAAAGAACGCACGATCGTGGCCAAAAACCTGAAAGCGGAGCAGTTGGAGACTATCTTTAACCGGGAATTAAAATAAACGTGGCCAAAAGCCGACGGGAAATCGAACCTTTGGAGCCAGATTCTACCGGCTCGGCAGGTGCAAATAACATCTATTTTGGCTAAACAAAAATATTACGTCGTCTGGGAAGGCCACAAGCCCGGCGTGTACGATCAGTGGGAGGCGGCGCGGCGTCAAATTGAAGGGTTCCCCGGCGCAAAATATAAAAGCTTTGCCTCCCGCACCGAGGCGGAGACGGCCTTTCGCGGCTCCTACTGGTCGTATGTCGGCAAGGATACAAAAAACGTCACGTTGTCGCCGGCAGCCCTGGAAAAGGCGGGCGTGCAACTCGACAGCCTCGCGGTGGATGCCGCCTGCAGCGGCAATCCGGGTGATATGGAGTACCGGGGCGTGCACATCGCATCGGGTAAAGAACTGTTCCGCGTCGGGCCAATGCCCGACGGAACCAACAATATCGGCGAATTTCTCGCGCTGGTGCACGCCCTGGCCTATCTTCAGAAGGCAGGCAAGCCGAAAATGCCCATTTATTCGGACTCCCGCAACGCGCAGAGCTGGGTCAAGGCAAAAACCTGCCGCACGAAATTGGAACAGACCGACCAGAACGAACCGATCTTCCAGCTCATTGATCGGGCGGAAAAATGGCTGTCGGTCAACAAAGTAACCAATCCAATCTTGAAGTGGGAAACCGACAAATGGGGCGAAATCCCGGCTGATTTTGGCAGAAAATAGCGCGATCAGGGGGCGTCTGCCACCTCGACCGACCAAGCCTCCGCTTTTTCCGCAAACAGCGCTTTTGTTTTGGCCCAGGTGTTTTGAAATAATTCCGACCGGCGGTAGGCCTCCAGCGCCTCCGGGTTTTCCCAGATACTGAGGGTAAAGAGGACGCGGGGATCGTCCGTAAACCGGAGCAATTCCATGTGTCGGCAACCCGGAAAAGCGCGAATGGCGGATTTGGAGGATTCGAATACCTCGTTCAGGAAAGTGTCCACGCCCTCCTCTCGGAAAGTCATTTTTACGATACGCTTGATCATCAGGCGGCGTATTTGCGTTTGCGGAACCAGTGGAACAGCCAGCCAAAGAGTCCGAGGAAAAGCAGGGGCACGGCGATATTGAGCAGTTGCCAGTACGTTTTTTCTTCTTTGGCCTTGATATTGTCCAGCAGGCGGAGTTTTACTTCTTTTGACCGCGCCTCGATCACGCCGTTTGCCTCGATGAGGTATTCCACGGCGTTGAGCATCAGTTCCCGGTTGGCGTAGGTTTTATTTTCAAAGCGATTGAACCCGAGCGGGAACCAGGATTCCTGGGCGGGATCCCGTATCACATTGGCGGCTACGTCGCCGTCGCTGATGACGATCATTCGGTTCGGGACGCTGGCGGAACGGTACGCCATACCCAATTGGCGCAGTCCGGCCATCATGTCCTCCGATACGCGGTTTTCGTAATTGGAGGGAAAGACGCCTTCCAGGAGCACCCCCACGGTCTGCATGCCTTTGTTGAATTTTTCCGGGTCTGGCTGGTA
>JBEIDF010000022.1:0-32578 GCA_040383605.1 Lewinellaceae bacterium
TACGGTTCGCCGACGTTACGGTTTTATAAAAACTAACAACAACGTATCAAAGCACCCCTTACTTCAACCCCGCCTTAATCACCGGCTCCAATGTACTTTTCATTTCCTCCGAATAGCCGGTATGCACATACAACACCTTTTTGGTCTTGGCGTCGGCAATGATCAGCAAGGGATAGCCGGTGATACCCACCGCTTTGGGCAGCGTTTTGTCGGGATCGAGGAGCGTGCCGTACGTCACCTTGCGCATGGCCAGCCATTCCTGCAGCGGTTGCGGATTTTTATCGAAAGGGTTGATGCCCAGCACCTTGAGGCCTTTAGCGCCGTATTCCTGGTGCAGGGCCTCCACGGTGGGCATAGCCAACTGGCAGGGATAGCAGCCTTTGTACCAAAAATCGAGCAGGAGGAGGCCTTTCTTTTGTTCTTTGGAGGAGAAGGCGTTTCCGTTGAGATCATTCAGTACAAAATCGGGCAGTTTATCTCCCTTTTTGATGAGTTCGACCTCCCGTTTTACCGGCGCGTTGGGATCGTAATCTTCAAACCGGTATTCGGATGCGAGTTTTTCCGGATCAAAGTAATCGCGGAAAACAGCGTTTGCCGGCAATTCCTGCACCGCGCTGAATTCTTTTCGTTCGTATTGCCAGCCATCGAACAGCCAGACCGAGCCGGTGAAGCGGGCGAGGTAGAATTCCGGCACGGCAAAATCCCAGTGCAAGGCGGAGATTATTTTATTGTTGGCCACATCGCCCAGGGCGGTTTCCACCGTGGTATCGCGGATGGTAAGTCGGAGGTACGCGCGGTTATTTTCCTGGTACGCGGTTATTACTGTGGTATCAAACCCGGTGGGTCGCAGCGCGGGCCGGCCGTGATACAGGAGATTTTTATAGATCAGGTTATCCAGGATGATATTCCCGCCCATTGCTCGCTGCGCGCCGCCGAGCGCCGCGAGATTGCGCACGCTGATAGTTTTGGAAGACTCGACCGTCCAGTAAAAACGCTCCCCGTCGTATGCAAAAGCCGGTTTGCCGTCCCGGAATACCACAAAATGCGCGAGGGAATCTGCATTTAATTCATTTTTAAAAAAATAGCAGACGCCGTTGTGCGCGAGGGTATCTTCTTCATCCGCGAATTTAAACTGCGAAGAAATGGTAAAAGACCCTTTGGAAACGGCCGCCATCCGGTCGCTGAACGCTTGAATCAGGGCGGAGCCGTCGGTGGCGGATTGTGCGGAGAGCAGCTTGGCGCCGAGCAAGAGAAGACAGAGTGGGAACAGCTGTTTCATGTTTGTTATTTTTTCAATTTTGAAATAGGCAGGCGTTTTTAGGACGCCTGCCCGGTATATAGCGACGCCCGCGCTTTCATCGGGCGGGCGGAAGGGCGGCGGCATCCCGCAGAGGAGATGGCACCGTTCTCTTGTTGCTGTCGCAAATATACGGAATTATAAAACGTCGGCGAGGTTTGGAACCTCGCCGACGTTAGGTTTGAAACGTCGGCGAGGTTTGGAACCTCGCCGACGTTTTACGTACTCATTTCACCACCAACTTCAACGGGATCAACTCCTGCCCTACCGTCAGCGTGATGGTATAAATACCCGCCGGTAATTTCTCAAAGCGGAACTGGAACTGATGCTCCCCGGCCGCCAACGCGCCCAGTAATTCAGAAGCAATCAGTTGGCCATTCGGCGCCTGGAGGGCGATTTCCACGGGGGCGCCGTCCGATGATCTGTGTCAGCAGCGACGATTACACTCGGCCGATCAATTTCACAACCACGCCCCTCCCCTACTTCTTGTAATACGCCGCAATCGGCCCAAACGGCCCATATTTATGTTGATCCTCTGGGAAAGTATCCTTAAATGGTCCGAATGGATGATCCACCGGTTTTTTTGCGATATCCGGCCAGTCGGTCTGGAGGAAGGGATGTTGGGGGCGCGGCTGGGAATTGACGAAAGCGGCTACGTCCCAGGCTTCCTCGTCGCTCAGCAGCGGATTGTCATGCGAGGCGCCCAGCGGCATATTGTCTTTGACATAACCGGCGAAGCGGCTAAGGCGAAAGAGCCCCGCGGCCTCATTGTAGCTGTTCGGCCCCCAGAGCGGCGGATACCGGCGTGCGGTACCGGGCATAGGCAGGCCCTGTCCGTCGGTACCGTGGCAGCTGACGCATTTTTGCTCAAATACCTGTTTTCCCATGCCCGCATCGGCGGCCCGATCGAGAAATGGCAGTTGCCGGATGCCCACGCCCTTGGGTTTTTCTCCTTTCGGCACGGCCATACCCAGCCACTCGATATACGCAACGATGGCTTTCATTTCCCGGCTTGCAGGATCCAGCGGCCGGCCGTTGAGGCTGCGTTCAAAGCAGTCGTTCACCCGTTTGGGGATGGTTTCCAGCGTGCCGGAGCGGCTGCGCATTTGCGGATACGTACTCGCCACCGCGGCGTAATTATTTCCGAACGGTCGCGCCCCGGCGTCCAGGTGACAATTCTGACAGTTTAGTCCGTTGATGCTGTGCGGCCGCACGAGGCCGTTTTCACCAAAATAATCATTTGTATGCACAATGAGATCGCGGCCATAGGCAATCAATTTCGCTTTGGATTCCCGCTGTGCCAAGGCCCAATCAGGACTTTCCCAGACCAGGTCTTTGTTATAGTCCGCCCGCAGAGCCGCCTTGGTTTTTTCCAGCGCCCCGCGCGCTTCCCGGCGCTCGAGTACCCAAACGCCCGCGCCGCTGCCAATCAGCACGGCAATCAGCACATATACAGACAACTGCAAGCGCTGCAACTGCACAATCTGTTTCCGTACCCGATCGTGTGATTCCGGGTCGGCCGCAAGGCGGCTTAGGTAGAATCCGAGGCGGTTGGCAACAGCGAGCACGCCGGCGGAAAACGAGAGAAGAAGAAAAAACATGTCGTAATGTGGATTACGGATTGCGGATTGCGGATTTAGGCGGTGGTCGGTTGATGTCGGAATCCGAACACGCATAACCCGTAAATCCGAAATCCGCATTCCCCAATCCGCATTCTGAAATCCGAAATCCCAAATTCTAATGCGGTAACTTTTCCCTGACATATCCATACGCCCACGTGCCTGCGACTGCGCTGAGCAGGATGACTGCCGCGGCCAGGGCGCCGGTCCCAACTTGGGCATAGAGCGGACCTGGGCACGCGCCGGTCAGCGCCCAACCAAGACCAAAAATCAGCCCGCCGAAGAGATTGCCTTTGCTAAAAGACTTCCTATTAAACTCGATATTTTCCCCGTAAATGGTTTTTATGTTGAAACGCTTGATCAATTGGACCGCAATCAGCGCAACAAAAAATGCCGTGCCCATTACGCCGTACATGTGAAAAGATTCCAGCCGGAACATCTCCTGGATTCGAAACCAGGAAAGTATTTCCGCCTTGACGAATACGATTCCGAGGAAGAGGCCGACCGCCGTGTATTTAAAATTGTACCACCAGGGGTGTTTTATTTCGGATTCATTGACGCACATCGCATCGAGCGAGCGCACCTCAAAATCGGTGTTGGGCTCCAGCCCGGCGACGTCTGTTGATAACGCGTTTTTTTCAAAATTGGACATGACGATTCACTTTACAGTGCAAGAATGAGGGGGAGAATCAAATTGGCCGCGAAAAAACCGCCGACCATGAATGCGATCGAGGCTACCAGAGACGGCCATTGAAGGGTGGATAGCCCCATGATGGCATGTCCGGAGGTGCATCCGCCGCCATATCGCGTGCCAAAGCCTACCAGAAAACCGCCGAGCACCATGAGTAGAAAACCGCGCAGGGTCGCCAGAGACGACCAGCTGAAGAGATCCGCCGGAACCAGCCGGCTGTAATCCGTGACGCCCACTTTCGCGAGATCGGCCGCCAGCTCGGGATGCACAACAACCGGATGTGGATCAGCCAGGAAAAGCGTCGCGATGACGGCGCCCAGGAAGATTCCTAAAACGAAAAAAAGGTTCCAGGCTTCTTTTTTCCAGTCGTACCGAAAGAACTTGATTCCCGCCGGTATGCAGGCCGCGCAGATGTGGCGCATACTGGAGGAGATGCCGAAGTGTTTGTTGCCAATAATTAGGAGGGTAGGTACGGCAAGTCCAATAAATATACCGGCGACATACCAAGGCCAGGGTTGCGTAAAAAATTTCATGGCAGGGTAGATAAATTATTTTTGAAAAACCTACAACAGCGTGGTTGGGCACACATAATCGGTCATTTTAAACTTACCGCTGTCCTTCAGCGCTTTGAATCCCCCCTGCACGTCAATCAGGTTGTCATAGCCGCGGGCGCGGAGGATGGAGGCGTAAATCATGGAGCGGTAGCCGCCGGCGCAGTGCACATACACCGGTTTATCCTTCGGCGTCCGCAGCATGGAATCATTGACGAAATCCAGCGGGGCGTTTTCAACGCCGTCCAGATGTTCCGACAGGTATTCGCTGTTTTTCCGCACGTCCAGGATGAAAGCCTCCGGATTTTGGGCGCGGATTTCAGCCAGTTGATCTGCCGTAATAGACTCGATCGCATCCACTTCCATACCGGCATTTTTCCAGGCCTCGATACCGCCCTGCAGGTATCCTATACAGTAGTCGTAGCCTACGCGCGCCAGTCGGGTGACCACCTCCTGCTCGCGGCCGGCATCGGCCACGATCAGCAGTTCTTGTTTTACATCCGGGATCATCGCACCGACCCAGGGGGCGAAACTGCCGTCTATGCCGATATTAATGGAGTTGGGAACAAAGCCTTTGGCGAAAGTTTGGGCAGCCCGGGTATCCAGAATGAGGGCGCCAGTTTCATTGGCGGCGACTTCAAATTCGCGGGGCGTGAGCGCGCGCGTGCCGCGTTTGATGACTTCATCTATGGAATCGTAGCCCATTTTATTCATGGCCACATTGAGCGGGAAGTATGCCGGCGGAGGCATCAGTCCGGTCGTCACTTCTTTGACGAACTCCTCCTTGGTCATATCGGCGCGGAGCGCGTAATTTACCTGTTTCTGGTGACCCAGGGTATCGAACGTTTCCTTGCTCATGTTTTTGCCGCAGGCCGAACCGGCGCCGTGCGCAGGATAGACGATGACCGAGTCCGGCAGGGTCATAATCTTCTGGCGGAGGGAATCGAACAGCGTTTCTGCCAGCTGCTCCTGGGTCATACTGGCGGCTTTTTGCGCGAGATCTGGCCGGCCTACATCTCCGATGAACAGCGTATCGCCAGAAAACAGCGCTTTTTCCACACCCTGCTCGTCTATCAGCAGGTAGCAGGTACTTTCCATGGTGTGGCCGGGCGTGTGCAGCACGCGGATTGTCAGTTTGCCCACCTGCAGCTCCTCGCCGTCTTTGGCAATATGAGCCGCAAAATCCGGGTTCGCATTCGGGCCGTACACGATCGGCGCGCCCGTCTTCTTGCTCAAATCCAGGTGGCCGCTGACAAAATCGGCGTGAAAGTGCGTTTCCAGTACGTATTTAATCTTCGCGCCGCTTTTCTCTGCACGCGCCAAATAAGGCGCTACCTCGCGCAGCGGATCAATCACTATGGCCTCGCCTGCGCTCTCCACATAGTAGGCGCCTTGCGCCAAACAACCGGTATAAATTTGCTCCAATGTCATGGTAAAAAGTTTTTTTGTGAATACCACGCAAAGTTAACGCAAGGAATGGTTTCATTTCACACCGCAACAGCCAATACGGGGCAAAACCGGAAATTTTCAATGAAAAGTGCAAAAAATGGAAGAAAAATTCGGATTGGGGATTGGGGATTGGGGAAGTCGGATTGGGACGATGGCAGGTTGTTTCCTCCATGAATTATGGTAATTACCTGCCATCGTCCCAATCCGAATTCCGCAATCTCAATCCGCATTACTTCAAAATGACCACTTCGCCTGTTTCGCCATATCCTTGTTTTTGGCCGAGCAGTTCGCCCGACCAGTAGAGACGCCAGACATACACACCGGGGAGCAGCGGCCGGCCCTGGAGGCGTCCGTCCCAGGGAGCATCGGGTTGGTCGGCGGCGAACACGAGGCTGCCCCAGCGGTCAAAGACCTCGAGTCGAAACTCGAGGTAATCGCAGGGGAGAAACAACTGCCATTCGTCATTCCAGCCGTCGTCGTTGGGAGAAAACGCGTTGGGCGCGTAGAAGTCGCAGGAGGTGCATTGAAAAAAGGTGATTTGAACGCTGTCGGCATACGTACACAGATTGTCCGCGCCTTCCAGCCGGTAGATGCCGGGCAAGGCCACCGGCAGCAGGCGCGCGCGGCTGCCGGTGCTCCAGCGCCATTGGGTTAGATTATCCGGGACGTCCAGCAGGAGGGTATCGCCCTTGCAAAGGGTCGTGTCCGCACTGATTTGAATATTTGGCCGGACGGACACCGAGATTACGGCCGTATCGCCGGGGCAGGCTGCAGCCGGCGGTATAATATACGCGTAGGCGCCGGGCGGATCGCGCCGGACGTCGAAGAGGCCGGGGGCCGGAAGCGCGGGTCGCCAGTACGCATCGTCCGTCTGATCGCCGGAAAGCCATTCCGATAAATTCACTGCCCCGGGCTGGTTGTGGCACAATTCGATCTGCGCATCGCCGCCGGCATCCACCGGCGGAAAGATCGGCAGGTAGGCGAAGCGGGCACCCATGTCGCCGCAGGCGGTGAATACCCCGATGGTCGCAATGCGCGTGCCGCGGGGCGGCGCCGGGCCGCCGTCCTGATAGCGCAGCTGCTGTAGAGCCTGTATAAAATCCGCAGGGCCCGCGGGGCCGAGGTTGAAGAGCGTGAGGGTAATCGGCGAAGAAAAGTTGATTCCTATCCCGGCAGGCAAGGCGCCGGCGAGGAAAAAGGACTCTGTCCCGCCCGATTGCGGAAAAAGCAGTCTGACGACGATTGAATCCACGCGTTCTGCCGTGACCAGCAGGGCGGTGTTCCCACAAAGCGGCGCCTCGGTCGCGCAGAGCGTGTCTTGGAAGAAATCGCCGTTGATTTGAGTGCTGTCGAGCGCATATTGGAAATTATTTTCCAGGATAAAATTATCCAGACAGCCATTGTCATCTCCCGTGATATACTCCCCGCGGATTTGCAGTCCGGTCAGGTTGGCCAGCACGGCCCGAAACTGTGCCTGGGTGGGGGCAGGGCCGTTGTTGTCGTTTAGCCGCCAGCCTGCGTCTTCGCGGAGCAGGACGTCGTAGTGCGTCCAGGTAGTCCCGGGCGTCACCGGGTTGTCGTAGGTCAGCGTCAATCCTGCGCCGAACAGCAGCAGATCCGGACTGCCGCCCGGTTGCTGGTTGGGTACGCCGTTGATCGTTTGATCCCAGCGCAGGTAGCGCCCGTAGGCCTCGCATTTATTACCCGTAAACTTCAGTGGCGCGCGAAAATACCAGATGCCGCCCACGGCCGCGTCGGTGCCGCGAATATAGCCGCCCGGATTGCCGCCCATAGATACCCAACCGGGAATCTCGGTGCTGGGGTCGCCGGTTGTGCGCCACCCTTCATTATCGGTGTCGAAGGTGCTGGACTGTCCTCGGAGCGCCTGTGAAAACAAGCAAAGCAACAGGAAACAGTTTATTGAGATTAATTTCATTGATGTCCAGCTTTAAAAATACCGTCGAATCAGGCGCTTTCGCGGCCATTGTACCTGAAAGAGATCGCCGTACTGGCCGTGCGCAATCTGCACGCTATCGCCGGTAAGCTCCCGGATCAGCCAGGGAATATTATCGGAATGCCCAACCACCAGGACGTTCTTGTTTTTTATCGTTCGCAGCGCCGGCAACAGGCCGCGGGTCGTGTCGGGACTATACAGCCGCGGCGTTTTCCCGATCGCGCGGGCAAGGGGTGCGGCCGTCTGTTGGGTGCGTTCGTACACTGAACAGTAGATCAGGTCAATCTGTTCTTTCAACAACGTATCGCGCAGCGCTTCAGCGCGGGCGAGCCCCTGCGCGGAGAGCGGCGAAGCGGGGGTATTGTCGAGCCGCTCGGTGTGCCGGACGAGGTACAGGTTGCTCGTGCAGGCCGACAGCAACAGCAAAAAGGCGGCGTATAATCCGGCTTTCATTTTTCCATTCATTGAATTCATACTAACTTTGCGCGCTTTTGTAACTGGTTCGTAGGATCGCTGTCTGGCCCCAAAAATCCCATTTTCCGCCATACTTCGCGATTTTTTTGACCATAGCGCTGCTATGACCTGCAAAAAATCCCTTCGTCTGGCGAAAAGTGGATCCTTTTTTGGCGCAGACACGACCTGCTACCCAGTTACACGCTCTTAAAAATCAACACCCAAAAATCCTTATTTTTCTTAAAGCAGCATCATATTTTCTTTTATGGCACTCCAATGCGGCATCGTCGGGCTACCCAACGTCGGCAAATCTACAACTTTTAACGCGCTCACGCGGGGCAAAGCGCTGGCAGCAAACTATCCTTTTGCTACCAAAGACCCGAATGTCGGGGTCATTACCGTCCCGGATCTCCGGCTGGATAAACTGGCGGAGCTGGTCAACCCGCAGCGCCTTGTACCCACCACCGTCGAAATCGTGGATATCGCCGGACTGATCAAAGGGGCGAGCAAGGGCGAGGGCCTCGGCAATCAATTTCTCGCCAACATCCGGGAGGTGGACGCCATCGTGCACGTCATCCGTTGCTTCGAAGACGACAATGTCGTGCACGTGGACGGTTCGGTCAATCCCGTGCGCGACAAAGAAATCATTGACTATGAACTGGCGCTGAAAGACCTGGAAACGCTCGAAAAGCGCATTGACAAAACCTCCCGGGCGGCCAAAGCCGGCAACAAGGAGGAACTGCGCGACCTGGAGATCCTGAACCGAATCAAAGCGCAGCTGGAAAGCGGAAAACCGGTTCGCCAACTGATTCCGGACATGGACGAGGACGGCAAAAGGCTGCTGAAGGAACTTTCGCTCCTGACCGGCAAGCCGGTGCTGTACGTCTGCAACGTAGATGAAAGCGCAGTCAATACCGGCAACGCCCACACCGCCACCCTGATGAAAGCGGTTGAAGGTGAAAATGCGGAGGTACTGATGCTCTGCGCCAATATCGAAGCCCAAATTGCCGACATGGAAACCGAGGCGGAACGCCGGGAATTTCTGGATATGATGGGACTGGACGAGTCGGGCGCCGGCAAACTCATCCGCGCCTGCTACAAGCTCTTGCACCTCATCACGTATTTCACCGCCGGTGAGAAAGAAGTGCGCGCCTGGACAGTTCGCCAAGGCGCCAAGGCGCCGGAAGCAGCCGGTGTGATCCACTCGGACTTCGAACGGGGCTTTATCCGCGCCGAGGTGATTAAATACAACGATTTCGTCGCCCTCGGCTCCGAAGCCAAGGTAAAAGAAGCCGGAAAAATGGCCGTGGAAGGAAAAGAATATGTCGTGCATGACGGGGATATCATGCACTTCCGGTTTAATGTGTAGATCTTGTTCAAACTTTGATTTCTGGGCAGCAAATGGCCAGAAATCAAAATTTGAACCAGCGTTGAAATTAAAAAAGCCGCTCCTTTCATGGGGAGCGGCTTTTTTAATAACCTGCGCGCGGCGCTTAACTTGCGCTCACCCGCTCGATGTATTTATCAATATCGCGCCAATCGGGCGAATTCTGATCGGGAAATTCTCTTTTCACCCGCTCGTATGCCTTTTTAGCCGCCTCTTTGTTGCCTTGTTTTTCACTCAGCATACCGGCCTTCTTCAGGTAGCGGGCAGCAAGCAGGTGGTTATTGCCCACATCTGCCGCTTTTTCGTACATGCTAATGGCTTTTTCAAAGTCACTTTTTTCTGAGTAGCAATCGCCCAGCAGGCCGTATTTCATGATCGGCAACATATTTCCTTCGCCGTCGTAGCTTTCGAGTTGTTCGATTGCTTTGTCGAAGTTACCCATCTGCAGGTAGCAAACACCGGCGTAATACCGGGCTACGTTGCCTGCGGGCGTACTGCCGTAATTTTCGATAATGTTCAGGAAACCATCGTAGCCGCCTCCCGGATTTTCAAGCGCCAACTGGAAGGAATCGCGCTCAAATTGCAGCTGTGCCTGCCACATCGCCTCTTCCGCTTCCTTTTGTTTGGGCTCGAGAACGGCGACCTTGTAGGCCCACCACAATAAAAAGATCGTACCGATTGCGCCTACACCGTATAAGATATACCGCTGGTACTGCTCATAAAAAGGCTGACTGCTTCCCTGTACCTCTTGTACCACGATATCCTGATCTTCAGCCGACCTGGCGTCTTTGCGTTTTGCCATTGTTTTTTCTAACTAATTAAAAGTGAATGACTTAAAATTTTTGCATTGATAAAAATGCGTGCAAAATTACGCAAAGTTTCCATCGCGCCACGATTTCAACAAAATTTTATTGGAAAAGAGTTAAAAAAAAGCGTTGCGCGGCGTTTAGCGCTTGTTCAAATTTTGATTTCCGGGCAGTCGCAGCCCGGAAATCAAAATTTAAACAAGCCATCTCATTGCCTCCGCCAGTATTCGATGAGTGCGCGGCGGATATCGTTGCGCAGGTCGGCTTTATCGCCGGGGGCCGGGCCGTAGAGTTTTAGTATACCTGGGTTGGAGGTTCCGGTTCCGTCGGGATTGACCGTAGTTTTAAGGAAATCCATATTTTTTTCATCGCCGGTGAGCAGAAAATTAGGTAACGCTACCCGATAGACACGTTGCGGATCGAGGGCTTCGGCGCCGATCAGCCAGCCTTGGCGGGTTTCATCCCACTGGGCGCCGTTCAGTTGTAGGTAGCCGCCGCTGCCTTTATTACCCCGGCCTGCATCGAGGACTCGTTTTAAGAAATCGCCCCGCATGTCCGCCTCGATGAAGGGTCCGCCGAAGGGGAGCATGCGCACCACATCTACCTCGGTAATCCAGCCGCTGAGCACATCGTCCACGCGAATGGATCCGCTGTTCAGGATGGCGCAATCGGCTGGAGGTTTGGACGCGGCGAGCATCGCCCCGGTAATGAGGCGTCCCACCGGGAGTTGACGGTGGCGCACGGCGGATTCCCGGCAATCGAGCGGCTCTTTTAGTTCGACCAATTTCTGATCGGCGCGAATACCGTCTTCCAGCAAGGCATTATTTTTTATGCGCTCCCAGCGCGCCACGACGGCGGCAGTTTGGGGTTCTTCGGGCAGTTTTGCGTCTATGCGGCGGAGTTCGGACTGCAGGCTGGTCTGCCGGGTCTTTTTGTTGTAGCGCAGCGTATGTATATACACGGTGCGCGCGTTGGCGTCTGCCTTCGCGACGGTTGCGGCGCCAACCTTTTCGATGCGGTGGTCGTGGTCGTGGCCACCCATCCAAAGCGGCACCTCCGGCAGGGCGGCTGCGAGCGCCAGGTCTTCGTCAAAATTGCGGTGCGTAAGACCCACCACCAGGTCCGCGCGGTCTTTCAGCATGGCCACTTGCACTCGCGCGATGGAATCCGGATTGGAATACGCCACCCAGGGTTTCCTGCCGCTGTCTATCAGGATCCCGAAAGCGCCGAGGCGCAGGCTGGTGCCGTCGGCATCCGTGAGCGACACCACCAGGTTATCCGGGCAGGGCGCCTTCCCCGTTGGGCGATTTTTAAAAAAGGGCTGCAATTGATCATCCGTTTTCAAGCGCGCATTGGCGCCCAGCCAGGTGAAATTGGATTCGTCCAGACGGGCCTGCAAATCCTCCAGGTTGTAATCAAATTCGTGGTTTCCGAACACCACCCAGTCCAGTCCAAGCGCATTCAGCGTTTCCACCATTTGTCGCCCGCGGATGCGCCTGCCCTCGTACCGCAGTGAGCCGGTTACGGACGGGCTGATAAAATCGCCGGCGAGTACGGTGATCGTGTTGGGATTTTTCGACAGCAACTCCTGCCGCAGCGCGGCAACTCGCGCCAATCCGCCCGTGTTATCGCCCAGGGGGGCAATTTCATACACATCGTTGAGTTGGAGAAAGACAATTTCGATCTGGCCATCGTCGCGGGTGGCAGCCTGGCGGGCGGGATTGCAGGCAATTGCCCAAAGGGCGAGAAGGATCAAGAGGCGACCGGGATGTTTCGAAGACATATTTAAAGAAATTAAGGCGTCTTGTTGGGGGTTCCAACTGTTTTGCGGATTTTCGCCCGGCAAAATAACCGCTTTTTTAAACAAGAAAAAATGCCCTCACCAGATTCTTCGCCTTTATGGCGTCCGAATGCCGACGCCATGCGGCAAACCCAGCTTGCGCAATACCTGCAATGGCTTTCGAAGCACCGCAATCTCGACTTCATTCCGGACGATTTTGATCCGGCGACCTTCGATTTCGACCATACGGCGGGCGTCCAGGACTTGTATCAGGCGCTCTGGCAGTGGTCGGTAGATCAGCCGGGGGATTTCTGGCAGTCGGTCTGGGATTACTTTGAGGTGATCAGCCACAGTCCGGCGCGTTCTGCGCTTGCGGACGCGCGCATGCCGGGCGCCCGCTGGTTTGAGGGCGCTACCTTGAACTACGCCGAACATGTATTCCGGCAAAAGAGCGCGCAGCGGCCCGCGATATTGTACGGAGACGAGCGGCGTCCGCTGCAGGAGATATCCTGGGCGGAATTGGCGCGGCAAACGGCGGCATTCGCTGCGTTTTTGCGCGCGTCGGGCGTCGGGCGGGGCGATCGCGTGGCGGCCTACCTGCCCAATTCGCCCCATGCCATCGTCGCCGCCCTGGCGACCTTGTCGCTTGGCGCAGTCTGGTCCAGCTGCTCGCCCGATTTTGGCGCCGGCAGCGTGGCCGACCGCTTTGTGCAAATCCAACCGAAGGTACTGCTGGCGACAGACGGGTACACGTACAACGGTAAGTCGTTTGACAAAATACCGGTGGTGCAGGAATTACGCCAGTTATTGCCCGGGCTGGAAAAGGTCGTCATTATCCCCTTTTTGAACGAAAAAACGCCCGCGGACGCCATTCCGGGCGCGGTGCATTGGGCGGACGCGCTGGCGACGCCGGCCGGCGATTTGCAGTTTGAAGCCGTCCCCTTCGACCACCCGCTCTGGATACTGTATTCTTCCGGCACAACCGGCGCGCCCAAAGCCATCACCCACGGTCATGGCGGCAACCTGCTGGAGCACCTGAAGTACCTCCACTTTCACAATGATGTGCACCCCGGCGAGCGCTTTTTCTGGTATTCAACCACCGGCTGGATGATGTGGAATTTCACCTTCGCCGCCCTGCTGAGTGGCGCCACCATCGTGTTGTACGACGGCAGTCCGGCCTATCCGGACTTGAACGCGCTATGGGCTTTTGCCGAAAAGAGCCGGATTACCCATTTTGGCACCAGCGCGCCTTTTTTGGTCAGCTGTATGAAAGCCGGCTTATCGCCCGGTCGGGCATTCGATTTATCCGCCCTCCGTTCCATCGGCTCCACCGGGTCTCCGCTGCCGCCGGAGGCGTTTGATTGGGTTTTTGAGCACGTGCGGGCAGATTTGTGGCTGAGTTCCATGGCGGGCGGTACGGATGTCTGCACGGCCTGGGTGGGCGGTAATCCGCTGCTGCCGGTGTATCGGGGTGAAATCCAGTGCCGCTGCCTCGGCTGCGCGATGGAAAGCTGGAGCGAGGCCGGCGCGCCCGTGCCGGCCGGGGAAGTCGGCGAGATGGTTGTCACGAAGCCCATGCCTTCGATGCCGGTGTACTTTTGGAATGACCCGGGAAACAAAAAATACATCGGCAGTTATTTTGAGCATTTTCCGGGCGTTTGGCGGCACGGCGACTGGCTCCAGATCAGCGCGCGCAATTCCGTGGTGATCCTGGGGCGCTCCGACGCCACGTTGAACCGTCAGGGTGTGCGCATCGGCACGGCGGAGATTTACCGCGCCCTGGATCAGATCCGGGAGATCCGCGACAGCCTGATTGTCAATTTAGAAAAACCGGACGGCAGCGACTGGATGCCGCTGTTTGTCGCACTCCAGCCCGGCAGCACGCTCGACGACGCCCTGCGGCAGCAAATTAAAAAGACCCTGCGCGACACCTACAGTCCGCGCCACGTGCCCGATGAGATCCTGCTCGTACAAGATATCCCCTACACCATATCCGGCAAAAAAATGGAGACCCCCGTCAAACGCATTCTGCTCGGCCAGGCGCCGGAAAAAGTATTTACGCGCGACTCCATGAAAAACCCGGAGAGTATGGATTTTTTTATCGCCTTGGCGGCCAGGACTTCCGGCGCATAACTACCCGAACGGCCGGCAGCAGTTATTTATCTTGTTAAACAAATGCAAACAATACGCGTCTGCGCCTGCGGCGAACTAGAAAACCCTATTTTTGCCGGGAAAAACAATACAATTTCACCATCTAGTTTTCAAATAAAATGGAAAGAAGCAAGCAAATCCAAATCGGCCTCCTGGCGGTGGTCGTCCTGTTGCTGATCGCTAATCTGTTTGGCGGCGGTATCAAAAACTGGTTTAACCAATCCGAAGGCGACAGAATCCGCCAATCGGCTGCCTCCATGGAAAACCAGGGCGCCAACGGCATCACGTATGCCAACCAGCCCACCACGATTGGCCAATCTAACCAAAGCGGCAATATTCCGGGCACCAACCTGAATCAACAGACGCCGCAAGGCCCCACCACCCTGATCCGCTACGACGGCGAGCGTTTTGACTTCGGCGTGGCCGACGAGGGCGAGGTAGTGAAACACACCTATAAATTCACGAATGTCGGCAAGGAACCGCTTCTGATCAACAACGCGAAAGGTTCCTGCGGCTGCACGGTGCCGACCTGGCCCAAAGAAGCCATTCCGCCCGGCGGAACCGGCGAAATCAAGGTCGAATTCAATACCAAAGGCAAACCGGGCATGCAAAGCAAACGCGTGACGGTCACGGCCAACACCAATCCGACGGAAACGTTCCTCGAAATCAAAGGCGAGGTGCGCGGTAAGGATCAAACGGCAAAGGGGAAGAAATAATCACGGCCTCAATGATAAAAAAACGGCATGCGCGTGGAGCGCATGCCGTTTTTTTTGCCATAAAAATCATCGCAAGAGCGACACATTCCCTTTTTTCTCCAAAACCTGTCCATCCGGACAAGACACCCGCAAGTAATACCCGTAGGTCTCGTTCGGTTGGGCCTTGCCTTCGTAGGAGCCATCCCAGGCATCATCCGGGGAATCAGCCTCAAATATTTTTTGTCCGAAGCGGTTGTAAATGACCCAATAGACTGATTCCAGGTAGCGTCCTTCCAATTGCAGCACATCGTTTTCCCCATCGCCGTTCGGGCTGAACGCATTGGGAAAGAACAGGTAGGGCTCGTCGCAAAACGGCGAAAGCACCACCACCGTCACTGAAGCGGACGCCGTACAACCGCTGCTCAGGAAAGCCGTGACGCGGTAAGTGGTCGTTTCCTCCGGCGAGGCCAGCGGCGTCGGGCTGGTCGGATCGGACAACCCTGTTGCCGGCTCCCATAAAAAACCGGTTGCACCGGGAAATACGGCCGTCAAATTGCTGGTTTCACCTTTATAGATGCGCGCAGGATCTACCGTAGCCGTCAGGTTGCCTGGAGACAGCACCGAGACGGTGACCGTCCCCTGCCGGTCGCAGGCCGGCGTGCTAACCGTGACGGTGTAGGTGGTGGAAGTGGCCGGAAAAGCGATTGGATTGCCGATCGCCGGGTTGTTCAGGGTGGCCGCGGGCGACCACAGGTAGGTGTAGTCCGGATTGAACCCTGGATATAGCGCGACTGAATCGCCGTTGCAAATAGACAACTGCTCGGTAAAATTGGTAATCACCGGGATCGGGGCGTTAAAGTTGAAGGTCGTAGAGTCCTTGCAGCCGTTCGCGCCGGTAGCGACCAGCTTTAGTACGTAATCTCCGCTTTGCGTCACCACAAACTGCGGATTTCGCAGCGCGGAGTTACTCAATGTCCCCGGCCCCGAGATCGTCCATTGCCAGGTATTTACGCCGAAGACCGGATCGGCGCTGAGGTCGTTGGCCTGCACGATGAGGCCATTGTCATCGCAATCCGGGAAACTCAACCCAATATCTGCCTGCACAAAAGTTTTGGTGAGATAAATCTCCTGAAAAGCCGTATCGCGGCAGGGATCTGTTGGATCGGCGATCAGCGCGACGAGGTAGCGCCCGGTATCGGGATAGGTAAAAAAGGGCGAGAAACCTGTGGAGGTCCAGGTGGGATGGTTATCTATATCGAAGAACCAGCGGAAAAACAACGCGCCAGTGCTTTGATTTTGGAATCGCACGCCGAGCGTATCGCAGTTAATTTCCGGGGCAAAGAACGCGGCGGCAGGCTTGCCGCAATCCGCAACGTTGTACTGAAAATCGCGGCGGGTGGTCGAGATTAGCGAGTCGTTACGGTATTCGTCCACGCATACGCCCACCACAAAATTACCGATCAGATTGGGGATGCCGGTCATAAAGCCCGTTGTCGGGTTAATCGTCAGCGGCACGCCGCCCAGCACATTGTTCAGGCTGTAGGGCGGATTGATCCACTGCACCCCCGGATAGGGGCCAGGCAGGGGTGGATTGGGGATGGGGTTGAGTGAATCCGGGCCGTTGAGGGGCGTGCAGAGCCGATAGGCCAGCGAGTCGCCGTCCGGGTCAGAAGCGGAGTGGTCAAAGTCAATGGGTTCGTTGATGCAGATGGCCACGGGCGGCCAGTTATTAAACACGGCGCCATTGTTGCATACCTGGAGTGCTTTTTCATCTATTTCGGCGACGATTGAGATGCCGGTATTCAGCGGATCGGGAATATTCCGGATGAGTTGGTTTCGGCAGCAGCGTTGATAGACGATGGTATAGCCACCCGGAGCGAAGGGGAGCGTGACCACGCTTTTGTAAAAGGCCCGGTTCACGCAAACATCGGGCGGCGCCGTCAGGCACGGATTAGTCAGGAGGATGGGCAGGGTGTCATTGGAGCCGTTGTAGGAGAGCGGCAGATTTTGCACCAGGTTCCAATTGGCGTTGTAAATCCCGACCCGCGCCGGGTTGTCGAACCAGGGAATTCCGTTGTAGCAGTCCCGGTACACCATTAAAGTGATTTCATATTGATTATTACCCAGGCATCGGTAGGTAATTTCGCCGCCAACGATGTGTGTGGCGTGCAAGCGGGCGATGGAGGCGCCGGCGAGGAGCAGGAGAAAGAGGAGTTTGCGCATATCGAAAGCGAAAATAGTGCATTCTTTTTCCTTCGTTACAAAAGCTTACAGTAATTTTCGCCGATTTTGTTAAAACGATACAATTATGTCGCCTCGCCAGTCTATTTGGTTTGCTGTTACCGCCCTTTTTCTCGCCTTAATACCGCACGTTTTCCAGCCATCCCTGGGTCTGCCCCCGGACGGGTCGCTGCTCACGGGCGTTCGCTGGGCGGCTATTGCCGCGCTGTGCTGGGCGGGCTATAAAAACAGCGGCTTGACGACCTGGATTCTCATCAGCATGGTGGTTGGGGCGGAACTGGGCATTGACACGCCGCAGTTTGCCGGCAAGCTGGAGGTGTTGAGCAAAATTTTCATCCAGTTGATCAAAACCATCATTGCCCCCTTGCTTTTTGCCACCCTGGTGGTGGGTATTGCCGGTCAGGGCAGTTCCAAGCAACTGGGGCGGATCAGCATCAAGGCATTTTCTTATTTTTTAGCGGCTACCTCGATTGCGCTGGTGGTGGGGCTGCTCGCCATCAACTGGTCGCAGGCCGGCAAAGGCATTGCCAATCCGTTGAAGACCGGCGCCGCCGTGTCGGTACCCGGCGAGGCGCTCACTGCGCAGGTGGACACCGCCAAAGGCATCGTAAAATTGTATCTGAATGGTAAAGAACTGACTGCTGCGCCGCCGCCGGTAAAGCAGGACTGGAAAAAAATTCTCCTGCACACCTTTCCGGAGAATATTTCCAAGATGGTGTACGAGGGTGCTGCGCTGCAGATTGTGGTCTTCAGCCTGCTTTTTGGGCTGGGCCTGCGGCAGGTGAGTGAAACGCACCGAAAAACCATGCTTCATTGGTGCGAAGCGCTGGCGGAAGCGATGTTTAAATTTACCGGCATCATCATGTACTTTGCGCCATTTGCCGTGGGCGGCGCGGTAGCCTACACGATCGGCACGATGGGCTTCGATGTAGTCTGGAACCTGCTGCAGCTCCTCGGCACCTTATATATAGCGCTGATCGTTTTTATTCTGCTGGTTTTTATTCCGGTGATGTTGTTTTTCCGGATTCCCATTCGGAAGTTTTTCAAGCGCGTGTACGAGCCGGCCTCCCTTGCGTTTGCGACGGCCAGTTCGGAAGCCGCCCTGCCCCAGGCGATGGAGGCCATGGAAAAATTTGGCGTGCCGCGCAAGATCGTCGCATTCGTGATTCCCACCGGGTACAGTTTCAACCTGGACGGCTCGACCCTGTACCTGGCCCTGGCCTCTATTTTCTGCGCGCAGGCTGCCGGTATGGAACTCAGTTGGGGCACCCAGATCGTCATCATGCTCACCCTGTTGCTCACCTCCAAAGGCGTGGCCGGCGTTCCGCGGGCTTCGCTGGTGATCTTGGCGGCCACCGTCCAGCAGTTTGACATCCCCGAATGGCCGATTGCCATCATCCTGGGCATAGACGCCTTGATGGACATGGGCAGAACCTCCGTCAACCTCGTCGGCAACTGCCTGGCTTCGGCCGTCGTAGCCCGCTGGGAGGGCGAATTTGACGACGAGGCGGACGTTTAGAGCGCATGTCTGGAATTTTCCATCCATTCAATCCATCCTACCATGACAGATTCGCCAAAATTGCTCAACACCGCCGTGATTGTCGCGGCGCTGGGATACTTTGTAGATATTTACGACCTGCTGCTGTTTGGTTTCGTCCGCGTCAACAGCCTGAGCGATCTGGGTTACAGCGGGCAGACGCTGACCGACACCGGTATTGCTTTGTTCAACTGGCAGATGGCGGGCATGTTGCTCGGCGGGGTATTGTGGGGCGTGCTGGCCGACAAGCGCGGTCGGGTATCCATCCTGTATATGTCTATCCTACTCTACTCCATCGCAAACATCCTGAACGGATTTGCGACTTCCGGGGCGGACTACGCGTTTTACCGCTTTATCGCGGGGATCGGGCTGGCCGGCGAGCTCGGCGCCGGCATTACCCTGGTGGCCGAAATTTTACCCAAGCAGAAGCGCGGCATCGGCACGATGCTCGTGGCGGCAGTCGGCATGAGCGGCGCCCTGCTGGCGTGGATCATTTCGCAGTATTTCGACTGGCGCACCTGCTTTTTTATTGGCGGTGGGCTGGGACTGGCCTTGCTGGCGCTCCGTTTGGGCGTGCGCGACTCGGGGATGTTCCGCCAGATTCAGCTGGAAGACCACGTAAAAAAGGGGCATTTTTTGGCATTATTTACGAATCGTGACCGTTTTGTGCGTTTTTTGCGCTGTTTATTGATCGGATTTCCGACCTGGTTTGTGGTGGGCGTACTGGTGACCCTGGCGCCCGAATTTGGGCAGGCAAAGGGCTTGGAGGGCATCACGGGCGGCAACGCTATTGCGGCCTGTTACGTCGGAATTATCCTCGGCGATGTCGCCTCCGGGCTTTTGAGCCAGGTACTTCGGAGTCGGATCAAAGTTATGGCGATCTTTCTCACCGCCGACGCCCTGGCGATTGCGTGGTACCTGGGCGGGCAGTTTGACACCGCCGAATCGTTCTACCTGGCGCATTTCATTTTGGGGCTGTCGGCCGGCTTTTGGGTCATTTTCGTGACCATCGGCGCCGAGCAGTTTGGCACCAACCTTCGGGCGACCGTTGCCACCTCCGTGCCGAATTTTGCCCGCGGCATGCTTGTGCCCATCGCGGCCTCGTTCAAGTGGCTAAAAGACCCGGCAGTAGCCGGCGGCGTGCTCCCGGCGGCCTGGATCATCGGCGCCGTCTGCCTTATGATCGCTTTTGCCGGACTGATTGGCATGCGGGAAACCTTTGATGAAGATTTGAACTATACAGAAACGATTTAGGTCAGGGGTTAGACCAAAATTTAAACTTACACTGCGTATATTTGCGCCGCTTTAGAGCTTGTTCAAATTTTGATTCTGAGGCGAAACTGCAAAAATTTTATTTTTAACAAGGCAAATTTTGCAGTCGAATGCGGGCAATTCGGCGAAAAATTTAACGCAGTTAAAAATAAAATTTGGCAGTTGCAGCCCAGAAATCAAAGTTTGAACAAGCGCTTAACCAAATTATTCCACCGCAACATCAACCACGATCTGCAAATATGAACTTTGATCTGATTGTCATCGGCTCCGGTCCGGGCGGCTACGTAGCGGCCATCCGCGCCTCCCAACTCGGCCTGAATACCGCCATTATCGAACGTGAAAGCCTGGGGGGTATCTGCCTCAACTGGGGCTGTATTCCCACCAAGGCACTGCTCAAAAGCGCGCAGGTATTCGACTACCTGAACCACGCGGAGGACTACGGCATCAAGGTCGGGAAGGCGACCGCCGATTTTTCTGCCATGATCCAGCGCAGCCGCAACGTCGCAGATGGTATGAGCAAAGGCGTGCAATTCCTGATGAAAAAGAATAAAATCAACGTGATCATGGGCGAGGCCAAGCTGACGACGGGCCCGAAAGTGCAGGTCACCGCCGCCGACGGCTCCGTGGCGGAGTACAGCGCCAAGCACATCATCGTGGCTACCGGCGGCCGGGCCAAACAATTGCCCAACCTGCCCATAGACGGCGTGAAAGTGATCGAGTACCGAAAAGCCATGTCGCTGGAAAAACAACCCAAGCGCCTGGTGGTCGTCGGCGCCGGCGCGATCGGCGTGGAATTCGGCTATTTCTACCACACCCTCGGCACGGAGGTCAGCATCGTAGAATTCATGGAACAGGGCCTGGTACCCCGCGAAGATGCGGATATCTCCAAGGAATTGTCCAAACTCTACACGCGCAAGGGCATGAAGGTATTCGGCGGCTGGTCGGTCGAATCCGTGGATACCTCCGGGAAAGAAGTCAAAGTGCACGTGAAAAACCGCAAAGACGGCAAAACCGACACCCTGCTCTGCGACGTGGTGCTGAGTGCTGCGGGCGTCACCCCCAATACGGAGAACATTGGCCTGGAAACACTCGGCGTTCAAACCGACCGCGGGTATATCCAGGTGGATGATTTTTACCGCACCAACGTGCCCGGCGTTTACGCCATTGGCGACGTGCTCAACACCCAGGCGCTCGCCCACGTGGCCAGCGCGGAGGCCATTACCTGCGTGGAGCACATCGCAGGAATGCATGTGGAGCCGATTGATTACAACAATATCCCCGGTTGTACCTACTGTGCGCCGGAAATCGCCTCCGTCGGCTACACAGAGCAGGCCGCAAAAGAAGCAGGCTACGAGGTGCTGGTGGGGAAATTTCCCTTTACGGCCTCCGGCAAAGCGAAAGCGGCCGGCGCGCCGGAAGGTTTCGTGAAAGTCATTTTTGATAAAAAATACGGCGAGTGGCTGGGCGCACACATGATCGGCGCCAATGTCACCGAGATGATCGCGGAAGTTGTGGCCGCCCGCAAACTAGAAACGACCGGCCACGAGATTCTAAAGACCATCCACCCGCACCCCACGATGAGCGAGGCCATCATGGAAGCCACCGCAGCGGCTTACGGCGAGGTGATTCACTTGTAGTAATCTCCCGCAGAACTCTATTTCCCGCAGAACTCGCGGAGGGCGCGGAATACGCTAATTTTTTAAAATAAAATCATTAGCGCTTTCTGCGCCCTCCGCGAGTTCTGCGGGAACCCCTACTTGATCAAAGCGAAGTTGATCGAGAGGATCAGCCTGGACGGATTGCTCGAAAAATTGTACGCATCCCCGAAAAAGGTAATATGATCGCCGTAGCGATTAAAATTCCCTTCATAACGCAGATCGCCGGAGAGGCGGCCCTTCCCGAAGGTAAGACCTGCCTGCCACCCCCAGGTGAGTTGTTTCCAGCGCGCCTCGTAGCCTTCTACATCCGTCAGTTCGGATTTGCTGTTCAGGAAATAGTGTCCGACCGGGCCGCCATGAAAACGGATCGGGCCGGCAGTAAAGCCGACTAAGAGCGGGATATCGAGGTTGTTGTATTTTTCCTTAAGGATGATTTCACTGGCGGAGGACTCGCCGACGCGGAAATCGGTCCGAATGGAGTTAAACATCAATTCGGGCTGGATAAAGATTTTTTCCCCGATGCGCACATAAGCGCCGAAGTGCGTGCCGAATTTGACGTCTTCCACGCCTAAATTGAACGTGGTGTCCCCGTTATCCACAAAGATATCGCCCGGACGGGCGAGTTGGGTGTTTACGCCGCCCTTGAGTCCGAAGGAAATCTGGGCGATGGCTGCTGCAGGCAGGAATGCGAGCGCGAGAGCAAAAGCGAAATTTTTCATATAAAATAGTTGGTTAACATACATAAAACGGCACAAGTTGCACTTTGGTACGCAACGATACCCGTTGCGGTCGGGATTAACCTTTTCCTAACGATCCCCTTAATATTTCCTAAAACCAAGCCTCGCGTACGGTTCTTATTTTTACCTTTGCCCGGTTATGGAGATTCGACAGGCTGAATTTGTTTCCAGTTTTACAAAAGAAAAAAACTGCCCGCCGGCGGCGGCCGGCATCCCGGAATTTGCGTTTATCGGCCGGTCTAATGTGGGTAAATCCTCGCTGATCAATATGCTGACTGCCCGCAAGGGCCTGGCGAAAGTATCTGCAACCCCCGGGAAAACGCAACTACTGAACTATTTTATCATCAACAAATCGTGGTACCTGGTGGATCTTCCGGGGTACGGCTATGCCAAAGTGTCCAAAGCCAAGCAAAAAGAACTGGCTGCCATGATCCAGGATTACCTCCAGAACCGCCCTACCCTGCTGGTCGCTTTCGTCCTGATTGACGCCACGCTCCCGCCCACAAAAATTGATCTCGCCTTTGTAAATCAATTGGGCGAATTGGGCGTCCCTTTCACGCTGGTGTTTACCAAAACGGATCGGCTCGGCAAAGATAAGCTTTTGCAAAATGTAGAAGACTTTAAACAGGAATTGCTCAAAACCTGGGAAACGCTGCCCGATTATTTTATCACCTCCTCGATGTACCGCACGGGCCGGGAAGAGTTGCTGGACTATATCCAGCGCCTCGTCAAACGAAATCCGCTGAAAACCTGACACCTTCACGCATCCAGTTTTATTGCCATTGAAACCGGTTCATCTACGTCCGCGCATCATAGAAAATATCGAAGACTGGCCGATCTACCTGCTGAGCAAAGATCGCCCGGATTTTATTCAGCAAATAGACGCTGAAACCTTCGAAAAAATCAAAAATCTGCCTTTCAAACAACTGGCGGACACGATCGTGAAAACGATCTACCTGGAACGAATCCGTCTGAAGGAGGAACCCTGGAAGGTGGATCCGCCCTCGGAGCGCAGTTTTTGGAACCGGATTAGCCAGCAACTGGTGCAGTACAGTCTGGATCGGGAAGATAAGGAGGCGCGGGAGACGGCCGAACTGGTGCTCCAAAAAATCATCCACCGATATTCGGAGGAGATTGTCGGCACGTTCCGGATCTCCACATTCAAATTTGCCCAAAATTTTCTGACCTTCCTTTTCAGCCGGCTCTTCAACGCGGCCGTCTCTAAAAGCATCATCCGCGGGTTGTGGAGCGGCAAACGGCAACTGCACGAGCGCATGAATGTGGTCGGCGACGTCGAGACCGTCCGCGAACTCTTCAAACACGGCACGGTGGTCGCCGTACCCACGCACTTCAGCAACCTGGACTCTATCCTCGTGGGCTATGCCATGGATCAGATCGTTGGTCTGCCCTCTTTTTCTTACGGCGCCGGCCTCAACCTGTACAATTTCGGCCCTGCCGCGTATTTCATGAACCGCCTGGGCGCCTACCGCTTGGATCGGCGCAAAAAAAATCCGATTTACCTGGAGACGCTGAAAACCATGAGCAGGCTGAGCATCCAGCGCGGCGTGAACAGCCTGTTTTTCCCGGGTGGCACGCGCTCGCGCTCGGGCGCACTCGAGGCGGATCTGAAAATGGGCCTGCTCGGCACGGCTGTGGAAGCGCAGCGCGCGCTCTGCAGCCAAGGGTCCGATCGGAAGGTGTTCATCGTACCCGTGGTGATCAATTACCACTTCGTCCTGGAGGCGCCCTTTCTGATCGAGGAGCACCTGCGCCGCACCGGGAAAGAGCAATATATCCGCCTGCGCGACGAGAGCACCCGAATCCGGAGTATGCTGCGCTTTGTCTGGCGCTTTTTTTCCACTTCCAGCGACATCACCCTCAGCATCGGCAAACCGATTGACGTGCTGGGCAATTTTGTGGACGCCCGCGGCCGGAGCTTCGACCAGTACGGGCATGAAATCCAGATCGCGTCTTATTTTGAGTTCGCCGGAAAAATCAACGTGGATCCGCAACGCGAAGCCGAATACACCAAGCTGCTCGCCGACCGCATCCTCGACCGCTACCGGGCAGAAAATGTGGTGCTCTGCAGCCACCTGATTGCTTTCACCGTGTTCCAATTGTTGCTGCACCAGCATCCCAAACTGGATATCTATGGCATTCTCCGCCTGCCGCCGGACGATTATATATTCCCTTTCGAGGTGGTGGAAGAAACCGTCCGGCTATTCCGGGACATCCTTGTCCAGTGGGAGCAGGAACACCGCCTCAAGTTATCGCCCGAAATACACGGCGATCCGGCAGAGATTATCCGCGAGGGCGTAAAGAAGCTGGGCGCCTACCACCGGCAGGAACCGTTGAGCCTCAATAAAAACGGCGATATCGTGTCGTCCGATTTTAAAGTGCTGTATTTCTATCACAACCGCCTGGATTGTTACGGTTTGGAGAAAAAAATTCAGTGGAAGACGGAGGGCGTGCAGATTTTGCAGGTAGAGTAGCTTTTAAAATTTGTTCAAATGTTGATTTCCGCGGTGTACCTGCTCAATTTCGCCGCCGTATCAAAATTTGAACAAGCGCGTTTACTGCGGATGCAGCAAATCCGGCCTTCTGCGCTGCGTGCGCTCCAGGCTCTGTTCATAGCGCCACTCCTCAATCCGCCGTTCGTGCCCGGAAAGCAGTACCTCCGGTACGTCCATCCCGCGCCAGGAAGCCGGGCGCGTATAGACCGGCGGCGCCAGGAGGCCGTCCTGAAAACTGTCCGATAGCGCGGAAGTCTCGTCGTTGAGTACCCCGGGAATCAGTCGGCCGACCGCGTCCACGATGACCGCTGCGGCGAGTTCGCCGCCGGATAACACATAATCGCCGATACTGATTTCCAAGTTGATGTAGTATTCTCGGATACGCTCATCCACACCTTTATAGTGGCCGCACAGCACGATCACATTTTCCAGGAGCGACAGCCGGTTGCAGGTGGGCTGATCGAGCGTTTGCCCGTCGGGCGTGGTGTAGATTACGGCATCGTACCGGCGCTCGGCGAGCAATTTATCGAGGCAGGCCGCGATGGGCTCCACCTTCATCACCATGCCTGCGCCGCCGCCGAAAGCGTAATCGTCCACCTGCCGGTGTTTGCCTTCTGCGTACTCGCGCAGGTTGTGCACGTGCACCTCCAGCAGGCCTTTGTTTTGCGCCCGTTTCATAATAGAGTGGTTGAGCGGGCTTTCCAGCAACTCCGGCAGGACGGTAATCAGGTCAAAACGCATAAGATAGAAGCCAAAATGTTTCCGGAAAAAATAAATGAATGGTAATCTTGCCGCAAAATTACGAGGAATTCACCAAGCGACACCGCGTATGCTTACAAAACTCACAATGGAAGAATTGAATCGACCGGACGCCGAGACGTTTCGCCAATCGGAAAAATTCCCGCTCACGCTGGTGCTCGACAATGTGCGCTCGGCCCTCAATACTGGCTCCATCTTCCGCACCGCAGACGCGCTGGCGCTGGAGCAACTGTTCCTCTGCGGGATCACCGCGACCCCGCCCCACCGGGAAATTTTCAAAACGGCGCTGGGCAGCACCGAAACGGTGTCCTGGACGCATTTTGACCAGGCTGCCGCGGCTATCCAACAACTCCGACAGGCAGGATACCGGGTGTTCGCGCTGGAACAGGCCCAACCGCGCATCTGGCTGCAGGATTTTCAGCCGGAGCCCGGCGCGCGCTACGCATTCGTGCTGGGCAACGAGGTGGAGGGCGTAGGCGCGGAGGCCCTGGCGCTGTGCGAAGGCGCCATTGAAATTCCGCAGTTTGGATCCAAGCACTCGCTGAATGTGGCGGTAGCGGCCGGCATCGCGGCCTGGGAATTTGTGCGCAATGGCTGATTGCAGATTGGGGATTTCAGATTGCGGATTTCAGATTGCGGATTGGGGATTGCGGGCGCCGGGTACTCCGCACTTCAGCGCGGCCCGTCCCAAGCCCTTTAGGGCGCCGCGCCATCCCAAAAAACCCGCCCACAAAAAACCATTTTTTTATAATTTTGCGCCCTTTCCAAGCGCAGGACACGCTCACCAAAACGCCCTGCGCGCCCACACGATTTTTTTCAAAAACTATGAAAGTTTTCAAATTTGGCGGCGCGAGCCTGAAAGACGCCGCAGGGATCAAAAACGTCGCTTCCATCCTGGAAATGTACCGAAAAGAAACCTTGGTGATCGTCGTGTCCGCGATGGGGAAAACCACCAATGCCCTGGAGGCCGTCATCGCGGCGCATGCGGCGCAAAACGGCGAAGCGCGCGGGCTGCTGCAAAAAGTCCGGGAGCAGCACGAGGCGCTCATGCGCGACCTCTTCGCACCGGGCGACGAGGTCTTCGCCGCCGTGAATGATACCTTCGTAGAAGCGGAATGGGTGCTCGACGAAGCGCCCGCGCCCAATTACGACTATATGTACGACCAGATCATCGGCGTGGGCGAGCTCGTCTCCTCCCGGATCGTGGCCGCCTACCTGCAATCGGTTGGTATGCGCACGCAGTGGCTGGATGCCCGCGATGTGGTGAAAACAGACAATACCTACCGGGAAGGCTGGGTGATTTGGGATAAAACCAAAGAATGCGCACGCAAAATCCTCGAGCCGATGCTGGCGCAGGGCGGTTTTGTGCTCACGCAGGGCTTTATCGGCTCCAGCTCCGAGAATTTTACCACCTCCCTCGGCCGGGAAGGCTCCGATTACTCGGCGGCTATTTTTTCCCACTGTCTGGACGCCGAGGAAATGGTGATCTGGAAAGACGTGCCTGGGGTGCTGAACGCCGACCCGAGGCTGTTCGAAAACGTGGTAAAACTCGACCGCCTGTCGTACCGGGAAGCCATCGAAATGACGTACTACGGCGCGCAGGTGATCCACCCCAAAACAATCAAACCCCTGCAGAATAAAAGCATCCCGCTGTTCGTAAAATCTTTCCTCGACCCGGCCGGCGCAGGCACGGAAATCAGTTCCGACACCGAAGACACCTATCCGCCCATCATCGTGGTGGAAAAAAACCAGGCGCTGGTGCATATTAGTACCCGCGACTACTCCTTCGTGGCGGAGCAGCACATGGCCCGCTTGTTTGCTAAACTGGCCGATCTGCGCATTTTCGTCAACAGCATGCAAAATACAGCCATCAGCTTTACCATCTGCGTGCCGAATGTAAAAGACCGGATCGAATCCTTTATTCGCGATATCCAGGACGAATTTCGCTGCAAGGTGGAAGACGGGCTTGAACTCATCACCGTCCGACACTACAACGAAGATACGATCGCCAACCTGAAAAAAGGTAAAGTCGTCCTGTTTGAAGAACGCATCCGAAATACCCTGCAAATGGCCGTCAAAAACGTCCCCCTGGTCGAACGCCGGGAGGTGGAACTGGAACGGGCAAAAGGATGAGCGCTTGTGCAAATTTTACCTTCCCATGACGAATTGTGAACCCGGGATGCAAAAACGTTGTTTATACAAATAATTCAATTGTTTGGTGGTCGCCGGAAAAGTTTTTTAATCCACGGTCTGCGCCCATCGATTTTTTCTCGCTTTCACAGTACAAATAAAACCTCTTTCATGCGATTGACTCGTTTTCCGCATCTTTCGGTTGCGCTTTTTACCTTATCTATTTTCTGGTGCGCCGCCGTGGTTGCGCAAAATCCGGCCTGGCAGGGCCGCCAAGCAGGCCCTGCGGTCAACGGCCGGTTTTACGGCCGAATCCTCGACGATCTCACGGGAAAACCCCTGGCCTACGCCGGCGTGCAACTGGTTGCCATGAAAATGGACAGCCTGACCCGCCAAAAACAAGAGGTGGTGATTGCCGGTCAGCTCAGCCGCGAAAACGGCGAATTTAACTTTGAAAACATCCCCCTGCGCGGCGATTATACCCTGAAAATCACGTACATGGGCTACGAGCCGGTGACACAAAAAATCGCCTTCGGCCGAAACACCAACGTAGATCTCGGCAATATCCGCATGAAACCCTCTGCGGAAACGCTGAAAGAGGTAACCATTGTCGGAGAGGCCGCTTCAGTGACCCTGGCGCTCGATAAAAAAGTGTACCGGGTAGATAAAAACGCCATCGCCGCCGGCGGTACGGCGGAAGACGCGCTCCGAAATGTTCCCTCGATCACCGTGGACATAGACGGCAATATCGCGCTCCGAAATGCCGCCCCGCAGATCTTCGTGGACGGCAGGCCCACCAACCTGAGCATGGATCAAATTCCGGCCGACGCTATCGAGACCGTGGAGGTGATCACCAACCCCTCGGCCAAATACGACGCCTCAGGCGGCAACGCCGGCATCGTGAACATCGTACTGAAAAAGGACCGCCGCGTGGGCTACAACGGCACCGCACGCGCCGGCATAGACAGCCGCGCGCGGTACAACGGCGGCTTGGATATCAATGCGCGGCAGGATAAAATCAACGTGTTCCTCGGCGGCAACTACAACCTCCGCCGATCCCTGACCGACGGCGAGACCACCCGACTCAACCGCTTCGGCGATCCGCAGACGGACGTGCTGCAAAGCAGCCATATTGTGTCCGACCGCCTCTTTTCCTCCGTGCGCACGGGCCTCGACTGGTTTATCAACAACCGCAATACGCTGACTTTCAGCGGTAACTACAATGGCGGCAATTTTGACAACGACGACGATCAGCGCATAGACACCGATACGCTGTATTCGACCGGCATCCGCACCGGAACCGCCCGGCGTGCCGCAGGCTCCGAACGCTACTGGAACAACTTCGGCGCGCAGATCGCCTACAAAAAACTTTTTCCCAAAGAAGGCAAAGAACTGACGGCCGATCTCAATTTCAACTCCAGCAGCAACGGCACCGACGGCGCGTTCAGAACGGTATATCCCACCTTCGAAACCCAGCAAAAACAACTGGGCCGCGGGACCAATCAGTTTTTTACGATACAGACCGACTTCGTGAACCCGCTGAGTTCTGCCTTGAAACTGGAATCCGGCCTGCGGGCAGCCATCCGCAACTACAACAGCAGCAACGAAAACTTTGAGTTTATCTACGGCGACAACAATTTCGTGCGCGTGCCCGGTTTCGCCGACCGCTACCGCTTCGACGACCAGGTGTATGCCGCCTACTCTACCCTGAGCCATTCGTTTGCCAAATGGGGCTATCAGGCGGGCCTGCGCGCGGAAAGTTCGTTCTACACCGGCGAACTCCTCGACGTGGACTCCACCTTCCAGAACCAGTTTCCGCTCAGCCTGTTTCCGAGCCTGTTCCTCACCTACAAAGTCAATGAACAGGATAATATCCAACTGAATTACTCCCGCCGCGTGAACCGGCCCAGCTTTTTTCAGTTGATTCCTTTTCCGGACTTTTCTGACTCCCTGTTGCTGTCGCGCGGCAATCCCGATTTGCGGCCGGAATTTACCAACTCCCTGGAGCTGTCTTATCAAAATATCCTCAGTGCCAAACACAACTACCTGTTGACGGTGTACTACAAGCAGTCGAACAACCTGATTGCCGGCTACCAATTCACGGAGTACAACGAATTTCTGGGCCGCGATGCCGTGGTGGCGTCTTACCAAAACGCCAACTCGAGCCAAGCCTACGGCGCCGAGATCACGATCAAGAATACCTTTGGCAAAGTGCTGGATGTGACGACCAATCTAAACGCTTATAACTCCGTGGTGGACGCATCCAACGTGGAGGCGAACCTGAAAATAGACCAATTTACCTGGTTTATCAAAGAAAACATCAACATCAAATTTCCCAAAAGCTATACCTTGCAGATCAACGGCGAGTATCAAAGTCGGACGGCCTTTGCCGTTGGCGGCGGTAACCGCTGGGGTGGCGGGGGCGGCTGGCACGGCGGGCCGAGTTCCACGGCACAGGGTTATTCCATTCCTGTGTGGTTTGTGGATGTTTCGCTGCGCAAAGATATCCTCAACCGCAAAGGTTCGATCTCTATTGCCGTGCAGGATATTTTCCGCAGTCGCCGGAGCGGCGCGTTCACGCAGTCGGCATTTTTCACCCAGGAAAACTGGCGCCTGCGCGACCCCCAGCTGGCGCGATTGAATTTCTCGTACCGCTTCGGCAAGTTTGATACTTCGCTGTTTAAGCGGAAGAATACGCGGGCGGAGGATGGGATGGACGGATTTTAGGAATTGGGATTGCGGATTACGGATTTGGGATTGCGGGTTATTTCCGCCATATTTAAAGAAATAACCCGCAATCCCAAATCCGTAATCCGCAATCCCAATTCCCCAATCCCGCTGGTCTCATAGTTCAACGGATAGAATAGAGGTTTCCTAAACCTTAGATGTGGGTTCGATTCCCGCTGAGACCACTTATCAGCGCATGCCCAGGATTTTCTCGCCGGGTCAAAAATGGTGGGTTTTTTGCTGTTTTTCAAAAAATCTTACATCTGTTGTAAGAGCATGTCTAAACAGGTAACCCAGCAATTATCACCCTTTCAAGTGCGCCAGATCATCGGGCGCAGCTTTTGTCGGTTTTTACCTTTGTGTAATTAAACAAAACCGACATGAACTTTTCACTGCACTTATCTGACTTTCAGTCTGCCCTCATTTGGAATACCGCCATGGTGGCGGGCATTTTAATCGCCTTCACCCTTCAATGGCACGAGGGTAAACGCCGGGGTTTTGACATGCCCTCGTGGATCACGGTGCTGGCGGTCACCTACGTGGCCATGCTGCTTGGCGAGCGTTTGGGGGCGTTTACGATTTCCGACTGGCAGGCCCTGGGGCGGGGCGAGGGGCTTCCTGCGCACGTAGGAAAAACGGCGATTGGAGGCGGATTGCTGGCGCTTCCTGTTTTTTTTCTGCTGCGGAAATGGTTCCGCCTGCCGGCCGCGAGTATAGATGTTTTGCTGGTTCCCCTGTTACTTGCCGCGGCGGTGAGTCGCATCGGCTGTTTTTTTGCCGGCTGTTGCTTTGGCGAGATTAGTCCGGGCGGCTGGGGCGTCTGTTACACACCGCAGACGCCGGCATTTGCATGGCAATCGGGAGAGGGCCTTCTTGGCGCTGACGCATCCGTCTCACTGCCTGTGCTGCCCGTTCAATTATTCGTTACAGGATTTGGCATTGCGGCTTTTCTTGTGCTTTGGCGTCTGCGCGACCGATTCAAAAGTGCGGGCAGTTTGGGTTTCTTGACTTTAGGCGCCTTGGCGACCAATCGTTTTTTCGTGGAATTTTTCCGGGAAACGGGCAGCAATCGGGGGATTTTGGGCACGGTATTCGGCGGCCTGCCGCTGACGCAATGGTTCGCGCTCTTTGTGGCGGCGCTCATGGTGTACGCTTACTGGCGCAATGAAAGCCGCCGACCGGTCAGCCGCGCGTTGTCGGCGCCGAGTGGGTCCATGCCGTTGCGCGCCGTTTTGCTCTTCGCTGCGTTGGCAAGCGCTTTGGCGTGCAGTGATTTGTTGAGTTTGGAGGAAAGGCTGATTCTCCTGTTGGTTACCGCACCGGTTGTTTATACGCTTGCACAGGCGCTGCGCCGGGATTGGATCGGCAGCGCGGCATCGCGCACCTCCGCCGGCCTCTTGTCCGCCGCCGGCATCGCCCTCTTGATCGTGCCGTTGGATACCCTGGGCGTGGGAAAACCGGCGAACGACACGGTTCCGCCGGCTGACTTCCGGCCTACTCCCGAAAAAAAGGCCAACTGGTTTGAGTTTGGTTTGGGTGGCGTATCCGGATCTTATCAACGGGAAATTGTTTCGAAAGACTGCGACGGCAATATCACCTCCCGGGAAAAATACAAAATTCAGACCAATTCTGTGGCGTTCGATGCCTCGTACAACATCCCGCTGGAACGCGGAAAATTGGGGTTTGGCCTGAGAGCCATCACCGGCGTTTCACAATCGCCCGATTACCCGGCCGACGACTTTACATTCCGGGGTGCAAATCCCTATATGCGCTGGGACGGCAGAGGATTTGGAATCAGCGCCGGGGCGCTTTTTGCGAGCCGAGGTATCCAACCTGGCGCTCGGCAGGAAAAAGTGCTGCCCACCCTGGGATTGCGATTCGGCAAAGTGGACTATTTTCACATCGTGTTCGACAGCTACCAACACGCCGGCCTCCTCATTTATCCGGAACCTTCTTACAGCAGCACGCTGCATTTTGGTTTCCGCGACCCGACCGGCGCCAAAAACCTGGGCGGCGGCATCGCCTATACCTCCGGAGAAAACAACGCCAGAGCCGGCGTGTTGCTGAGTTTCCGCCACCCGATTGGAAGAATACCCCTGACGGTGAATGGCAGTTTTTTCTTCAACGGGCAGCCGATGGGCGGCGTGGGGTTGCGTTATATTTTCCGATAA
>JBEIDF010000023.1:0-32474 GCA_040383605.1 Lewinellaceae bacterium
CGCTCGAGGGGCGACCGCTGGAGTTGGTAATGGACAGCGTGGGCGGCCGTTACTTTACCATTCCGTACGATATGCTGGCGCCAATGGGCCGCATCGTCGTGTTCGGATCCGCGCGATACACAACTGTGGGCGACAAGCCCAATATCCTGCACATGTTACGGCACTGGCTGACCCGGCCGAAGATAGATCCGCAGTCGCTGCCGAATAAAAATGCGGGTATCCTGGGCTTCAACCTGATCTGGCTATACGAGCGCGCGCCGCTGATGCACCAATTACTGGGGGAATTGGCCGAACTACGTTTGCCGCCGCCGCATGTGGGGCATCGGTATCGCTTCGAGGACGCCCGGGAGGCGATCCGAATGTTTCAGACTGGGAAGACGGTGGGCAAGGTCGTGCTGGAACTCGGCGAAAATGGCGGGTAATATCCACTGGCAAAAAAAAAAACACGCCCTGCCATTTCAATCACGGCTTCTCCCCCACCCGCGCAAACGGTGCGCGAGTACGCCGAGGCAACCTTTTGCAACCGGGTGCGCAGTTGTTTGCGCGGCAGTCTCCAAGAGTTCTGCAGCCGGCAGGGTATTTTGCCAAAATTGCGCGAGCATACCCGGAATATTTTTTTGGACAACCTGGTTATAGACGACTGCATGGCCTTCATCATTCAGGTGGACGCCATCGCCGGCGTCAAAGCGTACGGCCAGCGAGTCGTTCGGCGCTGCGAGGGGCGTCCATAAATCAATTGCGAAAGGACCGAAGCGTTTTAGGATGCCATCGCGCACGGTCTTTTGAGTGGCCATCCGGTCTGGGGGCAGGTTCCGGGGTTGGGTGGTGCAGACCCATACGAAGGCGCCATTCTGGAGGCTCTCGAGGGCTATTTTTTCCAGGTTATCCAATTGCTCTTCTGCGGAATGCCCGGATACGGTATCGTTGGAGGGCAGGTTGACGATTACGGCGTGCGGGCGGAAGGCGATTGCCCGGGAGATATTTCGGCTGCTGTCCACAACAGGGCGCGCCCGAAATGGTCCGGCGCCATCGGGGAGCAGTTGATAACTGGAATACCCGCCCTTACCCAAATTGAGGACATCGCTTTCCGGAAAGGCTCCTTGCAAATAGGCGCTGTATCTCCTTACCCAGGCGCTATCTGGCGTGCTGGCGCCTGTGCCTGCCGCCGTGGAAGAGCCAATCACGGCGACCCGTATGGCAGGCATGGGGAGTGTCGCCTGTTGCGCTTGCAGGCGCCAGACCGGGATATGCAGGAGCAGGGCCATCGTGAGCAGGATACGCATGATCAGACGCGCATCGGATCTTTTTTATCTGACTCGATGCCGTATTTTTTCATAAAATCCTTGACGGCTTTTGCGTTGACCTTTCCCTGTTTTTCCAGTAGGCGCACGGCGGCGAAAGCGATGTACTTAGGACTTATTTCGAAATAGTCGCGCAAATTTTCACGACTTTCGGAAAGGCCGAACCCGTCTGTTCCGAGCGCCAGAAAATCCTGCGGCATCCATTTTTGCAGCGCGCCCGGGGTCAGTTTCACCCAGTCGCTGGCGGCAACAAACACCCCTTCTGCACCTTTCAGCGCCTCCTGTACATAAGGTGTTTTTTCTTTTTCTCCGGGATGCAGCAGATTCCAGCGTTCGCAGGCGAGGGCATCGCGGTAAAGTTCGCTCCAAGAAGGCGCGCTCCAGATATCGGTACTGACGCCTTCGGACTCCAGAATTTCAGCGGCGTCCAACACCTGCTGCAAGATCACGCCAGAGCCGATGAGGTGGGCTTTCACGCCATTTTTAGTTGTTTTGCCCGATGAAAGGAAGCGATACAGCCCCCGTTTGATGCCATCTTCTACGCCTTCCGGCATGGCGGGCATCAGCAGATTTTCGTTATAGAGCGTGATATAATAAATAACGTGTTCGTTTTGGATGTACATCCGGCGGATACCATCGTGAACGATCACTGCCAACTCGAACGCGAAGGCCGGGTCGTAGGAAACCACGCCGGGTACCGTTTGAGCGATCAGGTGCGAGTGGCCGTCCTGGTGCTGCAATCCTTCGCCATTCAGCGTCGTGCGGCCGGCTGTGGCGCCAAGCAGGAAGCCCTTGGTGAGCATATCCGCGGCGGCCCAGACCATATCCCCGACGCGCTGGAATCCGAACATCGAGTAGTAGATATAGAACGGGATCATGGGGAGGCCGTGCAGCGCGTATGCCGTGCCTGCCGCTGTAAAGGAAGCTGTGGCGCCATCTTCGTTAATCCCTTCCTGCAGCACTTGTCCCTGCGGCGACTCCTTGTATTTAATAACCGAAATTCCGATTTCCAGCGGCGTATATTTCTGGCCTTGCTGGTTCCAGATTTGCGCGGAATTGAACAGCGGTTCCATCCCGAAGGTTTGCGCTTCATCCGGTACGATCGGCACAATATACTTCCCGGTTTCCGGTTGGCGGATCAGTTGGGTCATGATATCAATCATGGCCGCGGTGGTGGAGAACGATTTTCCGGCCGAGGCGCTGCTGCCCTGGAGTTGTTTATCGAACAGGTTCAGATCGGGCAGTTGGAAGGGCAGGCAATCTTCTGAGCGTTCGGGCAGGAATCCGCCGAGTTTTTGTCTTTGTTCGAGCAGATACTTCGTTGCGGGATCGTCCGGGCTGGGATACCAGAACGCTGCGGCTTTTGCCTCTTCGTCACTGATGGGGATACCGTAGCGATTTTTCGTTTCGATGCGGCTTTCCACGCTCAGGTCTTTCGTTTGGTGCGCCTTATTTTTGCCTTCAGCGGCCTTGCCCATGCCATAGCCTTTGACCGTTTTGACAATGATAGCCACCGGTTTGCCGGATTTCACCGCGCGGTCGTAGGCGGCGTATATTTTGAGCGGATCGTGTCCGCCCCGGCGCATATTCTTTATTTGTTCATCGGAGTAGGGTGCGAGCAGTTCGGCGATGCGCGGGTTCTCGCCTGTGAGTTTTTTGCGGATACCGGCGCCGTCGAGGTTGGATAGTTCCTGGAAGTCGCCGTCCACCAGCGATTCCAGCCGGGCGAGCAGGGCGCCGTCCTCGTCTTTTTCGAGGATTTCGTCCCATTCACTGCCCCAGACCACCTTAATGACTTCCCAAGAGGCGCCGTAGAAATGGCGTTCTACCTCCTGGATAATTTTGCCATTGCCGCGCACCGGGCCGTCGAGGCGTTGGAGATTACAGTTTACGACAAAGACCAGGTTATCGAGATTTTCGCGGGCGGCAATACCGATGGTGCCGTAGATTTCCGGTTCATCAATTTCGCCATCACCGATAAAGTGCCAGACTTTTCCGCCGTTTTTGGGTTTTAGTCCGCGGGTTTCGAGGTATTTGATAAAGCGCGCCTGATAGATGGCGGTCATAGGCCCCAATCCCATAGATACGGAGGGCGCCTGCCAGAATTTGGGCATACGGCGCGGGTGTGGGTACGAGCTGACGCCGCCCAGCGTTTCCTGGCGAAAATCGGCGATAGATTGGAGCGAGAGTCGGCCTTCCCACACTGCGCGGGCGTAAAAGCCCGGGGAAGCGTGGCCTTGGATCATAACCAGATCCCCGCCATAGTCGGCGGAGCGTTTGCGCAGGAAGTGGTTTTTCAGCACTTCATACATCGTTGCCGAGGCGGCATAGGTGGCGATATGGCCGCCAAGCGCCAGATTTTTATCTTGGGCCTGCAGTACCATGGCTTGTGCATTCCAGCGAATGACATTTTCGATCCGGCGTTCTAATTCCAGGTTCCCGGGATAAGTCGGCTGATCTTCCGGCGCAATCGTATTTTTATACGGCGTATTCAGCGCGGCGCCGCCGGTGGCCGCACCGCGGCGGGCCAGCAGGTAGCGCAGATTCTGAAACAATTCCTCGGCGCCGGCTTTGCCGCGGCCCTCCAGTACTTCCTCCAGGGCCTCCAGCCATTCCTGTTGTTCGAGGCGCCAATCGTCCGGAAAAACGGTATCTCCCATGTGCTTAATTTACTGCGTATTAGATAAAAGCCAAACAGGGCTTGCAAAAACAGGCCGCAAAAGTAGTGCTTTTGAGCGCGAATACAACGGAAATTCTTGGAAAAAGGTTTTTTCGTTTCGGGTTGGTCAAAACATACGAGGAAGCGAATCAAGGATTACAGGCCTGATTTTCAACAGATTTCAATATTTTTCCCGAGTAACGGGTTAGCAGGTCGCGTCTGAGCCACAAAAGGATCCATTTTTCGCCAGACAGCGATCCTGCTAACCAGTTACTTTCCCGAAAACGAAGCGATTTACTCGTCGTCGTCTTCAAATTTCGGTGCGTTGTATCCGGCATTTTCGATGGTATCGCTATCCATCTCCCAGTCTTCTTTTTGAGCGGGTCGTTTAGTGGCGTTTAGCCGTACTTTATCGCCGATGGGTTTGGCGGGCCGTTCCATATCGGCCGGATCGGGGAAGGGTTCCCCGCTGCTGGATTCGGTGGGCACGGCAAGTTTACCGGCATTGGCGATATTTTTCCCGTCCACGGTTTTTGTTGCATGCGGCACGAGGCGCAAGCGGTTTTTATCAATCAGTTGCCCGGTTACGGTACAAATCCCATACGTTTTATTTTGGATGCGCAGCAGGGCGTTGCGCAGATCCACGACCAGTCTTTGCTGCCGGGTAGCCATCCGTTGAAGAAATTCCAAATCGGAATGGATGGTTGCGTCGTCGTTTTTGTCGCCTCCCTGCTGGTTGAATCCGTTTTCGTTCAGCTCGTTGATTTGCTGTCCGAGAAAATCCAATTCCTGATTGGCCTCGGCCAATCTTTGTTCGATGAGTACCTTGAATTCCTGCAGATCTTCCTCGCTGTAGCGAACGGTTGGTTCGTTTGACATACGGTTACAATGTTTGCGCAACAATTCATCTGCGCATGCCGAGGTCAGTTCCTGAAAATTGGAACAGACAAGACAGAATAAATCATTGCTGTTTTAAGGCAAATTTGGGCGCAAAATTAAGCCAAAATATTTTTGGCTACGGCTATTTTTTTAAAAAATTAAAACCCGCCGTGTACGCAAAAAAGCCAAAGTAATTTTATATTTTCAATTAAATGCTGAAAATCAGCGATTTAAACGTCTGGTTCGCCAAATTATCCGGAACGTTCCCCGCAGCGTGTCGGCGCAGTGCAATCCAAAGAAAATTTTGAAAACAACACCGGATATTTTTCTTACTTTTGCGGCTTATTCGAGTTCGGTTTTTTTGCCAAAGAATAGTTTGTGTTCGGGCTTTTTTCGCCGTGCAAACAATTTTTCTGCATTTTTTACGCCCTATCCAACAATGCTTCAATCGAAATCTGCGTCCCGCGCCAAAAAACAACAGGAAAAGCCCCCCGTTATGACGGAATCCTACCGCCAGGATGTCCTGCGCGATTTTCGCATTTGCGTGCTCAGCCGGGAAGCGAGCATTCTGGCGCGCAAAGAAGTGCTCACCGGACGGGCGAATTTTGGCATCATCGGCGACGGAAAGGAAGTGGCGCAGGTCGCCATGGCAAAATCCTGGCGGCCCGGCGATTTTCGCGCGGGGTATTACCGCGACCAAACGCTGATGATGGCGCTCGGGCTCATGACGCTCGACGATTTTTTCGCGCAACTTTACGGCGATCCGCAGACCGATACCATGTCCGGCGGCCGCCAGATGAACTGCCATTTTTCCACCGCAACGATTGATCGGGACGGGCGCTGGCTCGATCTGAAAAATCGTTTCAATGTATCATCGGACATTTCTCCGACCGCCGGACAAATGGCACGCGGACTCGGCTTGGCGTTTGCCTCCAAAAAATTCCGAGAAAACCCGGCCTTGTCCGGCAATCTCTCCGAAAATGGCCAGGAAGTCGTTTTTTGCACTATCGGCGACGCCTCGACTTCGGAAGGCGTATTCTGGGAAACCCTGAACGCCGCCGGAGTACTGCAGGTTCCGCTGGCAGTCTCGGTGTGGGACGATGGGTTCGGTATCTCGGTACCCCGCAAATACCAAACGGCTAAAGACAGTATCTCCGAGGCGCTTCGCGGCTTGGACGGCGAGGACGGCGTAGATATATTCACCGCAAAAGCCTGGGATTATCCCGCGCTGTGCCAGGTGTACACAGCAGTGATCGGCAACATGCGCCGCACCCACCGCCCCGCACTACTGCATATCCAGGAAGTGACGCAACAACTCGGCCACTCCACCTCCGGCGACCACCGCCGCTACAAAAGCCCGGAAAGACTGGCCTGGGAAGAGGCCTACGATTGCAACCGGCGCATGGAAAACTGGATGCTCGAGGCCGGCATCGCCACCGAGGCGGAAATCAACCAGATCAAAACGGAAGCCAGAAAAGAAGTGCAGGAGTCTGCGCAACGAATTTTTCAAGCTTACCACGGCGCGGTTGCCGAACGCCGTCGCGCACTGGAAATGATTGTTGAACAATTGCGCGCGGCATATTCCGGCTTGCCGCAACTTTTGGATATCGCCGGAGAATTCTCTGCGAAACGCGACCTGCTCCGATATGAGCTGGTGAAATACGCCCGCCGCATGCACTTCGCCCTCCCGGGTATGCAAGGCCCCGCCATCAGCGCGCTGCTTGATTTTATCGGCGAAGAAACCCGCCTCGGCCGCAGCTGGTATAGCGATTACCTGTACAGCGACAGTGCAAAATCTGCCCTCCGGGTACCAACCGTGCCCGCGCAATTTGGCGAAAATGCACCGCTGAAAGATGGTTTTGAGGTGCTAAACGCTTGTTTTGACGCCAATTTGGCGCGCTACCCTGAACTTTTTGCCTTCGGCGAGGACGTCGGCCATATCGGCGACGTCAACCAGGGCTTCCGCGGGTTACAACAAAAATACGGCGTCGAACGGGTGTTTGACACGGGTATCCGCGAGTGGACGATCATGGGCCAAGCCATCGGTATGGCGATGCGTGGCCTCCGCCCCATCGCAGAAATTCAGTACCTCGACTACCTGCTCTATGGCCTGACGGCGCTGTCCGACGATCTCGCCACGATCCGCTGGCGATCCAATAACCAACAGGCGGCTCCGGCTATTATCCGGACGCGCGGCCACCGGCTTGTGGGCGTCTGGCATGCCGGATCACCCCTCGGTATGATGCTGGGCGCCCTGCGCGGCATGTACGTTTGCGTACCCCGCAACATGACGCAGGCGGCCGGCATGTACAATACCCTGCTGCAGAGCGACGACCCGGCCATCGTGGTGGAGTGCCTCAACGGCTACCGACTAAAAGAGCGCCTGCCGGATAATATCGGCGCGTTCACCGTACCGCTCGGCGTACCGGAAATCTTGCGCGAAGGCGAAGATATGACGGTGATTACTTACGGCGCTTGCGTCCGCGTTGCCCTCGAAGCGGCGGATCTACTCGCGCCACACGGTATTTCGCTGCAGGTGATAGACGTGCAAACCCTGCTGCCTTTCGATCTCCCCCAACTCTGCGCGAAGGCGATTCAAAAAACAAACCGGGTCTTGTTTTTGGATGAAGACGTGCCCGGCGGGGCCTCGGCCTTTATGATGCAGCAGGTGTTGGAGGAACAAGGCGCGTACCGATTCCTCGATTCGGCGCCGATCACCCTGGCTGCCCGGGAGCATCGCGCGGCATACGGACAAGACGGCGACTATTTCTCCAAACCGCAAGTAGAGGACTTGCTCGAAGCCGTGCTTCAAGTGATGCGCGAGGCCGATCCAGGGCGATGGAAGGGATAACCGGCGCTATACCGCGACCGGCGCTTTGATTCCCGGCCAGGGATCATAGCCGGTGAGCGTGAAATCCTCATATTCAAAAGCGAAAATATCCTGCACCGCCGGGTTTAGGGTCATTTGCGGAAGCGGACGAGGCGCTCGGGATAGTTGCAGCTGCACCTGTTCCAAATGGTTGCTGTAAATATGCGCATCGCCGAAGGTATGGATAAAATCGCCGACCTGCAAGCCGCTTACCTGCGCCAGCATCAGGGTCAGCAGGGCATACGAGGCAATATTAAATGGTACCCCCAGGAACACATCGGCGCTGCGCTGGTACAGTTGGCAGGAGAGTTTACCATCTGCCACATAAAACTGGAAAAGACAGTGACAGGGCGCCAGGGCCATTTCGGGAAGATCAGCGACATTCCAGGCAGACACGACCATCCGGCGGCTGTCGGGATTTTTGCGCAGGGTGTCCGTCAGCGCGGCGATTTGGTCAATTGCACCGCCGTCCGGGCGTGCCCAGGATCGCCATTGTTTTCCATACACCGGACCGAGGTTGCCCCCTTCGTCGGCCCATTCGTCCCAGATACTGACGCCGTGCTCCTTCAGGTAGCCGATATTGGTGTCTCCTTTCAGGAACCACAGCAGTTCGTAGATGACGCTTTTGAGGTGCACTTTTTTGGTAGTCACCAGCGGGAATCCATCCTGGAGATTAAAGCGCAGCTGATAACCGAACACGCTGATCGTGCCGGTACCGGTACGGTCGCTTTTTTCTGTACCGTGTTCGAGAATATGTCGGAGGAGGTTGTGGTAAGCTTGCATAGGAGCATATATAGGCTTTTCCGCAGACAGCAAAAATAGTCGTATTTTTTGTTTTTGCCTTTTTGAAGGCGGATAGCCGGAGCCAATTACTTTAAAAATGATAAAAATGCATCACTACTGGCTCGGCGAGAAAATCCTGTGCATGCGCTCTTACAGCCATTTAGCAGCTGCCTGGTATTCGTAGGCCGCAATTTGATCCAGGAGCTGCGGGACAGTGGGCGCATCCAGGCACAGGCGTCGGTTTTGCTCTTTGAGAAATCCGTGCCGCACCATTTGATCGAGCATTTGGATCAGCGGATCATAGTATCCTTCGGTGTTCAGCAGCCCCACCGGCTTGCGGTATTGGTGTAATTGCGCCAGCGTCAGCGCCTCGAAAAATTCGTCCATCGAGCCATACCCGCCGGGCAGGGTAATCACCCCGTCGGTGCCTTTAATTAACAGCGTTCGGCGTTCGGCCATGGATTCTACCACGATCATATCGTGCACGCCGGGATGCCCGAGTTCCAGGTTAAACAGTTGTTCGGTGATGACGCCGGTGATTGGCCCGCCGTGCGCCAGGACGGCGTCGGCCAGCACGCCCATGAGTCCGACAGAACCGCCGCCGAACAACACGCGGATGTTGCGTTCGGCCAGATATTGACCGAGTAGCGCGGCTTGCTCCGCAAAAACAGGTTCGACGCCCTTATTGGCGCCGCAAAAGACGGCGATGGTGTGCATCCGGAGAAATTAATTTGTTGATTGGATTCCCTGCAAAGGTATTTTTTAAAATAAAATTTCTCTAATTATTTCCACTTTTGCCCCGAACAGCGTTTCCACAATGGACGAACAGCACTACATCGAAGCCAACCGCAAGAGTTGGAACCAACGCGCGCAGGCGCACCTGCATTCCGATTTCTATGATATGGAAAACTGGAGGCGCGGCAAAACCAGTCTGCAAGCCATTGAGTTGCAGGAGGTAGGCGATGTGCGCGGGAAGAAGCTCCTGCACCTGCAGTGTCATTTTGGGCAGGACACGCTGTCGTGGGCACGGGAAGGCGCTGAAGTAAGCGGCTGCGACCTGTCCGACCAGGCGATCGAAATCGCCCGGTCCTTATCGGCCGAGCTGCATATTCCGGCTCATTTTGTGTGTTGCAACGTTTATGATCTGCCCGCGCACCTGGAGGGGCAGTTTGATATCGTTTTCACGTCGTACGGCACGATCGGCTGGCTGCCCGATTTGCGACCCTGGGCGGCGGTGATCGCGCACTTCCTGCGGCCGGGCGGTTTTTTTTACATGGCCGATTTCCATCCGGTACTGTGGATGCTGGACGACGACATGGCTTATCTAAAGTATCCGTATCACAACGCCGGGGTCATCGAGACTGCGCAAACCGGCACATACGCCGACCGAAACGCGCCGATCCAGTACACCGAATATGGCTGGAACCACGGGTTAAGCGAAATTCTGAACAGCCTGCTGCAGCAGGGTTTGCGGTTGGAATTTTTAAACGAGTACCCTTTTTCGCCATACGACTGCTTTGCAAAAACAGTGCGCGGGGAGGACGGAAACTACCGCATTCAGGGGCTGGAAAATATCCTGCCAATGGTTTTTTCGCTTAAGATGCGCAAAGAATTTTAAGAAATCTGTTCAAAATGCCGGGAACAAGTTATTTTGTGGCGTTTTTGAAAAAACTATACTGCCGGCATGTCATTTTTACAATCCATTTTTAGAAAAAAGACCATCGAGCAAGCGGTCGCCTCCGTGCAACAAAGCGAAGCGGAAGGAACCGGCTTGCACAAAAGCCTCGGCGTTGTAGATCTGACCGCGCTGGGCATTGCCGCGATCATCGGCGCCGGTATTTTCAGCACCATCGGTTCGGCGAGTTACAACGGGGGGCCGGCCGTACTTTTTCTATTTATTTTTACAGCCCTGGCCTGCGGATTTGCTGCGTTTGCGTATGCGGAATTTGCTTCCATGCTGCCGGTTTCCGGCAGTGCTTACACCTATTCTTATGTAGCTTTCGGCGAACTGATTGCCTGGATTATAGGTTGGGCGCTGATTATGGAATATGCAGTCGGTAATATCACCGTGGCCGTCAGCTGGTCGGGCTATTTCACCAGCCTGTGCGAAAGCGCCGGATGGCATATTCCGGATTGGGCAACGATAGACTATGTATCGGCCCGAAATGGTTTTGCGGAAGCCGATGGCTTGCTGAAGGGCGGGACGGCGCAGGCAGATTTGACCCGCGCGCAGTTGGAGTCGTACCGCGCCTGGACGGAAGCGCCCCGGTTGGGCGCCCTGCGCATGATCCTCGATCTCCCGGCCATCGTCATGTCGGTTCTAATTACCGCGCTGGTGTATATCGGCATCCGGGAGTCAAAAAACGCAGGCAATTTGATGGTCGTCTTGAAGATTGTGGTGGTCTTGTTGGTCATCATTGTAGGCGCATTTTATGTGGACACAGCCAACTGGCATCCTTTTGCGCCCAACGGTTTTGGGGGCGTGATGGCCGGCGTATCCTCCGTATTTTTTGCATATATTGGTTTTGACGCCTTATCCACCACGGCCGAGGAGTGCAAAAATCCGCAACGCGACCTGCCGAAGGCCATGGCGTACGCTATTCTTATTTGCACCGGTTTATACATCCTGATTGCCTTGGTGCTGACCGGCATGGTAAATTACAAAGAACTGAACGTCAATGATCCGCTGGCCTACGTTTTTGAAAGTCGCAACCTGAAATGGCTGTCGGGCATCATTGCAGTCAGCGCAGTCATTGCGATGGCGGGCGTATTTTTGGTATTTCAATTGGGCCAGCCACGGATTTGGATGACCATGAGCCGCGACGGGCTGCTGCCGGGGCGGTTTGCCAAAATTCATCCGAAGTACAAAACCCCGGCATTTTCGACGATCATCACCGGACTTTTTGTGGTGGTACCGATGCTGTTCATCCCGAGCGACACGGTCTTGGATTTGTGCAGTATGGGTACTTTGTTTGCATTTGTACTGGTGTGTGCAGGCGTGCTCCGCTTGGAGATGCAACCGGATGCGCCCCGCGGTCGGTTTCGGGCGCCGTATATCAACAGCAAGTTTATTTTCCCCCTGATGTTGGCAGCTATTGCCGGATATTTGGCGCTGTTTCATCGAGCGGAGACAGCGGACTGGCTGACCAACGCCCCGCAGGCGCATGCGCCCGCGCAAATTCTGCAAAATCTCAGCCGGGAGGAGGTGCAGGAAATCCGGTTATATTTTGAAAGCAACGCGACGGCCGAGTTTCAGGCGGCGGGCGGCGATCTGGCTGCATATTTTGAGCAGCTCGAGGCCGACCAGTACCAGGCTGCCGTTGCCGCGATGCCAGCGCCGGCAGCCCACAAGTATGAATCCGGCTGGCGCTTGTTTCAACACAAAATTCCGATGTGGCTTTTTATCTTGGTATGCGGCTACCTTGCCGTTTTGTGCGTTCGTTTCCGGCTGTCACTGATTCCCGTACTCGGGCTGGTATTTTGTTTTTACATGATGGCGCAGATACCGGCGCACAGTTGGTTTGGTTTTTTGATCTGGCTAATAGCCGGGCTGGTCATTTATTTTGGATACAGTATTAAAAACAGTAAATTGGGAACTGCCCAGCGAGAATAAATTGAAATCGCGCCGCGTGTGTGCGGACGATCTTGTAAGCAAATAAATTTCAGTCAGACGAATGAAAAAACTAATTGTCCTCACCGGCGCTGGTATCAGCGCGGAGAGTGGAATTTCCACCTTCCGTGATGCTGATGGCCTTTGGTACCAACATCGAATCGAAGACGTCGCCTCTCCGGAGGGTTGGCGGCGTGATCCGGAACTAGTGCTTGAATTTTACAACCAGCGCCGGCGGCAGTTGCAGACCGTGAAACCCAATGCCGGCCATCTGGGTCTCGCCGCGTTGGAAGCGCACTTCGACGTACAGATCATCACCCAAAATGTGGACGATTTGCACGAGCGGGCGGGCAGCACAAAAGTACTGCATCTGCACGGCGAACTCCTGAAATCGCGCTCCGACCGCCATCCGGATCTGGTGTACGACTGCCCAGGCGACCTGCGTTTAGGCGACTTGTGCACGCGCGGTTGCCAGCTCCGGCCGCATATCGTGTGGTTTGGCGAAACAGTACCCCTGATGACGCCGGCGATTGAAATCGCCCGGGAGGCGGATATTTTTGCGGTTATTGGCACCTCGCTGCAGGTGTACCCCGCAGCCAGTCTGACCTCGTATGTTCCGCGAGGCATTCCGTTCTTTTATATAGATATTGATCCAGCCGTGAATTTTCAGATATCGAGCATCTCCAACCTGGCGATTATTGCCGCGCCGGCCACTACCGGCGTCCAGATGATGATCAACAAACTACTACCGTAATATTACGTGCCATGCAACTCCGAACCCGGCTCACACTGCTTTTCACGTTCAATACCGCCCTCATATTAGCAGGGGTGCTGTATTACGCCTTCTGGAGTTATCAGCGGCAAATTGAGGAGGAGTTTTACCAGGGTTTATCAGCGCAGGCGGCGCTGACGATCCAATCCATCTTGCGGGATCCCAATCCGCCGGCGCCTTTGCCCGGCGCCAGTTGGTCGGTTCCGGACTCCGGCGCCCTGCCCTACCGCAACAATGTCAGTATCTATGACAATGCGTACGAGCGCCTATTCACGTTGCATACAGAGGCCCCTCCGACGCCGGTAAAGACCCTGCAGGAAATCCAGCAAAAGACCGAACTGCGGTTTAAATTCTTCAATCTGCACGCGCTGGGCGTCCCTTTTGAACGATCCGGCGGCGAAACCTACGCGGTGGTTGTAGAGGGATATTGCGACCCTTCCGGCGGGCTTCGGCTTCGGAACATCCTGATCGGGAGTTTTTTGCTGGGCATGGCCGCCTTTGCCACCTTGAGCTGGTTTTTTGCCGGTCAGGCGCTCGAGCCAGTCTCCCGAATCATTAACGAAGCGAATGCAATTCAACCGGCCGACCTGAGCCGCCGGCTCCAGACAGGAAACAATCGGGACGAGCTGAGCCGCCTGAGCGCCACTTTCAACGGATTATTAGACCGTGTGGAGCACGCTTTCCGGATGCAGCGGATGTTTCTTTCTAACGTATCGCACGAACTGCGCAATCCGCTCACAGCCATGCGTATGCAAATAGATGTGGTTTTGCAGCGAGAACGGCCGGCGGCGGAATACCGCGCCGCCTTGGAAAGCCTGCTGGAAGACCTGCGCCAAATCAGCGAAGTAGAAGAAAAATTGCTCCTACTGGCAAAAATGCAAAACGATCCCGCTGCAATTTCTTTCGCGCCTATACGCCTGGATGAATTACTCTGGCAGACAAAAGAGTGGGTTGAAAAACGCCACCCACACTATAAAATCATGCTGGAATACGAAAATTTGCCGGAGTCGGCGGAAAATTTGATTGTACAGGCGAATGAAGCCCTGCTCCAAACCGCCCTGTTGAACCTCTGCGAGAACGGCTGTAAATACGCCCCCGACCAGCAGGCGCTGCTCCGGCTTGTATGCAGCCCGACAGGCCGACACGTCGTAGAAATATGCGACCGCGGACCAGGTATACCGGATTCAGAATTATCACTTATATTTGAGCCCTTTTTCCGGAGTCCGCGACACCGAAATATCCGAGGCGCCGGCATCGGGTTATCTTTGGTGCAAAGCATCCTGAAAATCCACCATGTCCAATTAAAAGTCGAAAAAAACCTGCCAACCGGCACTATTTTTAGGCTTTTTTTCGCGGAAGAACCGCCTAAACCTTGAACACGATCGCGTTTTTTTAGGGCCGGCGCGATCGGTCGGCGCCCTATTCCTTATCCCTCACGCTGCCTGTTATGCGTTTTATTCTCTGGTTTTTCGCCGCGCTCCTGAGCGCACAATGCTCGGCTCAAATACCGACAAAATCCATCACGCTTGGCCGCCAGCACGTGGTCATCCTCGCTGACAGCGCGCTTGCTGCCGAATATATTATCGCCGATTCAACCGACCGCTTTTTTGAGCGCGTCACCGCCGTGGAGATGTCTATTCAGATGAAAAAACCGCTGAATCAGCAGGTTTCCAGCGCGGATTTAGCAACCGAGTACCAACGTTTTCTCCAAAGCGATATGGACGGATTCACCTCCGACGAGGCAAAAATGGTGGAAAAAACCCTCCGACAAATTTATCCGCATTGCACGCGCCTGCGCCCGGATATTTTCCCGGATACGCTGGTGCTCATCAAAACCAAGGCGCTGCACTACGGGGAGGGGGTGTACTACACCCGCGAAAACACCATTGTTATTCCATATAATGCCCTCGCGGGCGACCGGGACGCTTTCAAGACAACCCTCTACCATGAACTGTTCCATGTCTTTTCCCGCTTGAACCCGGATAAGCGGCGCGCCTTGTACCAGCGCATTGGGTTTTCCGGATTAGGTTACGACCGCTTGGAACTGCCCCCGCTGCTGGCCGCACGGGTACTGCATAACCCGGACGGGGTGGATTTTGCCCAAGTTATTGAGTTAAGTCAACCCCAAAGACCGGCAATCCTGGCTGTTCCCATCATTTATGCAAATGAGCCAGGCTACAAAGCAGATAAACCGGCTTTTTTCAGCTATTTGACCTTTGAACTTTTCCAGGTAAAAGAAACCGGCGATGGCCGTTGGCGCGTATTGACCAAACCGGACGGATTGAGTTCCACCCTGGATTTGCGCAGCCAACCCGATTTTTTCCGACAAATTGGGGATAATACAGGCTACATTATTCACCCAGACGAGGTACTCGCGGATAATTTTGCTTTTTTGATGGAAGAACTGGAGCGCGGAGAGCCGGTAAAGAAATTCTCGGAGGCGGGCCGGCAGTTGCTCCGCGATCTGGAAGCGGCGCTTCGCCGTTAGTTGCTGACTCCGGATATCAGCGTCCGCGCCCCACGCCTGCCGGAGGCCGGGAACTACCGCCGCCGCCGGAGGGGCCGCCTTGCTCGTTGCCGTCGAGAAATCGCCAGCCGATTCCGAGGCGAAAGGCGCCGAAAGGCTGTGCGTAATACGCCGTCTGGTAAAACACCCTGCTCCTGTCGAGCAACGCGTTCAGGTTTTCATATCGGAAGAAGAAACGGAACGTCTGCACCCGAAAGGCGATAAAAGCGTCCGCCCAGGGATACACTTTCTGCGTTAGGGAATCCTGCAAATGGAATTGCCAACTGAGCGGCTGGTAGCTGTCGGGGCGGAATTCCGCATTTATCCGGAAATCCAGGCCGGCTTCCAAATCCATTTTTCTGGAAAACACGGCGCCGGAAAAATACGCGCTGCTTTTTACAAACCAGGCGGGGAGCCGGAAGACGTCGGTCCTGTTCGCGCGCTGCAGAGCGAATGTGTTATCGAATCGAAACTGCCCGAACGCGCGTTGGAGCGTACCGGCAAATTGCAGTACCTGCAAGGGACTCAGCGTCTGGGCAGACAGTCCGCGCTGATCAAAATAGAGGTAGTTGTTGACCAGGTGGGTTTGCGCTTGCAAGGACAGGCCCCAAGCGGGCAGTTCATACCGCGCGGAGAGGCTGGTTTCCACTGGTTTTTTCACATCCTGTCGCCAGATCAACCGGTCGCTGACGTACAATTCCCGGTACAACTGCGCCGGCGGGTATCGCCGGCTGGCGGCTGCGAGTTCGATCCGACCGAAGCGACCGGCGTTCAAGGAGAGCAGTGCATCGGCGCGGTATTCGCCAAAATTGGCGAGCAGCCCCAAGGCGCCCCAAGCCTGAAAAGACATGCGCCCCGTCGGCGCGGCGATAAAGCGGCCGGTGAGAAAAAGGTTAGAAAAAGCGGAATCACGCGGTTCCTGCCGGAGCCGAAAATAGGTGTGTTCGACGCCCACAGAAAGCAAGTCGGCGGTGGCGGAAGCATTGGGGCGAAAAGTGAGCAGATCCAGCGCGTTGTCCAGCCGATACAACCGGGTGTAATGGCGCAGGCCGCGGCGATCCACGAAAAACGTATCGAAGAACAGCGAGTCTGCCTGCAGATTGGTATTGAAGAACTTGAATTCCTGGTTGCTGCTGCGCAGGGTATGGCGCGCCCGGAAGATGCGGCCTGCGGCAGTTTTTCCAAAATCAATATGTTGCACGCCGAGCAGCGTGCGATCGGCGATGCGCGTTTGCGCGCGTTGATCCGGCAGTCGGATCGGCGCTGCGATGGCCCCGCCGAATTGGCCGTCGCCAAAAATAGTGTCCGTGGCGATTCCGCCGTTCTCTTGCTGGCGATTGCTGTTGCTGTTAAAAACAATGAAAACCTGATAACGCTCATTGACGGGCCAGCGGATTCCTGCCGACACGCCGCTGTGCTTTGCGGCCTGGTACCGGTATTGGCCGAGATTGTTGAACGTGCGGTAGTCCAGCGAAAACGTGATGCTGTCGCCGAATGTTCGGGAGAAAACAGCGCGCATCATATTGTCGTTCTGCGTCCGGCCCTGGGAAAAAAACACCTCGCTGAACGTCCGCGTCTGCCGGTAAAAACGCAGGCTGTCGGGGTTCAAGCGGTACAAGTCGAAGGGATGCACTCCAAAATCGAATCCTTGGCGCTCGGTCGGACTAAACCATAGCGGGCGGGCGGAAGAACCCAAATTGCCAAGCGTACCCCAGTCCACCGTAGTCTGTCTGGCCGGATCGTAAAACCGGAAGCGCGCGTCGGGCAGGGTATCCGACTTCAGATAATTGCGTTCCGGTGCGCCGGCGAAAATATAAAATACAGCGGTCGAATCGGTGGCGGGCACGACCGTTTGTGCCGACAGCCTAAGAGCAGCTGTGAGCAAATACAACGGAATCAGAATAAAAACAGCTCGGCGCAGGCCCGGCGCAAGACGGCGCGCGGGCGAGCAGCAGGTATGCTGGATAAGTTTCACGCAATGCTATTTTAGGGCAGATCCGGGATTGCTGTCGAGGTCAAAAACAGGCGTATTGGGGCCTCCGCAAGAAAATCCCGTACCTGCGCGCTTACTGTGCGATCACTGCCGGATTCATACCCATGTTAGAGAAACCGCCGTCATGGAACAAATTCTGCATAGTCACATATCGGGTAAAATCGCTGAACATCATCACGCAGTAGTCGGCGCAGGCTTCTGCAGGCGCGTTCCCGAGGGGCGACATCTTATTGGCATAATCAAAAAACTCCTGGAATCCTTTGATGCCCTGGCCCGCAGTGGTAATGGTGGGCGATTGCGAAATCGTATTCACCCGGATGCGCTTCGCAAGGCCGAGGTGATAGCCGAAACTCCGGCCAAAGGACTCCAGCAGCGCTTTCGATTCCGCCATTTCGGAGTAATCCGGAAACACCCGCTGGGCGGCAATGTAAGAAAGCGCCAGCACGCTGCCCCAGTCATTCATGGCGTCTAGTTTCCAGACAGCCGACATGAGTTTGTGAAAAGAAATGGCGCTGACGTCAAAAGTCTTCTGCATCCATTCATAATTCAGCTCGGTGTAGGGTTTGCCTTTGCGTACATTCACGGACATGCCGATGGAGTGCAACACGAAGTCAATTTTCCCACCGAAATGCTCGACGCTTTTTTGCAGCAGATTTTCTAAATCCTCGACGGATGTAGCATCGGCTGCAATGATCGGAGCGTTGCACTTTTCGCCCAATTTATTGATTTCGCCCATCCGCATCGCCACCGGCGCGTTGGTGAGGACGATTTGCGCCCCTTCCGAAACGCAGCGTTCAGCTACCTTCCAGGCGATACTTTGCTCGTCTAAGGCGCCAAAAATGATTCCCTTTTTTCCTTGCAATACCATTGGTCAATTTTTTAATGACAAATTCAGAGGCAAAAATAGAAAAAATTGCGGATTGGGGATCGCGGATTACGGATTACTAAAACCAAATAAAAAATGGACAATTAGTGTTAATTTTTTGTAAAACCAAATATTTGATTGAGTAAATCCGTTATCTAATGACAAAAACCATTATCTTTGTTTTCTTATTACACTAAGAAGTATTCTTCATTGTATTCAAAAAAATTAAATTCAAAATTTATGGCAACTAAAAAGCAAGACAACAAAACAACCGTTGTTCCGACGGAGGCGCCGGCAACCAATACCACGCCTGCGAAGAAATCAACTGCAAAATCTGCCGGCAAGGAAAAGGCAGATGCAGCGTCCAAGCCGGCGCGCGCGGAGCAGGCGGAAAAAGTGCGCGTGGTAGCAAAGACGAAAGTGACCTTTGAACTGCCGAAAGAAGCGGTAGAAAACGCAGAAACGGTTGCCGTTCTTGGCGATTTTAACCAGTGGGATATCCAAAAAGGAATCGAACTGAAGAAGCAAAAAGATGGCTCGTTTAAAACGTCCGTCGAACTCGAGGCTGGACGCAACTACCAGTACCGTTTCCTGATTGACGGCACGCGCTGGGAAAACGCCTGGAATGCAGCGGCATACGAACCAACGCCCTTTGGAACTTACAATTCGGTGGTAAAGGCCTGATTACACACAGGGGATTTTCTGCCTCAAACAGAAAATCCCCTATCTGTTTTACTAGTATATCCGCTTCATTTCCACCCATTTCTCGCCTGTTTTTGCCCAGGGTAGTGCCTGCTGGTACGTCCACATGAGCATCTCCCATTCCTGCACGCGGGGATTCCCGGCGTCCAGCGCGGCTTTGCGCTCCGGGGAAAATTCCGGCCCGGCTTCCAGGATCATAAACAGCCGGTTTTCTGTCCGGTAAATTTCCAGCGATACAATTCCTGTTGCCCGGATACTTTCCTGAATATCGGGCCACACGGCCTCGTGGTACCTTTCGTACTCGGCGATCAAATTTGGATCTGGTTTGAGATCCAATGCATAGCAATAGCGGGTTGTTTCCATCACATTATTCGCGTGCCTTCCTCGATCACCGCGCCTTTTTTGACAATCACAATTCCATCCCGAATGGTGTAATTCGGGGAGTCGAAATCCGGCAGGTGTTCACCGCCTTTGATCATGACATTGTTTCCGATGCGGCAGTCTTTATCAAGGATCGCGTGTTCGATGTGACAATAATGTCCGACGCCCATGGGAATATCGTCTGGACTGCCGGCAATATCCTGCAAGGTTTGGTAGTAATCATTGCCCATCACGATGCTGTCTTTAATCACCGTATTTTCCCCGATCCGGGAGCGAATACCGATGACAGAGCTTTCAATGATCCGCGCGTGCAGAATCGAACCCTCGGCGAGCAGCGCCCGGTTAATTTGCGTGCCGCCGTACAATTTTGCGGGCGGAAGCATCCGCGGGCGAGTGTACACCCCTTTCAAGTTATCAAACAGGTTGAAAGACGGGATATGATCGGTCAGTTCGATATTCGCCTCATAGAAAGAACGGATGGTACCAATGTCCGTCCAGTAGCCGTCATAATTATAGGCGGCGACCTTCATACCGCCTTCAATTGCGGCGGGGATAATTTCCTTTCCAAAGTCCTTAGCGGTGGGGTTGCTTTCGAAAAGCGCCTGAATAGCTTTTTTATTAAAAATATAAATACCCATCGAAGCCATATAGACCTGACCGCGTTTTTTATGCGCGGCGCTCACTTCGCTGACCCAGTGGGGCAGTTGCTCGGTCGAGGGTTTTTCGATAAAACGGGGAATTATGCCTTTTTCATCCACCTTCATGATGCCGAAGCTGGTGGCGTCGCGGGCGTCCACCGGAAGGCAGGCGATGGTCAGGTCTGCCTTTTGCGCCACGTGGTATTTGGCCATGGCCTCGAAGTCCATCTGATACAACTGATCGCCGGACAGCACGAGGATATAATCGAAATCATGGCGCAGGTAGTGTTGTTGGCTTTGCCGGACGGCGTCGGCGGTTCCCTGGAACCAATCGGGCGAGTTAGGCGTCTGCTCTGCGGCCAGAATATCAACAAATCCGCGGGTAAAAATATCAAAATTATAGGTGTTTTTGATATGCGCGTTCAGCGAGGCCGAGTTGTACTGGGTGAGTACGAAGATCCGTTTGACGCCGGAATTAACGCAATTGGAGATGGGGATATCTATCAAGCGGTACTTTCCGGCGATGGGTACAGCCGGTTTAGAGCGCTTTTCGGTCAGCGGATACAAGCGGGAGCCGGCGCCGCCGCCCAGAATCAGGCAGATCATCTTGATCATATTTTTTTCTGTTTATGTTGCGAATGAATGGTGTGCTGTATGGCTGAATGGTTCCAGTTTTTCGTGGTTTTGAGGAGCGCATGCGCTCTTTCTGTCTATTTTTTCCGAGCGCTTCCGGTTTTGCTTTTTTTCGCGGGTTTTTCCGAAATTATTTCGTTTTCGGCGGTTTTCTCTGCTGGATTTTGTACTTCCTGGCTGCTGTTGGGCGGATACGTCAGTCCATATTCGAGCTGCGCGCCGATTTGTTGGTAGGTTTGGAAATAAATCTGCACGGCGGATTCCCAGGAAAAATCGATCGCCATGATTTTATGGCGAAGCCAGTCCATTGTGCCCGGATCGTGGCGCCACATAGCGGCTGCGCGGTAGATCGCGTGGAAGGCGTCTTCCAGGGAGAACTGATCGAAGCGAATACCCCTTCCGCTGCCATCCGGTTCGCCGATATCCGGCACCGTATCTTTTAAGCCGCCGATTGCCCGGACGATCGGGATCGCACCGTACCGCATGGCGTACATTTGGTTGAGTCCGCAGGGTTCTACGCGGGAGGGCATGATGAGAAAATCAGAACCGGCATAAATCTGGTGCGCCAAGGCTTCGTTGTAATCAATGACGGCATGGAACCGACCGGGGTACTGTTGAGACATTGCGCGGAACTGGTTTTGCGTCCAGGGATCGCCTGTGCCCAGCACCAGGAAGCTGGCCCGGCCGCCGGCATGCATAAATTTCCGGTAGGTATCGGGCAGCAAATCCACGCCTTTTTCACCGACCATTCGACCGATAAAGCTGATCAGCGGGGCATCTTCTTGCAGGCCGAACCATGCGCAGAGCTGCTTTTTATTTTGTTCTTTGAAATCGGACACCTTGTCCTGTTCCAGTCGGTATTGGATCATCGGATCGGTTGCGGGATCCCATACCGCCGCGTCAATGCCATTGAGGATCCCCCGCTCTTTTCGCCATTCTTCGCGGAAGAGCGGCTCCAGGCCAAGTGCTTGCTGGTGCAATTCGAGCAGATAGGAAGGCGACACCGTGGTGACCGCCCAGGCGCATTTTACAGCGGCCGCCATCGGGTTGATCAGGTTCTTCCAGTCCAGCAAGCCCGTAGCGGAAGCGTCGTAGTACGGCAGCAGGTGCTGATTTTTCCAGCTGATCCAGCCCTGATATTGTCCGTTGTGGATGGTAAAAACCGTTGGAATACGCTCGAGCGCGCGATATTCCGGGCAATGTTTTACCATAAATGGTATGAGCCCGGTGTGGTGGTCGTGGCAATGCAATACCCGCGGCAGGTGCGCTTCGGGAAAAGCGCGCAGCCAGTGCAGCACGGCCTGCTGAAACACCAGGTAGCGCTCCGTTTCATCGCCGTACGGCGCGCCCGACTGCGGGTCGCCGTAGATTCCCGGCCGGTCGTACAGGCCCGGGATATCCACCACAAAGAGCGGGAAGCCGAGTTTAGGGTGTTTCTCCCGCTGGATCGTGAATTCGTGCCAGCGCCAGTCCACGCGGATCGAGCCGCCGTGCACGACCTCCCATTCTTGCGCGCCGATCCATTTAAGTCCGTATTTGGGGATAATGGCCGCTGCGAGAATACCCGCTTGCGATTGGTACTTGGGCAGCGCGCCCACCACGTCGCCCAAACCGCCAGTTTTAGCGGCCGGATAGCACTCTGCGGCAATGTGCAAAACCTGAATCATACGTGTAAAATCGAGGAAAAAGAAAAATTCGGGTGAAAATACAAAGTTTACAAAGATATTAGCTCCCGTATTATTTGTTTTATCAAAACAGACACTTTGTATCGTCATGGATAAAAGCGCTTCCTCCCGCCGTATGTTTTTAAAAAAAACCACCTTTGCCGCACTCGCTGCCGCTGTTTGGCCTGGAATTCCGGGTTTTCTCCGCCCGCCCGGCACACGCCATATTGGACTTCAATTGTACAGCCTTCGGGCGGACATGGCGAAAAACCCGACTGCGACCATCGAGGCAGTCGCGAAAATGGGTTATAAAGAAATAGAAGCCTACGGATTTGAAGCCGGCAAACTCTTCGGAATGTCCTATCCGGAGTTTGGAAAATTAATGCGCGCGAATGGCCTGACAATGCCTTCCACGCACTTTGGTTTTGATCTGGAACACTACGACGCAGCCAAAGATGATATAAAAGACGATGTGAAACGCGCGATTGAAGCGGCGCCGGAATTGGGCGCACAATACGTAATTGCGCCGTGGATCGGCGAACAGGCACGCAAAGAAATTGGCCTGACGGTAAAAGCCTTGGAAGCGTACGCCCGGTATTGCAAAAAGGCCGGCGTCCGTTTCGCCTATCACAACCACGACTTTGAGTTTACGCAACGCGGCCCCGACGGCCGTTTGCTTATTGAGTGGCTGCTTCATGAAGTGGACCCGACCCTGATGTGTATGGAAATGGATATGTACTGGGTATCGTACGCCGGCTACAATCCGCTGGATTGGTTCAAGCGCTACCCAGGCCGCTGGGAACTCTGCCACGCAAAAGATATGGCGAAAACGGAAAAAAGGGAGACTATCGAAGTCGGCGATGGCAGCATTGATTTCCCGGCAATCTTTAAAAACAGCAAACAGGCCGGGCTTCAGTACTACATCGTCGAATTGGAAGACTATGTGACCACGCCAATCGAGGGCGTGGACAAGGCCCGAAAAAATTTGATGAAAATGTTTTGAAAAACAGGCGAAGCGTTTGGGGTTATTCCCACAACACGCTGTATCCCTTTCGGATGTACCGGCGAATATTTACCCAAAAAGCCGCTATTAGGTACAGGATCAAAGGCGACCCCATGCCGATAAAAGAGGTGTAAATAAAATAATGGCGAACAATCGCGGGAGAAACACGCATCTTGTCGCCTAAATATTGACAAACGCCAAATGCCCGGCGTTCCACGAGGTCTTTAATCCAGTGATTGAGCATATGCGTTATAAGTTAAAAATTTTCTGAATGATTCGAAACAACAAACGCAAAAAAAGGTTTGAAAGACCTCCGTTGTTTGCTCCAAAAAATCACAGAGACAATCGCTAATCGAATCAACCGCTCACTAGTTCATGCACTACCACACCCAAGGCCGCATACCGGCCAAAAGACATACCCAATTTCGCAAACCTGACGGCGCCCTCTACCACGAAGAACTGTTCAGCACGGAAGGGTTTAGTAACCTCTATTCGCTGCTTTATCACTGCAACGCCCCAACGCAAATTGTGCAGGTGGGCGAGCCGTATAGCGTAGCCCCGCGCACCATCCACGACAAACAACTCAAACACCGCTGTCTAAAGGGCTTTTCTGTACAGCCGGAGGACGACTATCTGCAGTCGCGCAAGCCGGTGCTGGTAAACAACGATTGTAAGATCATTCTCGCCGCACCGCGCAAAAGTATGCACGATTATTATTATAAAAATGCCGATGCGGACGAAGTACTTTTTGTGCATGAGGGCACGGGGGAACTCCGCACAATGTACGGCAAGATTCGTTTCGAGTACGGCGACTACCTGGTGATTCCGCGCGGAACGGTGTATCAACTGGCGTTCGACACCCCCGACAACCGGCTGTTCATCGTGGAGAGCAACGGCCCCATCACCACGCCCAAACGCTACCGCAACCACTACGGGCAGTTACTGGAGCATGCGCCTTTTTGCGAGCGCGATATCCGGAAACCAGTTGATCTCGAAACCCACGACGAAAAAGGCGATTTCTTGTTTTATATTAAAAAACAAGACAATATCTATCCCTACCACTACCTCAACCACCCTTTCGACTTAGTGGGTTGGGACGGTTTTGTGTATCCCTTTGCCTTTTCCATTCACAATTTTGAACCGATCACGGGCCGGGTGCACCAGCCGCCGCCCGTGCACCAAACCTTCGACGGGCACAATTTTGTGATCTGTTCGTTCGTGCCGCGGATGTACGATTACCACCCGCTGGCTATTCCGGCGCCTTACAACCACTCGAATATTGATTCGGATGAAGTACTCTATTATGTGGACGGCGATTTTATGAGCCGCAAGCACGTGGAGCGCGGCATGATTACCCTGCATCCCGGCGGTATTCCGCACGGCCCGCACCCGGGTACCGTGGAGAAAAGCATTGGCGCGAAAGAGACGCGCGAACTGGCCGTCATGGTGGATACCTTCCGGCCATTGTTGCTCACGGAGCATGCCGCGCAGATTGAAGACCCGCAATATTACCGATCTTGGATATCTTAAAGAAAATGCAACGTGTTAAAAAATATTTTTGAGCATATCTGGCTTAGATTGTTTGCCCATAGAAGACTTGCACGAATAAATCACTATCGGCTGAGTTTGGCTCAGAAAAGCCTTGGCATCAACAACTATATCTCGGATGCTATCAGCGGAGAGTCCTACTGGTGCCAGCTTATGCTGCAGCAATTTAAGCCATCCGTCATTTTTGACATTGGCGCGCACAAGGGCGATTACGCAAAGATGTTCAGGCAGCATGGATATGCAGGCAAAATATATTTATTCGAGCCCCATCCGGAAACATTTAAAGTACTCTCGCAGCATATTTCGGCAGATGAGGCGACCAGCCTCTTCAACATCGGGTTTTCAGATACTGCCGGATCACACCTGCTTTTTGATCATGCGGGGGATTCGGGGTCGCCGCACGCCACCCTCTTTTCTTCTGTCATAACGGATTTACACGGTTCTGAGCATGCGAGCAGCGTAGCGGTAGAATTGCAAACGGTAGATCAGTTTGCAGCCGTAAATAAAATTGATCGCATTTCCCTGCTCAAAATTGATACAGAAGGGAATGAGTATAAAATCCTCTTGGGGGCTTCCAAACTGCTACGAGAAAACCGGATAGACATCATCCAATTTGAGTTTGGAGAAATGAACGTAGCGAGCCGAATATTTTTTAAAGATTTTTACGATTTACTTTCCGGGCAGTACCATTTATACCGTTTGCTACCGAACGATTTGCTGCCATTAGAGCCCTATAATGCGCGGCGCCACGAAATATTCATTTACCAAAATATTATTGCTATTAATCGGAAAATGTATCCTTGACGCCGCTTTTAAATCCAAATGCTACAAAGATCTTGTTCAAACTTTGATTTCTGGGCAGTTGTAGCCCGGAAATCAAAGTTCGAACAAGCGCTACATTATCGCTTTTAATCCCCGTCCAACATATTCCCAAAGGAACCAAGAATACTGCCCTCCTCCTTCCGCGCACCAGCGCCGTACTGGAGGATACGCGCGGCCAGCCTGCTCACCGGCAGCGATTGCAGCCACACTTTACCGGGCCCGCGCAACACGGCGTAAAAAAGCCCCTCGCCGCCGAAAACAACATTTTTGATGCCGCGGACGAACTGGATATCGTAGTCCACGTTTTGAGTAAACGCGACAATACAGCCAGTATCCACCTTGAGTAATTCCCCGGCGCTGAGTTCCCGCTCAAGAATATAGCCGCCGGCATGCACAAACGCTAAGCCGTCGCCCTCTAATTTTTGCATGATAAAACCCTCGCCGCCGAACAGGCCGGCGCCCAGTTTGCGCTGAAATTCGATGCCCACCTGTACGCCTTTTGCCGCGCACAGAAAAGCGTCTTTCTGACAGATCACTTTTCCGCCGAGCGTCTGGAGATCCATCGGGACGATTTTTCCTGCATACGGCGCAGCAAAAGCCACGCGCTGTTTGCCCGGCACGGTGCTGGTGTAGGTCGTCATAAACAGGCTCTCTCCGGTCAGTATCCGCTTGCCGGCGCTCATCAATTTCCCGAAAATACCCGTTTCCTGATTAGAGCCATCGCCAAAAATGGTCGCCATTTCGACGCCGTTGTCCATGTACATGAAGCTTCCGGATTCGGCGATAACCGTTTCGTTTTGATCCAGTTCGATCTCCACACACTGCATCTCTTCTCCGAAAATTCGGTAATCAATTTCGTGATTCTTACGCATAGTTCAATTTTTTGTGAAATAATGTAGCGCAAAATTGCAGCGCAGGTAGCTCTGCCCGCCAGATTTACCGACAAAAGGAGGAGATTTGTCGTCTAATCCCATTTAAAGAACACCCCCGCAGAAAGCCCGGGGTTTTTCGGCACATTTTGGGCCCAACCGGCACCGGCGCCGGAGGCTACAATACCCCAAAAGCGGTTGATTTCCCAGATTCCTTTCAGGCCGTAAGACCACCAGCCCTGGTTGTCTATATAGAGTGCAGTAAGTTCATTTCGGTAGGGCACATCCACGGAGCCGTTTTCAAATGGCTGGATCAGCTCGGTAAAAAGGACAAGCCATACGGGGCCAATTTTTGCGCCGCCTTCAAGCCCGGCTTGCATCAGCGCGCTGTAGCCGTTGCTGCGCCAGCCATAGCCGCCGTATGCAAAAGCATAGGCCTTTCCAAAACCTTTTCCCACACTAACCATCGGCACAATCGTAAAAGCGTTGTAGCCGGTGCGCAGTCCGGTAGGCGGGTCGTATTGGTCAACCGGCAGGTCGAAGCGCAGGGTACCGGCCACCTGGATGCCTCGGCTCCACAACTGTTGTCGGAAAGCGACGGAGGCATTGCCCAGCGCCCGGAAATCACCCGCCGCCGTTTGGGGAGACAATTGCTGGGAATCACCAGATCTCATGAACTGGTATGGGATGGACGCCACGAGGGTCGTCTGATCCGACAATCCATATTCCCCGTACAATTGCAACGTACTTTCGCTCAACGCGCGATCCAGCACCCGGCCTTCGCCATCAATCCCAAAGATCGAGGTGTACGTTGGTATGGTGTGCCAGGCTAACTGCGTATAAAACCCCGCATCGCTGCGCGTCCACGGGCTTTGCGCGCGCAAAAGGGCGGTGCAGCCGACAAAAAACAAGGCGAAACCGATCGTACGCATATTAGGAACGTTTGTATTCCCCCGTCACGCTGGCTTTGAGCACCCGCACGAAAGTCTTTTCGTCCACCAGCAACCGCACGATATCGCCTTCAACCTTAGTTATTTTGCCAACGATTCCGGCAGAGGTGACCACCTCCATCCCTTCCCGGAGGTTATCCACGAGCTTTTGCTGCTCCTTTTGCCGTTTCATCTGCGGGCGGATGAGGAAAAAGTAAAACACAATCAGGATCAGGAACGGAAACAGCATACTGATCCACTGGTTACTGCCGGTTGCCTGGAGGAAAATGGTATTGAACATAGTTAGGTTAAATTTTCAAACACAAATATAGTGCGGATTTCGGATTTCGGAATGCGGATTTATTCGATAGCGGGTTGGGGTTGCCCCCTATCTGTAGGAAATAACCCGCCATCGAATAAAAATCCGCATTCAGCAATCTGAAATCCGAGATTATTTAATTTCGAAAATTGCGTTTTCCAATCCGCTGTTCACTTTTACCGACTGGATTTCCGCTTTAAGGGGGATTGGGAAAATCCCGCCGACATTGAGGACGTGCGGAATTTTTACATCATTGACGGCTTTATACTCCAGAAAGTCATTTGTCACAGTCACCGGGGCGCCATCGGGGCCGGTTTGGGTGCTCATTTCGCGGATTTTCAGGCTGGTGGCCATGTCATAGTATTCGGTTGTTTTTTTGCCATTGGGGCGAACGACTTCCAGTACGTAGGCATTCTTTCCATTGACAGATTCGACGCCCTTGAGCGTCAATTGGCAGCCGGAGCTTTCGTAGTCCATTTCCGGGCAGATCTTGGCCTGTTCCAGCAGGTCGGCCAGATTTTCGCCTTCAACTGGTCGGGAAGCGCCGCCCATACCGTACTCGATGCCGGTGGCGCCGTCCGTGATTTGTTTGGATACCACCTGACCGTTCATCGAGATTTCGATGACGACCTTTTTATTGTCCTTTTTCGAGGTTTTCATTTGAAGTACCGGACCGCCGGCGTTCATCGTGGCCACCGTTTCGAGGTCTTTGATGGCTGCAATTTTTGTTTTCCCGCCGATTGCGGCGATGTAGTCATTGAGGATGGTTTGCGGGGTGACGCCGGCGGGAATAGCGATGGATGCCGCCTTATCCGGATTGCCGTACATATCATAAAAATTCACCTTTCCTTCCGGCGAGAATATCTTCAGTTTATCGGATACTTCTTCCCGATTGCCGACGACCACGACGTGCGCGCGTTCCGGGCGGATATACTTTTTTGCCATAGCCAGCACCTCTTCCGGCGTCACGTTTTGCAGCACCTCGAGGTATTTTTCGTAATAATCCGCGGGCAGATTATAGCGGGCTGTGTTGAGGGCAAAATTCGCCACCGTGCCAGGTTGTTCGAGGTTTTGGGAGAATTGGCCAGTCAGCACATTTTTGACGGTTTGCAGTTCGTCTTTCGACACTTTTTCGACGCGCATGCGATTGAGTTCCTTAAAAAACTCAATAATTGCGCTGTCGGTCACCGCGTTTCGGACGCTGGCGCCGGCAGAGAATACGCCCACGAGTTTATCCTGACTCAGGGAGGTTCGGGCGCCATACGTGTACGCGCGGCCCTCGCGCAGGTTCGCGTTCACCCGGCTGTTGAAGTAACCGCCGAGGATGGTATTCATTACCCGGGCGCGGATGACGTCCGGATCGGCGGGCGTAAGTTCCAGCGGGTAGGTAATATTGATCACCGACTGGACTGCGCCGGGTTTATTCACAAAATCTACCTGCGTTTTTTCCGGTGCGCGCGGGATACCGTGGTCGAAGGTGGGCGTTTCTCCTTTTTGCCATTTGCTGAAATACTTTTTAGCGAGTTGCTCGGTTTGGGCGCGGGTGATATCGCCGACTACTACAAGATAGGAGATATTCGGTTTAAAAAATGTCTGATAATGCGCTTTGATTTTATCGAGCGAAATTTTTGCCAGCGTCTCCTCTGTCATCACCTCGCCATAGGGATGGCTTTTCCCGTAGGCCATTACAGCGGAGACGTTAGCAGAGATGGTATTTGGATCATCTTTGGCAGAGGCGAGGCCGCTTTCTGCGCGGCGCTTTGCTTTGTCGAGCTCGTCTTGCGGAAAGGCCGGATTGAGCAGCACGTCGGACATCAGTTCCAGGAGTTTATCCGTGTGTTTCGTGAGGCAGGCGCCCGACACGCCGTTATTATCGGAAGACAGGGTGGCGCCGATGAAGTCAACCGCTTCGTCAATCGTAGATTTCGAGCGGGTGGCGGTGCCTTTGGAGAGCAATTCGCCCATCATATTCACATAGCCGGCGGCGTCTTTTTCGAGTACCGGATCGTGGTCAACGAACACCCGGAAAGAGACCCTGGGCAATTTGTGGTTTTCGACCAAGATCACCTTGAGGCCATTGTCCAATTGAAAGGTTTCGGCTTTTCCGATTTGGATTTTGGGGGCAGCGCCCGCTTGGGGCGCCCCGCTGCGGACATCGGCGCCGGAAGGAATTGGGATAGCGGGCGCTGTGCCTTTGGGTTTTTCTGCAGCGGAGACGGCCTTTTCGCCGGCTTTGGGCGAACAAGAGCCCGCCAGTGCGGCGGCGAGTATCAGAAAGAAAAGTATTTTTTTCATATAAAAATTAAGATTGAGCAGCTGCCTGCAAGTTTTGCGGGCAAAATGCGACCTGCTGATTTGAGCCTGTTTCGGATTTTCTCTTCAATTATCAGGGTTGGGAGGGTTTGGGAAGCCAGTACAGGAAGACCCGGTTGTTTTTGTTGAAATATTGATTGGCAACGCGTTTAAGATCTTCGCGGGTCACCTTCCGATAGCGTTCCAGTTCCGTATTAATCAAGTTGGCGTCGCCGAAGTACATTTCGTAATTGGCCAGGCTTTCTGCGATACCGGCCATGGTATTATTGGCCGTTACGAAGTCATTTTCAACCTGATTTTGAATTTTTTGAAATTCCGATTCAGAGACCAGATTTTTTTGGACATCAGCTACCACGCCGTCCATAGAATTGGCCAGATCGCTAATATCCACGCCCATATTGGCGATGGCGAACATAATATTCGCGCCGGGGTCTTCCAGTTCGAGCGGAAAGGAACCAACGGCGATCGCCTTTTGCTCTTCGTCCACGATTTTCTTTTGCAGGCGGCTGCTTTGGCCCTGGCTGAGCAGCATGGAGAGCATTTTCACTGCGTAAAAATCCTTCGTGCCTTGCGCAGGGATGCGGTACGTGCACACCAGCGCGGGCAGTTGCACATTATCGTACACCGTATCGCGCAATTCGGCGTTCAGCGGGGGCTCCGTGATTTTGGGGCGGAAAACCTCCCCTTGTCCCCGCGGGATATCCTTAAAATACACGTCAATCAGTTTTTTAGTCTGCTCGATATCAATATCGCCGGCGATGGAGAGAATCGCATTGTCCGGGCGGTAGAAATCCTTGTAGAACTGTTTGTAATCGGCTTCTTCTGCTGCGTCGAGGTGTTCCATGGAGCCGATTACCGAGTGGTGGTACGGGTGCGTGGTGAAGGTGCGTTTCATTGCCTCTTCCAGGATACGGCCGTAGGGTTGGTTGTCCACCCGTTGGCGGCGTTCTTCTTTAACGACCTGGCGTTGGGTTTCGATGCCGACCGTTTCCACGTTAGCATGGAGCATGCGTTCGCTTTCCAACCAAAGTCCGAGGGCGAGTTGGTTACTTGGGAGCACCTCATAGTAATAGGTGCGGTCGTACCAGGTATTGGCGTTGTTATAGCCGCCGGCTTGGTTGACATAGTCGTCGAATTCGCCGCGTTTGATATTTTTGGAGCCTTCGAACAGTAAGTGTTCGAAGAAGTGAGCAAAACCCGTTCTATCTGGTTTTTCATTTTTCGAACCGACGTGGTACATGACGGAAACGGCCACGATGGGCGTGGCGTGGTCTTCGTGCAGCAGCACCTTCAGGCCATTGGGCAGATCGTATTCGGTGAATTGGATATTTTGGCTGTACAAAGTCGAGCAGACTGACAGCAAGGCAGACAGTACAAAAAGTGGTTTCATAAAAAATGAGCGGTAAGTAAAAAAACAAGGCATCCATGCGGTTTGGGTAGCCGCAAAGATGCCTCTTTTTGTGCGCTGTGCGGCGCAACTTTAGACAAATGTTTGATAATTTTCGTCAATTCACGGCATATCCCGGACGGTTACACGAATTTATCGGCGCAGGACGAGGAAGCAAAGGCGTCTGGTTTAGCTTTAAATACAAAGCCCATGCTCAGGATATAGCCCATCGCCTCCTTGAGCGCCGCATTGCTTTCGAAGGCCGGATCGGTATTGATATCGGCATGCACTTCCAGCGCAACGTCGTAGCGGTCGAGTAGTTCGCAAAGCGCATACGCAACCTCTACCGAGCGGCCGACCTCGAGGATCATGCGCTCGCGCAGCGTCATCTTGCGGGGATTGACGTCGTTAGAAATAAACATAAAGCCGCCGCGTTTTTCCCGGAGGAAAACGATGACCGTAGCGAAGTGGACTTCATCGCCGATCACCTGCGAGTCCGTACCGATACACACTTTCAGGCGAAATCCAGCTTCCTGTTCGCGGAGGATAGCCTCTTCTACGGCGCTCAGAAGCGGCTGTTCGATGCGTTGTCCGTTGAGTCTTCTCCAAATCATGATTAAGCGTTTCGATTTTTGACCAAAGTTCGAAATTTCACAGAAATTATTTCTGCATTAACAGAAACTTAATCTGTGAGCACCCGGTAAAATCGGGTTGGGCGCCGGGAAAGCATCCCGACGCCCAATAATTAAACGCTCTGCAGGAACCAGGGGTTCCCTGCGCAAAATCTTTTTATTTTGTAGCTGGTTAGCAAGATCGCTGTCTGGCCCAAAAAGTCCCATTTTCCGCCATACTTCGCAATTTTTTTTGACCATAGCGCTGCTATGGCCGGCAAAAAATCGCTTCGTCTGGCGAAAAATGGGTTCTTTTTTGGCTCAGACGCGACCTGCTAACCAGTTACTTTATTTTGAGGATTGGCCCGATCAGCGAATGATCAGTTCGTAGGGCAGGCGTGCCTGGATACCGTCCGAC
>JBEIDF010000024.1:0-32080 GCA_040383605.1 Lewinellaceae bacterium
GAGCCAAAAAAGGATCCATTTTTCGCCAGACGAAGCGATTTTTTGCAGGCCATAGCAGCGCTATGGTCAAAAAAAATCGCAAAGTATGGCGGAAAATGGGACTTTTTGGGCCAGACAGCGATCCTGCTAACCAGTTACATTAAAAAAAGACTGGTGGCTGGTCGGACTGGCAGCCGTGGCGCTCTCACAGATACTGATCTTCACCGTTTGGCAGGATGCCCGGTTTGGCACGATGGCAAATGCAGTCGTCCTGGTCGGCGTGCTGATCGGATGGATGCAGTGGCATTTTGAACGCGGCTACCAAGCGGATGTCCGGATTGGACTGGAGCGCACCAATGCCCTCCCTGTCGATACGATTTTAGCGGCTGATCTGGCGCCGCTCCCGGAGCCTGTTCAGCGCTACCTGCGCTACGCCGGTGTATTGAATAAACCCAAAATCCGCGGTATGCGGGTGGTAATTGAAGGCGGCTTGCGCGAAAAAGGCAAAGAATGGATGCCGTTTCGCTCCGAACAATACAATTTTTTTGATGTGCCGACACGCCTGTTTTTCTTAAAGGCGACCATGAAAGGACGTTTAATTTGAAGGAGGTGACGTACTGGTGACAAGCAGGGCAGGGTTGGGAGAAGCGTGGGGTAGCAGCCGGGATCGCGTCAATCCCCCCCCCGCAAGTTACCGATCCGTCTTTATCATTTTAAAAGGTTCTACCATTCCCTCCACTTTTAAAAAATACAACCCGGGCGCCATATCCGAAAGATCAAAAACGGTGGATGCGCCTTGCGTAACGCTGGTCTTTACTACCTGTCCGGAGACGTTCACAAACGCGCATGGGACGCCTATAGGCAGCCCCTCGCCGCTAAGGGTAATAAATGACCCGGCAGGATTCGGGTACAGTTTGGCGGCGGTCGTTACAGGCTCGTCTGTGGAAGACAGTGCGGCGGGCTTATACACTCGAACGCGGTTTTGGCCCGCAACGGCAGCCAGCCCGTTCGGCGCAATACACACGCCGGAGGTATTGGTATTCGGGAAAAAATCAGACCAGAGCATATTCAGTGCTGCGTCAAACGCATACACGTAGTTTTCTCCGTTGGTGACGTAGATCATATTGTTGTTCGTTGCGGATATCCGCGGGGAAAAAAATCCGCCCTGGGTAATGACTGCCGACAAGTTCAGGGTGTCGCCTGTAAGCGGGTCGAGTCGGATAATCCTGCCGCCCGCCGGCGCATACACCGAGCCGTCGGGGCCGGAACACATCAGGCTGAACGAGGCATTTCCGGATATTTTTGTTTGCCAAAGCGGCGTAAATTTCGAGCCGTTGTCTGAAAAAGCAGCCACGTTATCCTCCGTGAGTTGTACGTAAATAATGCCGTTTTGCCCGACCATCAGGGCCGATTGCGGCATGTTGCCGCCCGGTTGAAGGTCGCTTACCACGTGTTTATATTTTTTTTGCCCGGTTAACAAATTAATCGCCCACAAAAAAGAAATGCCGCCGCTTTGTTCGAGCGTGTAACCGGTATTGGCGCTGCTATTGAGGGCCATTTCCCCGCTGCCGGAAGCCATCGGCACGGTGGTCGTTTGCCAGATCATCTGTCCGTTGGCGGGATTAATTTTGTAGGTTTTTTGATTGCCGTTGATGTACAGATTGCCAATGGAATCAAAAACCGCCGTTTCTGAGATATAAGGCGCCACCAGCACATTGGATGCCCAAAGGCGTGCGCCGGTGGCAACGTCAAGTGCAAACAGGCTGTCGTTCTGGCTTTCGGTGAGTCGGACCACGAATAGCTTTTGGTCGCGAAGGCCAACCGGCAGCGATCGGCCGGCGCCGTTGGTGACGTCCGCGCTCCAGAGCAGGTTGCCGGTAGTTAGGTTAAAACAGGCTACCGGCGCGTTCGTAGGACTCAAAAAACGCATGGTCACCAGATAATTCCCTTCGATAAATATCGGCGTGCCAAAAATACCCGGCGAGTTGACCTGCCACAGGATGCTGTCGCCCGTCGGGCCGGCCACGTCCGCAAAACCATTTTTCTGCCAATTGCCGCCGCCATTATGCCAGCCGGTCGTCTGGCTTCCAACCGAACCGAAAATGGATAAAATAAAAGCGAAAATAAGCGCTGTCTTCTGCATAATTCATCGTTTTAATATTCCCCGCAAATATAATCCCCAATCCGCAATCCGCAATCCCCAATTAATATATTTCCACCTCCCGCTCCCCCGGTTTCGCCCATCCCCGATACATCCCTGCCGAGTTAAAGGGCAGGGCGATATTTCCGTCTTTGTCCACGGCAATCAGCCCGCCCTCGGCGCCGATCGTTTTCAGTTTTTGATAGATAACCGCATCCGTTGCCTCCTGCAGGGATACGCCCGCGTAGGCCATGCGCGCCCAGATATCGTGCGCTACGGCGTACCGAATAAAGAATTCGCCGTGCCCGGTGCAGGATACGGCGCAGGCCTCGTTGCCGGCGTACGTGCCGGCGCCGATCACCGGCGAATCGCCCAGGCGGTTCCAGCGCTTATTGGTCATGCCGCCGGTGGAGGTACCGGCCGCCAGATTGCCGTTTTTATCGAGCGCTACGCAGCCGACCGTCCCGAATTTGTAGTCGGGATGTTGGAGCGACATTCGATATTGTCCTGTCTTTTTTAATGTATTTTTTTCCTCAGTTAAAATTTTCTGCAAAGAATTCCATCGTTCTTCTGTGTAAAACCAAGCAGGATCTACGATTTCCAGGCCTTTTTCGGCGGCAAACATTTCCGCGCCGCGGCCGGTAAGGAACACATGCGGGGATTGCTCCATGACGGCCCGCGCCAGTTGGATCGGGTGGCGCACGGTGGTGACACCCCCGACGGCTCCGGCGCTGCGGTCGCGGCCGTCCATAATACTGGCGTCGAGTTCGTTTTTGCCGTCGTGGGTAAAAACGGCGCCGCGGCCCGCGTTGAACAGCGGGCAGTCTTCCAGCCAGCTGACCGTTGCGGTGACGGCATCGAGGCTGCTGCCGCCGTTTTGCAGGATCGTTTCGCCGATCGTGAGCGCGGAGTCCAGCGCGGCGCGATAGGCCGCCTCTTTTTCCGGCGTCATGTCTTCCCGGCGGATGGCGCCGGCGCCGCCGTGGATGGCGATGGCATAAGCGGGTTTTGGTGTCGGCATACGATGGGTGTTTTGTTCGCGGGGCCCTTGGCAGGCGTACAAAAGGGATAGGACAAGAAGAATCGGGTAGCTATTTTTCATAGTGCAGCGCGGTGATAAAGATCGTAGAGGACATTCATGGACTGGCAAAAATAGGCGCTTTGTACGCTGGTTTTCTATATCAAAAGAGAAAAGACAGGGTTAGCGCTTGTTCAAACTTTGATTTCTGGGCTGCAACTGCCCAATTTTATTTTTAACTGCGTTAAATTTTTCGCCGAATCGCCCGCATTCGACTGCAAAATTTGCCTTGTTTAAAATAAAATTTTTCCAGTTTCGCCTCAGAATCAAAATTTGAACAAGCTCTTACCAGGCGCTTACAAACAAATCCTCCAGTGTAAGCGAGGCCTCTACCAGCCCCAGACTGTGCGCATTGTGCCGTAGGCCAAAAGGGCTGATCATGGCCAGGCTCAGGCGTTTGCGGGTTTTGGTTGCTTCTGCGAAGGCCTGCATTTTGCGGCGTAACGCTTCTGCAGTTTCCTTGCTGACAGACCATTCGTTGTTGTAGAATTTTATTTCAAAAATATTGATCACGTGGTCTGCACGGTCGAGCACCAGATCAATTTGCGCGCCCTGGCGCTTTTCGTCTGATTTTTGGTAAAAAGAGGCGGAAAGCGCATAGATGCCGCTGATGCCGAGAGCGTGTTTGATCGCAGCAAGATGCTTCAGGCAGATATTTTCAAACGCGTAGCCCGACCATGTTTTATACTCCTGTGTCTGGCTGAGGTGCAGCCACGTGCCGGCGCCCGCGTGCACCCGATTTTCAATAAACTGCAAATAGAACAGCGAATACTCGTCACTCAAACGGTAGAGCGTATTTTTTTTGACCTTGCCGAAGGGATGGTATGCGGTAATAAAACCGGACTGCTCCAGTTCTTCCAGCGCGCTGCTGGTATGGCCATTTTCGGCGATTTTAGCTAGGCGTATGATTTCCTGTCGCGGGAGGCCTTGTTTGCTGGTGAACAAGGCGCGGACAATGGCGATATGCTTCTCTGCATGGTCAAATAAAGACAGAAACATCAACCGAAATTCATCGCGGAGCAGTCCTTGCGGCGAAAAGCAAATTTCGTCTATGTTTTGGGTGGCGCTCCGGGCGCCTCTGACTTCTTTCAGATAATGCGGGATACCGCCCATCGCCATGTATAACTGAACAATTTCGTAGTCGCTGAATTGAATACCCCTGTGTTCAAAATACGCTTTGGTCTCTTTCAAACTAAATGCCTGCATATAAATACGTCGGGTAATTCGATTGTAAAGTCCGCCTGTATTGTTTACAACGTTTTTAATCATCCACGAAGCCGCCGAACCACACACGACTACCACCAGGCGTTGATTGACGGCCCAGCTGTTCCAGAAATACTCCAATCCACTCAAAAAACCGGAATCATCAGCAGCCAGCCAGGGGAGTTCATCAAAGAAAACCGCCAGTTTTTCCTGTTTCGAGCCTTGCAATTGCCGCTCTAATACGCGGGTCAGGTTGCGAAAGGCATCCATCCAGTTGTCCGGTTTTTCTACAGGGATGTCTGAGTCCCCATTCCGGACGAGGGCGTAATGAAAGTGCTCCAACTGCTGTTTGGCCGGAGCATTTTGCAGCCCCGTAATTTCAAAGGCCATCCGGGGGCCGTACGCGGTTTTCACCAAGAAGGTTTTTCCAACACGTCGCCGACCGATTACGGCGACCATTTCTGCCTCTTCGGAGGCCAGGGCGGCCTTCAGTATTTCTTGTTCTTGGGCTCTGCCGATTAATATGGGTGTCATATATACGCATTTTTTGGCGAAATGGTAGTAAAATTACGCACTTTTCGCCGTAAAAATATAATAAATCAGGCGAAAAGTGTATTTTTTTTGCAGATTTCGCCCAATTGCAATCGGGTAGGGGGGATTTCAGGAAAATGCACGAAGTTGACTGGACATGGCATAATTGGGCGTTTCATGCGCTTGCATTTTTCAGCCTTTGCGTATCCGGTGGACATAACCGGTCCGGTTTCGGAAGCATCGCGCCAACGCCGTGTGCAGAAAAACTACCAAAAATTACAAAAAAACGCGCAAAAATCTGATAAACAGATAATTGCGCGTAATTTTTGTGGAGCTGGCGGGAGTCGAACCCGCGTCCGGACAAAGCGTCGCAACGCCTTCTACATGCTTAGTTTCTGATTCGGTTTTCGAGTGCGGGATTGGCTCAGAAACAGGCACATCCACACCTTATCCTTTTTGTCTTACCCGGCCTTAAAGGCGTCAGTCGGGCCAGCCCCAAAGTTTTGATACGCGGCGCGCTGTGTATGGAGCCTCAAACGCACGGCATAAAGGCATTGTAATCCGACTTGGATTAGGCAGCCATAGCAAACTGAGTGTTGCCAGTCATTGTTCGAACGTTGTTTTTTACGGAGTAACCGCTCATGCTCCGGCATGCTTACGAAACGACTACACTTTCCCGTCGATACCAGACAGCCCCGTGTAGTGTTTCCCTGCTTTCAAACCGTTGTTCAAAATTACAGGACGCAAATATAACGGCACGACCGCTAAAGAAGTTTCGCCAACGCAAACTAAATTTAATTTCGCCCCCAGCCGCCTCCCCGGAAATTGGCTACCTTTGCCCCAAGCCGAAGCCGGGCAAACCCAATGGAACGCAAGATCTAAAGCCTGTAACCATGTTTAAAATCGGTATCCTCCGCGAAGGAAAAATCCCCACAGACGCCCGCGCGCCGCTCGCACCCCGGCAATGCGTCGAAATCCAGGAACGCTTCCCGGTGCAAATCGTCATCCAACCCTCGCCCCTCCGCTGTTACCACGATACCGAATATATCGAACAAGGTATTCAACGACAAGAGGATTTGAGCGACTGTGACCTGATCCTCGGGGTCAAAGAAGTGCCGATTGACCACCTGCTGCCCGAAAAAACGTATATGTTTTTCTCGCACACCATTAAAAAACAAGCGCATAATCGCCGCCTGCTGCAAGCCGTACTTCAAAAAGGCATCCGGCTGATTGATTACGAAGTGCTGACCGATGAGCGCGGCGACCGCCTCATCGCATTCGGATATTATGCCGGAATCGTGGGCGCGCACAACGGACTTTGGACTTTGGGACAGCGCACGGGCCTGTTTGACCTGCCGCGGATGTACCAATGTCACGATTACAGCGAAGTGAAATCGCACTACGCAAAGTGTAAACTGCCACCGCTTCGGATCGTCCTCACCGGCTCCGGCCGCGTAGCCTCCGGCGCGATCCGAAACCTCCATGATTTCGGCATCCCGCAAGTGTCTCCAGCCGATTTTCTGCACAAAGACTTTGACCATCCGGTGTTTACCCAACTTTTCGCACAGGATTACGTGCAACACCGCAGCGGCCAACGAATTTTTAATAAAGAACATTTCTACGCCCACGGCGAAGAGTATGTCTCTGTTTTCGCGCCTTTCGCAAAACGATCCGATATCATGATGAACGCGATCTACTACGATAAAAAAGCGCCCATGTTCTTTACGGCCGCAGAAATGGCCGCACCCGACTTCGCCATCCAGGTAGTCGCCGACATCTCCTGTGATATTGCGCCGGACGCATCCGTGCCCTGCACCCTACGCGCCAGTACCATCGCCGATCCGGTTTTTGGATTCGACCCACACACCGGCCACGAATGTCCGCCGTTCCTCCCCCATGCCGTGGATGTTATGGCAATTGATAACCTGCCCTCCGAATTACCCCGGGACGCTACAGCGTATTTCGGCCGCCAACTCATGGATAATATTCTGCCGGAAATACTCCGCCAGAACGACAGCGCCGTCGTCCAGCGCGCAACCATCGCTGAAGCCGGTCATCTCTGCGAACGCTACTGCTACCTGCAGGATTATGTAAACCAAACGGACTGATTCCGCAGAATTTTAAAGTTCCCCAACGCAGGGATAGCCGCTGTAGCTCGGCCAAAATGATCTAAAAATTAATTTTTTAGGAATTATTCCCTCTCTTGTTTGGTTTAAATTTTTTATTTTTTACTTTTGTCCAAACAATCACATTGTTCATCTGACAAAACGAAGTAAAAAATGAAGATTCCTCTATGGTTAATTGGCGCCGTGTTCGCCGGTTATACTGTCTGGGCTGTTAACTACTGGCATTGCTATAAATGCCAGTGTTGTGACACAAATCCCGCAGCAGTAGCGCAACCGGGATCCGGTGAGCCGAAGTTTTTGTGGAACGCCGACCAACCGGTCGAAGACTCGCTTTTCTCCAAATGGAAATCGCGCCTGCTGAAAGACGGAGGACAAGGGGATACCCTGCTCATCACCGGCTTGTACCGAAAGGACGAAAAAACGCCCGCCGGTACAGCCAACCTCGGACTGGCCCGCGCCGCCGCACTCAAGGCGATGATGCAACCGGAATTACCCGATATCCGCCTCCGGATCGCGGCCGATGACACCGCCGACAGCCTCCGCGAAGGCGGGCCGCCCATGCCCTCCGCCGCTTTTTCCTGGATCAAAATGGTGCTCAAAAAGGAAGAAGGCGCCATCATCGAGTCGGACAAAGATGTCATTTTCCTGTTTCCATTCAATTCCACGGAAAAAGACAACAACCCGGAAGTGGACGCGTACCTGAAAAAATTGGTGGACAAACACAAGTCCTCAAAAGCCACTTTCGTCGTCACCGGACACACAGACGACGTCGGCGCCCCGGAACGCAACCGCCAACTCGGCCTCGCACGCGCCCAATCCATCGCCAATATTCTCAAAACCAACGGTATCGCCGCCGTGCGAATCCAAGTCGTCTCTAAAGGTGAAGCCGAACCAGCCGTCAAAAATGATACCGAAAATGGCCGGCAACAAAACCGCCGCGTCGTACTCACGGTCAATAACTAATTACTCAAATTAAATAGTCTATGCAATTATTATACATACTGCTCGCATCCTTTATGGAGGATCTGCCCACCGGACTGGCGCTCTGCATTGTTCCGTTCATCCTCGGCTGGCTCGCCGCACTCGTTTTCTATAAAGTAACGGCCCTGCGAACACAAGTGCAGGAACTGACCGCCTCTAACAAGGACTTATCCGCAAAACTCGACAAAGCAGCCTCGGACAATACAGACCTCCGGGTGAAAATTACCCAACTGGAATCCGACCTGGGCTCCAAGGGCGACCGGATCCGCAAACTGGAAAATGAACTCATTATCTGCGAAGCGGAACGCAATAACCTGCGGATCGAAAAGGACGGCAAATCCGGCGCAAAAAAGTCCTCCGCAACCGAACCCGCCCCGGTCAATTTCAATAACAAATCCTACGCCTTCAACGCACTGGAAATCGTGGAAGGCATCGGTCCGAAAATCGCCGAAATCCTCCACGCTGCCGGTATCCATACCTGGCAACAACTTGCCGAAAATACGCCCGAAAAAATCCGCGAGATTCTCGATGCCGCCGGCCCGCAGTTTCAAATGCACGACCCCGGCAGCTGGCCGGAACAGGCCGGCATGGCCGCGCGCGGCGACTGGGAAGCACTCGGAAAATTCCAGTCGGAATTGCTGGCTGGGAAGTAACCGATTGCCGTTACAACTAAAAAAGGTCTCGCAACCCCACAACAAGGGCGTTGCGAGACCTTTTTTTAACGGAATCCCTCGGCTGCTATCCATCATAATTTAAAAAAGACTATCTTTGTAGCGCCTGTCTTAGAGCATGTCTAAAATTATATTTCTCTCTAATATGAAAGTCTTTTTCAGCCATACTTCGTTCCTTTTTTTCGTCGTAATTAGTCCCATTACGCCTGCAAAAAGCGCCTTGTCTGGCTAAAAAACCCTTTTCATATTAACAGAGAATATAATTTTAGACACGCTCTTAAACTACGTCTATTACCCTGCTGCATCGCGCGTTCAAGCGCATGACCTTGTGTTTATGCTCGAGTCCTTCAATTTTGACCGTCTGTTCAAAGAATGGATTGAAAACGCTTGAATTGGGTACGCTCAAATCCTTGGGCCTCCTGCATATCCGGACGCCGAAACCTTCGATGCGCTGGTCTCCGGTTTGCGCGATTTTAAACAACGGCACCCGGACATGGCGTTCTGGCAGATCGTCTCCATGAAAGATTTATTGAGCGCAGCTTCCGGGGGCGACGTAGAGGTATTTGGCGCGCCGGTGCGCACTTACCGCGATTTTCTACGCTTAATCCATCCGGATTATTTACTCCCATACCTGCAATGGAGAAATGCCGCGTATGGAGCGCTTGTGAAAATGCAGATCAAAATGACGCCCATGGAAGGCTCTTTCCGGGCTTCCCTTCCAATGCGCACCAAGGACGGCGCCTATCACTGGTTCTCCCAACATACCACCATCGCGCAGATAGACGATGGTGGCCGTATCGTTAGCATCCTGCATACGCTCTACCTCGAAGGTAAATGGACGCTCCACAGCACCAAGCCATTCGTTGCCTTTTTCCAAGGCCCTATCCCGGACGCCGAACTGGAAGATATGCTGCGCGCCCAAATCGTCCCCTATATCCTCGACGAACTCACCAACGGCGAACTCGACCTTATATCCCTGTACGCCAACGAACAGTCCTCTGAAGAAATCTGTCGCCAAAAAGGCTGGACCAAACACACGCTGCACGAATATAACTCCAGTGTGCTCAAAAAAGCAAAGCGGCTGTTTCAATTTGAATTCCGAAATGCCCGGGATTTCGCCGCATTCTGCCTCGAACGGGGTTTTATCCACAAAAGAAATATGCGAATCCCCTAAATGGGGGTTTGCATCCCTTGTCCGCCACGGTATCTTTGCATTGTTAAAACACGCTGCAAAAAATATTACAAGTCTTCAATTGGCTCTCTCGAACTGCTTGTTACTTCGGTAGCAGGCAGTTTTTTTTATTGGGGAATTGGGGATTGCGGATTGGGGATTTTAGCGAGGGCGGTTAGTTACTGAATAATGTGGCGTTAATAACTCCCCTCGCTAAAATCCCCAATCCGCAATCCCAAATCCGCAATCCGCACCCCTGCTTTCCGCGCCACCCGCACCCCGTACGCCAAATCGTGAATTCCTTCCTTACTGTGCGCGTCCGGGTTGATGCAAATCTTGATGCCGCGCCGGACAGCCTCCGGAATCAGCGTGTAATCCAAGTCCAGTCGGTGCGGATTGGCGTTGAGTTCGATGGCAACACCGCGGCGGGCGCAGGCTTCGAATACGGCGTCCCAATCGAGCAGATACCCTTCGCGGCTGAGCAGTAGGCGGCCGGTGGGATGGCCCAAAATGCGCGTGTAGGGGTTTTCTATGGCGCGGAGGATCCGCTCGGTGGCTTTTTCTTTCGACATTTTCAGGTTGGAATGCACGCTGGCGATGATGAAGTCGAACTGTGCGAGGAGATCGTCGGAATAATCCAGCGAGCCGTCGTGCAAAATGTCGCTCTCGATGCCTTTTAAGATGCGGAATGGGTGGAGTTCCGCATTCAGTTTGTCTATTTCCGCCATCTGCGCCAGCACGCGGTCGGGCTTCAGCCCGTTGGCATAAAAGGCGCTCTGGCTGTGATCCGTGATGCCAATATAATCGTATCCGAGATCGCGGACATAGCGGCACATCTCCTCCAGGCTGTGCAGGCCGTCGCTCCAAGTGGTATGCACGTGCAGCACCCCGCGGATATCGCTCATTTCAATCAGTTTGGGCAGGGCGCCCTGCCGGGCCTTTTGCACGATGTCAGCGGTTTCCCGCAGCTCCGGCACAATATAAGGCAGTCCGGCTTTTTCAAACACCTCCTGTTCGGTGCGCAAACCTTTAAAACTGACGCCGGGACTGTCTTTTACAAAAGCCTGAATAAAATCGGGATGACCGGTCAGTTGAAATAGTTTGGAACCAAATTCCTCCTGCATGCACCGGTGTATATATACATCGGTGCGGTTTTCAAGTCGGACTGCGTACTGCGCAGTTCCTTCCGCCCCTGTCAGTACCAAGAGCTCTTCGTCGAAAACGCCGGCGATGTCGCCATTGTATCCGACCAAGATTTCGATGCGCGACACCACCGGGCAGTAGCGGCGAATGTCGCCGACCGGACTAACGAACGCGCCCGGCAGCCGACCGGTCAGCAGGGTGCAAACGAAATCGGCTTCCTCCGCCGCGGCATCGCAGTGCATTTTGTCGCGGCTTTTCAAATAGTACTCGATCTTGGCCTTCAGGTCTTCTTGCGTCTTCAAGCCAAATCCCTTAAACGCCTCCAGCCGGTTCTCATTGCAGGCATACCACAACTCGCCCACGCTCTCGATCCCCATATCCTTCCAAACCACGCGTACTTTTTTCGGACCAAAACCGTGCACTTGCAGCATTTCCACCACCCCGGGCGGCGTCTCGGCGCGCGCCTCCTCCAGTACTTTCATTTTTCCGGTGCTGAGGAGTTCCCGGATTTTGGCGGCGATGGCCGGCCCGATGCCCTTGATCGTGCGGATGTCGGCGTCGCTCAGATCGCGGAGCGGCCGTTCCAGCTTGCGCAGGGTGAGGTAGGCGTTTTTGTAGGACCGGATTTTGAACTCGTTGTCCTCGTGCAACTCCAGGAGATTGGCGAGTTCATCAAATGCGCCGGCAATGTCTTTGTTCGTCATGGTGCGGACAGGCTCCGGTCTTCCGGAGGCGGTTTATTGCGCATAGAGCAGCCACACGAACGCGCTGATCCAGGCGAGTAAAATAATTTTGAGAAATCCGTCGCGCAACAAGGCGCGGGTGGGGGATTCTGTTTTATTGAACACCAGCGTCAGTTGAAGGTAGCGCAGTACGCCAAGCACGACAAAAAAAGCGGTGTAGTAGATTTTTTCGTTTCCAATCCTTTGGGTGACTTCCGGCGAAAAACAATACATTAAATAAGCCACCACGGCGACGGTGGAGCAAACAACCATGCTCATATCCAAAAATGGCAGGTTGTACCCCTCCAACGCTTTTCGAAAAACCTGCCCCTCCGTGGCAATCAGGTACTCGCCCCGCCGTTTAGCAAGGCCTAAAATCAGCGCCAACAAAAAGGTCATCACCGTGAGCCATTGCGAAACAGCCACGCCGGTTACCTCTCCGCCCGCGTACACGCGCAGGAGAAATCCAATTCCGATCAGGGAAATATCTACTAAAGCAATATGCTTCAGATAAAAGGAATACAGCAGGTTGTTGAAAAAATAAATGAGGGTGATCAACAACATGACTTCGCTCAAATAACCGGCCAAGAGCGAACCGGAAATCAACAGCACCGCCAAAATGATCATCGCCTGCCTGCTCGATATCGCGCCGCTGGCAATCGGCCGCCGACTCTTGTCCGGATGGTTGCGATCCTGCTTCGCATCCACCAGATCATTCAGCACGTACACCGCGGAGGCGACCAGCGAAAACGCAATGAAACCCGCAATAGCGCGCAGCAGCACGCCCGGCGCCAGTAATTTGGCGCCGAAAAAAGCGGGAATGAAGAGAAATAAATTCTTCACCCAGTGCTCAATCCGGATCAGATGGAGGAGATTCCGCACCGTCATGTCGCAAAGGTACGCATTTCTGCGCGGCCGCCGCTATCCCGGCAGCTCGTTTACCAGACGCTCCACAACCTCTGGATAATAGCGGTGCTCTAAGGCCAGCACGTTGTGGGCGATCGTCTCCGGCGTGTCCTCGGGTAATACCGGGCAGGTGGCCTGAAATAGGATGTCGCCCTCGTCATACCGCTCGTTTACATAGTGGATGGTCATGCCGGTCTCGGTTTCGCCCGCAGCCTTCACCGCCTCGTGGACGTGCCGACCGTACATCCCTTTGCCGCCGTATTTGGGCAGCAAGGCCGGGTGGATGTTGAGGATGCGCCGCGGATAGGCCGCGACGAGGTAGGCAGGCGCCAACCAAAGAAATCCGGCCAGCACCACGAAATCCACCGCGCGCGCGCGCAACTCGCCGAGCAGAGCCTCCGTTTCATAAAAATAGAGCCGGTTGATGACCAGGGTATCCACCCCAAACTCCGCAGCAATGGCCAGCACACCGGCGTCCCGCTTGTTGGAAACTACCAACGCCACGCGAATGTCCGGGTGATGCTGGAAGCGCTCCATGATCTTACGGGCGTTGCTGCCGCCGCCGGATGCAAAAATGGCAATGCGTCGCATATAATCAGGTTAGAAGATCAACAATGGCCAATGCGCCGAAAAATAAACTGGCCAATCCGTTGGTCGTGAAAAACGCCAGGTTAACCCGACTCAAATCATCAGGCCGAACTACCGTATGTTGATAAAACAATAGTGCCAAAAAACCGCCGGCGCCAATCCATAGCAACCAACCGGTGACGCCCGGCAGCAGCGAAGCTGTTTCGCTCCCCGCTAATACCATGCAGGCAGCAGAAAGAAGATGCAACCATTCGGATAAGCGCAGCGCCCGCGCCTTGCCCAAGCGGGCAGGAATGGAGTGCAGCTGCTGCGCTTTGTCGAAATCTTCGTCCTGCAAGGCATATATTATATCAAAACCCGCCGTCCAAAACAACACAGTCAGCCCGTACAACACCGCCGCAAGCCCAAACCTGCCGGTCACAGCCATGTACGCACCCACCGGCGCCAACGCCAGCCCGACGCCCAATACAAAGTGACAAAGCCAGGTGAAACGCTTGGTGTAACTGTAACCCAGCACCACCAACAGGGCAACCGGCGACAAGTAAAAACAAAGCGGATTGATGAACCAGGTCGTCGCAACAAACAACGTGCAATTGACCAATACAAAGATCAGCGCCGCCTTCGGCCGTATGGCGCCGGAAGGAATCTCCCGCATTTTTGTCCGCGGATTTAAGGCGTCAATGTCGCGGTCTAACCACCGATTGAAGCCCATAGCGGCACTCCGGGCAAATACCATGCACAAAAGCACCAAAAATAGTAGTCGAAGGGGCGCTTCGCCCGACTGCTCGGCAAAAGCGATGAAAAATCCTACCAACGCAAAGGGTAGGGCAAACACCGTATGGCTGAATTTTATCAGCGAAAAATAACGCTTCATGCCGCAAATGAACAAAAAAAACGCCGTGCCACCGCCTGCGCCGGAACCTTTTTTTTGAAAGATACGCAACCAGCGTCGAATCCTCGCGCCGCCACAATCGCACAAATCATTACCTTTGCGCCGTTTTTGATCACGCGCTACGCCCTCGCCCGCCACCGCTGCCACAATCGGCAAACCGGCAAGGTCGTATTAAACACCTAACGCAATATGGCACACAAACTACGAGCCGCAATCACCGGGGTGCAAGGCTGGACGCCGCCGGATAAACTCACCAATGCCGACTTGGAAAAATTAGTGGACACCAACGATGAATGGATCACGTCCAGGACAGGTATCCAGGAAAGACGTATCCTGCGTACCCCCGGGTGGGCCACCAGCGACATGTGCGTGGAGGCAGTCAAAGGGTTGCTCGAAAAAACCGGTACCAAGCCGGGAGAAATTGACATGGTGATCGTCGGCACCATCACCGGCGACTTGGTTTTTCCGGATACCGCCAATACAATTTGCGACAAAATCGGCGCCAAAAATGCCTTCGGATACGATATCAATGCCGCCTGCTCCGGCTTCCTGTACGCACTGTCCACCGGCGCGCAGTTTATCCAAAATGAAACCTACAGCAAGGTGATCGTGATCGGCGCCGATATGATGTCCTCGATTATTGACTACCAAGACCGCAATACTTGCGTCATCTTCGGCGACGGCGCCGGCGCCGTCCTGCTCGAACCGCGCCGCGATGGCACGGGGGTCCAGGATTTCGTGCTGCGCGCCGACGGATCCGGACGGGAGTTCCTACACATGAAAGCGGGCGGCTCCAAAAAACCAACCTCGGCAGAAACGGTGGCAAATCGCGAACATTTCGTCTTTCAGGAGGGAAAACGCGTGTTCAAATACGCCGTCGAAGGCATGACCAGCGCGATCCACGACCTCCTGCGCCGCAATCAAATGACCATCGAGGAGGTCAATTGGCTGATCCCGCACCAAGCCAACCTGCGCATCATCACCTCCGTGGCAGAACATCTGGACTTTCCTATGGAAAAAGTAACGGTCAATATTCAAAAATACGGAAATACCACCGCCGCTACGCTGCCCCTTTGTATGTGGGAGTATGAAAACCAGTTCCAAAAAGGCGATAATATCATCCTGACGGCCTTCGGCGGCGGATTTACCTGGGGCGCACTGCTGCTTAAATGGGCGTATTAGAGCGTGTCTAAAATTATATTCTCTGTTAATATGAAAAGGATTTTTTAGCCAGACAAGGCGCTTTTTGCAGGCGTAAGGGACTAATTACGGCGAAAAAAAGGAACGAAGTATGGCTGAAAAAGACTTTCATATTAGCGAGAAATATAATTTTAGACATGCTCTTAACCAAGCGATCTGTGTAAAATTTATTTTGCATCCATCCCAAAAGCAAATAAAACTAAAAAAACGCTACTTTTGCGGCGCTAAAACGCCCCCTTTCGGGCAAATTATCTAAATTAAGACAACAGTTTATCATGGCAACAACGGCAGATATCCGAAACGGCCTTTGCATCGAATTAAACAATGACATCCTGAAAGTGATTGATTTTCAACGCTTTCAGGTGGGCCGGGGCAGCGGAAAAGTCTGGACAAAACTCAAAAGTACCACCTCGGGAAAGGTGATCGAACACACTTTCCAGAGCGGGCACAACATCACGGAAGTACGGGTGGAGCGCCGCCCCATGCAGTTCCTGTATCAGGAAGAAAATGGCTACGCGCTGATGGATCAGGAATCTTTCGAGCAGATTACGCTGCCGGAATCCATGATTGACAACGGCCAGTTTCTGAAGGAAGGCGATATTGTGGATGTTCTGTACGATGCCGCGAAAGACCTGCCGCTTTCCGCAGAATTACCGCAAACGGTGGTGCTTCAAATTACATACACTGAACCGGGCCTGCGCGGCGATACCGCTACCAATACCCTGAAACTCGCAACCGTCGAAACCGGCGCGGAAGTGCGCGTGCCGCTTTTTTGCGATACCGGCGATCTTATCAAGATTGATACAGCCACCGGCGCCTATATGGAGCGGGTCAAAAAGTAATTTTGAACTTTTTTTTGCGATTTTGGGGGAGCAGGGGCAATTTTTCCAAAGAAAAATTTTTCCTTTACTCCCCCAAACTTTTTTTCCTCCGTAAAATAATTTGCCTGTATGGACTTTAACCAGATACAAGAACTGATCCGCTTGGTCAGCAAACACAAACTGGCAGAATTTAAACTGGAACAGGATGACTTTAAGTTGGTCATCCGCAACCAAAACAGCGCCGAAACGGTGGTTGCATCCGCCGCTCCGGTTGTCCTCCCTGCCGCCGCGCCCGCAGTGGTCTCTGTCGCCCCGGCCGTCCCGGCGCCCGCCGAAAGGCCCGCCGCCGCCCCGGCCGCCCCGGCGCCCGCTCCGGCCGCTGATGAAAATGCCAATCTGATCGCGATTAAATCGCCCATGGTCGGCACTTTTTATCGCAGCCCCTCGCCGGATAAAGGGCCGTTCGTGAAAATCGGCGATACGGTCGGCGTAGGCTCGCCCGTCTGTATTATCGAGGCGATGAAACTCTTTAACGAAATTGAGTCGGACGTAAAAGGCAAAATCGTGAAGGTGCTCGTGGAAGACGCCGCCCCGGTGGAATATGACCAACCGCTCTTCCTCGTAGATCCCACGTAGTCGCCGCCGCGCGCTAAATCTAACGCACAACCGTATGTTTAAAAAAATACTCATCGCGAACCGCGGGGAAATAGCCCTGCGTATTATCCGTACGTGCAAGGAAATGAACATCAAGACCGTGGCGATCTACTCCACGGCTGATCGCGACAGCCTGCACGTGCGTTTCGCCGACGAAGCCGTCTGTATCGGCCCGCCGGCCTCCGCCGAGAGTTATCTCAATATCCCCCGCATCATGGCGGCCGTAGAAATCACCAACGCCGACGCAATCCACCCGGGGTATGGCTTCCTAGCCGAAAATGCCGACTTTGCAGAGGTCTGCCGCGAATATGGCATCAAGTTTATCGGCCCTACGCCGGAACAAATTCGCTCCATGGGCGATAAAATAACAGCCAAAGAAACGATGCTCAAGGCGAATGTGCCTTGTATCCCCGGCTCGGAAGGCCTGCTGCGCGACCTTAAAACCGGCCTGAAATTGGCCAAGGATATCGGGTATCCCGTGATCCTGAAAGCAACCGCCGGCGGCGGCGGGAAGGGGATGCGGATCGTCTGGAAAGAAGACGAATTCGAAAAACAATGGGAAACCGCCCGCAGGGAGGCTAAAGCAGCCTTCGGTAACGACGGGATCTATATGGAAAAATTTATCGAGGAACCGCGCCATATCGAAATCCAGGTCGCCGGCGACCAGTTCGGAAAGGCCTGCCACCTCTCGGAACGCGACTGCTCGATCCAACGTCGCCACCAAAAACTGGTGGAAGAATCGCCCTCGCCGTTTATGACGCCCGAATTGCGCGCCAAAATGGGCGAAGCAGCCGTAAAAGCTTGCGAAGCTATCAACTATGAAGGCGTGGGCACGGTGGAATTCCTGGTGGATAAATACCGGAATTTCTATTTCATGGAAATGAATACCCGTATCCAGGTGGAACATACCGTGACGGAAGAGGTCATTGATTTCGACCTGATTAAAGAACAGATCAAAATCGCCGCAGGTATCCCGATCAGCGGGAAAAATTACTTCCCGGAAATGCACGCGATCGAATGCCGGATCAACGCGGAAGACCCGTTCAACGATTTCCGCCCCAGCCCGGGAAAAATTACCTCTTTCCACTCGCCGAAAGGACACGGCATCCGCGTAGATACGCACGTGTATGCCGGCTATACGATCCCACCGTACTACGACTCGATGATCGCTAAACTCATTGTGCGCGCCCGCACACGCGAGGAGGCAATCCAGAAAATGGAGCGAGCACTCGACGAATTTATCGTGGAAGGAATTAAAACGACCGTGCCGTTTCATCAGCGACTTATGCGCAATGAAGCGTTTCGGAAAGGCGATTTCCATACCGGATTCCTCAATACCTGGGATTTTAAAAACGAATCGCTGTAGGCGACGTAAACCGGCCGTGAGGCCGGCCGCGGTTCCGCCCGGCGTCCGACTGCATGCTGCAACTCCTTCGCTATTTTCTGCCCTTCAAGCGCCTGCTGCTGCTGGCCGTCCTCTGCAATGTGCTGATGTCGCTCTTTATGGTCATCAGTATCCCTGCCCTGTTGCCGTTCCTGCAAATCCTATTCAACCGAACGCCCGCCTCGGCAGGCTATCCTCCCGAAGGCCTTCAGTGGCATACCGTGGAGGCCTACACAAATTGGTTTTTTGCGGAATTGATCCGGCAACACGGCCGCGAACAGGCGCTTGGACTGGTATGCTTCGTGTTGGTGCTGATTTTTCTCGGCAAAAATCTCTTCCGTTACCTCTCGCTCTATTTTCTGGCGCCCGTCCGAAATGGACTGGTGCGCGACCTGCGCCAACAATTCATCCAAAAATCGCTCGCCCTGCCCTTGGCTTTTTTCTCCGAAGAACGCAAAGGGGATCTGATGAGCCGAATGACCTCGGATGTGCAGGAGATCGAGTGGAGCATCATCGGGGTCATGGAAGCGGTTGTCCGCGAACCCATTGTAATTTTGGGCAGCCTGGCCGTCATGATTGCGTTCTCGCCAACGCTTACACTGTTTGTCCTGACGCTGCTGCTGTTCGCAGGCGTGGTGATCGGCCGATTGGGGCGAAACCTGCGCCAACAGTCCGGACAGGCACAACAGCAGTTCGGCGCGCTGGCCTCGCTGATCGAGGAAACGCTGGGCGGCCTGCGGATTATTAAAGGCTTTAATGCCGAAGCATACCAGCGCGCACGCTTTTTCCGGGAAAACAGCGTGTATGCGGCCTTGCAGACGCGTATCTACCGCCGACGAGATTTGGCCTCCCCACTGTCGGAGTTCCTGGGCATCTCTGTCGTCGCTGTATTGCTGTGGTTTGGCTCCGCCCGGGTGTTCGCCGGTAGTTTATCAGCCGAAACATTTATCACGTTTTTATACGCGTTTTATAATGTGATTGATCCGGCAAAAGCCTTCGCCTCAGCCCTGTACAGCATCCGAAAAGGCATGGGCGCCCTGGAGCGCGTGCAACGGGTGTTGGATACGCCGCTCCAAATTCAAGACGCCCCCGATGCCTTGCCCGTCGAGCAATTCAAAGACGCCGTGGAGTTCCGGAACGTCTCCTTCCAATACGCCAATGCCGAGCGACCCGCCGTACAGGATATTAATATCCGCCTACCGCGTGGGAAAATCATCGCGCTGGTCGGCGCTTCCGGCGCCGGAAAAAGCACCCTGGCTGATCTGCTGCCGCGCTTTTACGATGTGCAGGACGGCGCTATTCTGCTGGATGGCGTGGATATTCGCCAACTTCGCCTGAAAGACCTGCGCGCACAAATGGGCATCGTAAGCCAGGAGGCCATCCTGTTCAACGATACCGTCGCCAATAACATCGCTTTCGGAAACGCAAACTCCACTATAGAAGATATCGAACGCGCCGCAATGGCCGCTAATGCGCACGATTTCATCACGGCCCTGCCGGAAGGATATCATACGAATATTGGCGACCGGGGCACTAAACTCAGCGGCGGACAACGACAAAGGCTCACCATCGCCCGCGCATTGCTCAAAAATCCCCCGATATTAATCCTCGACGAGGCAACCTCCGCACTCGACAGCGAGTCAGAGAAATTGGTGCAAACCGCGCTCGATCGCCTGTTGGCCAACCGAACCGCCCTCGTGATCGCGCACCGACTCAGCACGATCCAACACGCCAATGAAATACTCGTGCTCGATGCCGGCCGAATCATTGAACGCGGCACCCATGAGCAACTCATGGCGCGCGGTCAGGCCTATCGGCGACTGGTGGAACTGCAGGCGCTCTGAGAACCTGTTTTTTCAATTACAGACCTGCGCTAATACAGTCTCTAAACGATAAAAATCAGGATTGCTCGGCTTTTTTTACAAATATTTTAAAAAAACGGCATACCTTTGAAGCGAAACGATGTTTTTGCCGGCTTTAAATTGGCTCCCCAACTGAAATAGCCGGGCCACGCGCAGAAAAAACGTTACACCTTTAATCTTATTAACTATTTAAGCACAATCCAATGAAAAAAATGCTACTGGCTATTTTTTCCGCTCTGTGTTTCGGCGCAAGCGCCCAAATCACCGTCACAGCCGCCACCTTCCCTACGGCAGGCGATACGCTCCGATTCGCCGTGGATACTACCGTCGGCGATATCAGCCTGGCGGTTACACCCCCGGGCGCAAACCAATTGTGGGATTTTACCGGACTCCAGCCCGCCAGCACGTTCACCACCGTGTATCGACCGGCTGCCTCCGGAATGAACTTTGGCAGTTTTCCGGGCGCCGAACTCCTGGTTCTCAATCAACAAGGCGAGACATATTTCAATGTGACCAATAATGTCGTCGAAAATATGGGCTACTCCGGCAACGATCCGGTGAATTTAAACCTCGACGTGCTCGCTAAATTCCAACCGGCAATCAAAGAACGCCGGGCGCCAATTAATTTTTTCGATGTCAACCAGCAGACGTCCAACCTGAGCGTCCCGTTCTCTACCGAAAATATCCCCGATACGCTGTTCGCAGGTTTCCCCTTCGTGCCGGATTCTATCCGGTTTCGGGTATCGCTTCAACGCTTGGAAATAATTGACGCCTGGGGAACCTGCCAAATCCCCGGCGGCCAATACAATGTCCTACGCGAAAAACGCACCGAATACTCCACGACCGGTTTGGATGTGAAGGTGCCCTTCCTCGGCTGGGTAGATGTGGGTACGTTTCTCCCCGGCGGCGGCGGCGGCGGCGGCGGCGTGGGCGGTTTCCTCGGTACCGATACTACGGTGACTTACCGCTTTTACAGCGGAACGGAAAAGGAAGAAATCGCGGTTGTAACGCTCGATAGTAGTCAAACGCAGGCACGCTCGATCCGCTATAAAAATAACGGTACCACCTCGGTGGACGAAGACCCGGATGCGCCCGGAAAAGCCGCTATCGCCGCTTTCCCCAATCCGGCCGTCGAATGGGTGCGCTTCGACTGCACCAACCTGCCGCCCTCGGATTACACACTTAAAATCTTTAATATCGTCGGTAAAGTGGTCTGGGAGGAGCAGTATTTTATCTCCGGAAATAAGTCCATTCGCATCGAACTCGATGATTTTAAAAAAGGAACGTACTTGTACAGCCTGACGAATAGCGAGGGCGCGGTCATCGGAACCAAAAGACTGGTGGTCGTAAAACCGTAATTCGCCCCTTTTCAGCCTCCACAATCGCTAAGATTATGCAACTTACCACCAAACTGTCCGCCGCCGACTACATCGAACTGGAAGATAAGTACAACGCCCACAACTACCACCCGATCCCCGTGGTGCTGGAGCGCGGCGCAGGCGTGCATGTCTGGGATGTGGCGGGCAAACAATATTATGACTTCCTCTCGGCGTACAGCGCGGTTAACCAAGGGCATTGCCATCCGCGTATCGTGGCGGCGCTGACTTCGCAGGCGCAAAAACTCACCCTGACGTCGAGGGCCTTTTACAATAATTTACTCGGTGAATACGCGGAATTTATCACGCAATATTTCGGGTATGATCGCGTGCTGCCCATGAATACAGGCGTGGAAGGCGGCGAAACAGCAATCAAACTCGCCCGCCACTGGGCCTACCGCGTGAAAGGGGTTCCGGAAAATAAAGCGAAGGTCATTTTCGTCGAAGGCAATTTCTGGGGCCGCACGCTCGCCGCCATCTCGTCGTCCACCGACCCGAGTTCGTACACCGACTTTGGGCCGTTTATGCCTGGCTATGAAATTATCCCCTATAACGACCTGCCGGCCCTCGAAAAGGCACTGCAAGACCCCCACGTCGCCGCTTTTATGTTCGAGCCGATCCAGGGTGAGGCGGGCGTAGTCGTACCCGACGACGATTATATCCCCGGCGCGCGCGCACTCTGCACCAAGTACCGGGTGCTGATGATCGCCGATGAGGTGCAAACGGGGATCGCCCGCACAGGCCGCCGCCTCTGTTGCGATCATTTCGACGTCAAACCCGATATTCTCGTGCTCGGAAAAGCTTTGTCCGGCGGTGTACTGCCCGTCAGTGCCGCGCTGGCCAATGATGAGGTGATGCTCACCATCAAACCCGGCGAACACGGCTCTACCTTCGGCGGCAATCCGCTCGCCTGCGCCGTAGCCATGGAGGCGATCAAAGTCGTCGAGGACGAAGGGCTAGCGGAGAACGCAGCACGCCTGGGACGGGTCTTCCGAGAACGCATGAACGCCCTGCAGGCAGCCAGACCCGACCTGATCGCCGGCGTGCGCGGAAAGGGCCTGCTCAATGCCGTGATGATTAATGATTCTGAAGACAGTAAAACAGCTTGGAATATCTGCCTGGCACTGGCCGAAAACGGCCTGCTCGCCAAACCCACGCACGGGAATATCATCCGATTTGCACCGCCGCTGGTCATCACGGAATCGCAAATGGATGCCTGCTGCGGGATTATCGAAAAGGTGATACAGTCGTTTTAGTACCTGTTCAAATTTTGATTTCTGGGCAGTTTTGGTTCATGAATCAAAACTTGAACAAACGCTTACAGAATTAGTAAGGGTACTTATCTTTCCATTGCTCCCGCAAAATATGCGTCACCCGGTCTTCCGCTGGGTTTTTTCCTGGCTGATATAGTATCTTCCCGTTTAGTTCGTCGGGTAAGTACTGTTGCGACACAAAGTTGTCCTTGAAGTCATGGGCATATTGATATCCGGCGCCGTAATCGAGCGATTTCATCAATTTGGTAGGTGCGTTCCGCAAGTGCAGCGGTACCGGCAGGGCGCCGGTCTTGCGCACGGTATCCCAGGCATGGTCAATCGCCAGGTAGGCGCTGTTGCTCTTCGCGGAAGTCGCCAGATAAATGGCGCACTGCGACAAGATAATCCGCGCTTCGGGCATGCCAATCATACGAATCGCGTCCATGGTCGTGGTCGCCAGTAGCAAGCCGTTCGGATTGGCCAAGCCTATGTCTTCGGCGGCCAGAATGACCATGCGCCGGGCGATAAATTCAATGTCCTCCCCACCGTCCAGCATACGCGCCAGCCAGTACACGGCGCCATTCGGGTCGCTCCCGCGAATGCTCTTGATAAAGGCGGAGATAATGTCATAGTGTTGCTCGCCAGCCTTGTCGTACAATGCCGCGTTTTGCTGGATGTAATCGGCAACCAGCGTATTGGTAATATGGAACGTTTCCCCGGGCTTGCGGTAATTGCTCACCAGTTCCAGCGCGTTGAGCAGTCGGCGGGCGTCGCCTCCGGAGTAGAGTAGGAGGGCGTCGTATTCATCAACCTGGATGTCTGCGGAGCGCAACTGCTCGTCCTCGCGCAAGGCCCGATCTACTAGCCCGATCAGTTCCTCTTTTTCCAAATGCCGGAGCACGTAAACCTGGCAGCGGGAAAGCAGGGCGGGGATCACCTCAAAGGAAGGATTTTCGGTGGTCGCGCCAATCAGCGTCACCACGCCTTTTTCGACGGCGCCCAGCAACGCATCCTGTTGGCTCTTGCTGAAACGGTGAATTTCATCAATAAACAAAATGGCGCCGCGCTGCTGGAACAGCGTCTGTTTTTCGGCGCTCTCAATGGCGTCGCGGATATCTTTTACGCCGGAATTGATCGCGGAAAGTTGAAAAAATGGCTTTTTTAGCAAAGTCGCGATGAGCTGCGCCAAGGTCGTTTTACCCACCCCGGGCGGACCCCATAAAATGAAAGAGGGAATTTTCCCGGATTCAATCGCCTGGCGCAACACAGCGCCCGGGCCAACCAGGTGCTGTTGGCCGACATACTCTTCCAGCGCCCGCGGGCGCATGCGCTCAGCAAGTGGAATCATGGGGTAAAGATGCAAAAAAAATGCTAACTTTGCCCGTAAGAATCAATAAAGCATCTTATGCTGCGCAAAACGACCCTGCTATTCGCGTTTATGGGTTTATTTTCTTTCTGCAAACCGAAAAAATATCTCGAAATCCCCCGCCCGCCGGAACACTACACGGCCTGGGAGGATGTCGCGTTGCATTCCGCCATCGCGATTCCTGTTAGTATCGAGATAGATGATCTGCTGGAACTGATCAATAACCGCCTCAGCGGCACGCTCTACGAAGACTATTCCTACCGCGATAACGGCGGCGACGACCTGATGATGAAGGCCGTCAAAAGCGGACAAATTACCATGAACCTCAGCGGCCATACCCTCAAATACCGGGCGCCAATCAAGTTGTGGTTCAAAAAAAATCTGTATATCACCGATGCAGAGGCCGAAGGGGAAATCGCGCTCGGATTTAAAACGGATTTTGCCATACTCGATGACTGGTCGCTCAGCACCCAAACAGAAATCGAGTACCACGAATGGATCAGAAAACCCGTGCTGAAAACCGGACTGGGGGATATCAGTGTGGAAGGGATCGCCAATATCTTTCTCAATCGGAACAAACGCACGCTTAGCCAAACGATAGACCGCATTGTATCGCAACAACTCAGCCTCCGGCCCTATGCCGAAGAAGCCTGGAAAACCCTCCAAACACCGATCCTGCTCTCTAACGAATACCAATTGTGGGTCAAAACAACCCCCGCCGCCATCGGTATCACGCCGATTACAACCGATAACCGCGCTATCCGAACAACCATCGCCGTCGAAACGCTCAACGACGTAATCTTCGGCGCCCAACCCGCCTTCCGCGCCGATACGCCGCTGCCCAACCTCAAGCAAATCTATGAGGCGCCGGAGGATTTTCAAATGCGCTTCATGACCAACGTGCCGTTCCCGGAAGCGGAACGCCTCGCCAATGGAATGATGGTCGGGCAGCAATTCGAGTCCGGCGGCCAAAAGGTGCGGATAGAAGATATCCGCCTCTGGGGGAATGACGATAGGGTGGTGGCGGGCGCCCGACTTTCCGGATCGTATGACGGCGAAATTTACTTTATCGGCCGCCCCGTCTTCAACCCGGAAAAAAACCAGATTGAGATGGAAGACCTGGACTTCCACGCCCAAACCAGCAATGTGCTGCACAAATCAGCTGCCTGGCTTTTTAAAGGCGCTATTCGCAAGAAAATGGAGGAATCCATGGTATTTCCCATCCACCAAAATATGGCCGACCTCCAAATGTCGGTTCAAAAATCCCTGAACCGCTACGAAATCCGCCCCGGTGTCGTACTCAGCGGGGTGCTGGATTCTATGTCGGTCGAGGATACGAATGTAACGCCCGGCGGCCTCCGGGTGGATCTTTTTGCCAAAGGCAAATTGCGGGTAGATATTCAGGCTTTACGGAAATAGCAGGCTTCAGTGCGGGTATAAAATTATATTTTTATATAATATGAAAGTCTTTTTCAGCCAACCTTCGTTCCTTTTGTTCGCCGTAATTAGTCCCACTACGCCTGCAAAAAGCGCCTTGTCCGGCTAAAAAATCCTTTTCATATTAGCAGAGAATATAATTTTATACACGCTCTTACCAGTTACGGGATTTTTTGTGTTCACTCGTTTAGTTAAAATCCCTTCTCGTCCAGTATCGCCGCCATTTCTGCCTGTAATTTCCCGGCTTCTAAGCGCGCCGCTGCTGCAAAATCTGCGTCCCTGGAGGCATAAAGGATGCTCCGCGAGGCATTGACAAGCAGGCCGACATCGGCGTTGAGTCCATACCGGCAGATCGCCTGCAGGTCGCCCCCTTGCGCGCCCACCCCCGGTACGAGCAGAAAATGATCGGGTGCAAGCCGCCGCACTTGATCGAAGGCCGTCGGATGCGTAGCCCCGACAACGAACATGAGGTTATCCGGTCGGCCCCATTCCTGGCTGCGACGGAGCACCTTTTCGTAGAGGTATTCGTGGCTGCCCTCCTGGGCGCTCTGCTGAAAATCCGCACTCCCGCGGTTGGAGGTGAGCGCCAGCAGGATCGTCCATTTACCAGGAAACTCGAGGAAGGGCTGCACGCTGTCTTCACCCATGTAGGGCGCAACAGTTACCGCATCGCAGCCGTACTGGTTGAAGAATGCGTCGGCATACATCCGGCTGGTATTTCCGATATCGCCGCGTTTTGCGTCTGCAATAATCAGGTGCTCCCGGCCGATAAACCGAACGGTTTCTTCAAAAACTGTCCAGCCCGCAGGTCCCATCGCCTCGTAAAACGCCAGATTGGGCTTATAGGCCACACACAAATCCCGCGTGGCCGTAATAATCGCCTGGTTGAACGCCAACGCGCCCTCCGGACTGCGCGGCAGGTGATCCGGGAGTTTGGAAAGCTCGGTGTCAAGCCCCACGCAGAGGAAGCTGCGTTTTTGGCGGATGGCGGATATTAGTTCGTGTCTAAGCATAGTTCAGGCTGCAAAGATACAGGAAAAGCGGATTGCAGACGCAAGCAGGCGTACGGCCTGCGCATTTCTTCGTATTTTTGCCGAATGAAAAAGTTGCCGATATTTTTACTCCTGTTGTCTGCGCATTGGCTGTATGGTCAGGCCTTTCAATCTGTTTTTCCCGGCTTGAGCGGACAAACCCTGCTCGACAGTCTGGCGGCGCGGTATAAACCCGATTCGGTGTTGAATTACGCACAATCCCGCGACACGCTGTACGCCAAAGTGCTGGCTATAGACGACGATAGCCTGCGCTGCATCTATTCCGACCACGCCTTATACTTGGATCCGACCCAAGATCCGACGCAGTATGTGTATCTGGGTGGTAGTACGCTGGGTATCAATACCGAGCACGCCTATCCACAGGCAAAGGGCGCAGCAGACGGCAATGCCCGCAGTGATATGCACCACTTATTTCCGGCGCGCATCCCCGTGAATGAGGCGCGGGGCAACTGGCCGTACATGGAAATTTCGGACAATCAGACGGAGCGCTGGTTTTACAAAGCGCAAACGGTGTTTAGCCCGCCCGCCCAAAACCGGGATTGGTATTCGGAGTCGGTGACCGGCGGCTTCGAACCCCGCGAATCCGTCAAAGGAGATATCGCCCGGGCGGTATTCTATTTTTACACCATGTATAAAAATCAGGCGGATGCCGCGGATCCGGCTTTTTTCAACCTACAACGCGCCGTTTTGTGCAACTGGCAGGCCCAGGATCCCGCCGATTCCGCCGAACTCGTCAAGACCTGGCGCATCGCACCCTATCAGGAAAACAAACCCAATCCGTTTGTGCTCGATTGCACCCTGGCTTTCCGCACCTACTGCCCAAATACGCCGCCCAATTGTATTGTCCAAACGCAGGATGATCGGCGTTTGCTGCCGCTGGACGTACGCGTTTCCCCAAATCCCTTCCCGGGCAGTGGCATTGTAGCCTGCAGCCTGCCTGAACCCGGCCAACTGCGCTTCCGGCTGCTGGACGCACTCGGCCGCGAATTGCAACACTGGGAAATACCCAATGCCCCGGAAGGCGCCTACCGCTATCAGCTGGAGGCCGCGCAGCTCGAAAATGGGGTGTATTGGCTGGAAACTGAACTGCAAGGGAAAGTTTCCGCCTTCCGCCGCATCACGCAGATTCTGGTACTTCAGTAGTTGAATTGTAACTGGTTAGCAGGTCGTGTCTGAGCCCCAAAAGGATCCATTTTTCGCCAGACAGCGATCCTGCTAACCAGTTACGTTGAATTATAGTACCTTTGAGGATTGTTCAAGCAATCAAAAAAACGCAATCTCATGATGGAATTACTCACCCAGGCACTGGATATCCTGCGGCACCTCGACGTGCATTTGGAACGGATTATGACGGATTATGAGGTGCTTACCTACCTGATTCTGGCACTAATCATCTTCTGCGAAACCGGGCTGGTTGTAACGCCATTTCTTCCGGGCGACTCGCTGCTGTTCGCTGCCGGCGCCATTACAGCCAAAACCGGCATTCTGAATGTGTGGCTGCTTATCCCGATTCTGTTTCTCGCTGCCATCCTCGGCGACAATACCAATTATTTCTTCGGCAGGTATCTGGGCAATAAAGTCTTTACCCGTGATTATTGGTTTCTCAAACGGAAATATATTGATCGGACGCAGGAATTCTATGAAATTTACGGCGGCCGAACGCTGGTAATCGCCCGCTTCGTGCCGATTGTGCGCACCTTCGCGCCTTTTGTCGCCGGGGTTGGAAATATGACGTACCGCCGATTTATTGGGTATTGCATCGGTGGCGGTATGTTATGGGTTTGCCTGCTGACACTGGCTGGTTACTACTTCGGTCAGCTGGAATTTGTAAAAAAGAACTTCGAAGTCGTCGTTTTTGCGATTATCCTCATCTCGCTGCTACCGATCCTCTTTGAAATCGGAAAGGCAAAACTGAAGTCGAATCTCCCCAAAAAATCTTGAATGCGCCGCTTCCAAATCGCATGAGTCCCGAGCAAAAAAAAGACATGCTTGCCAACCGGCTGCGCAAAAATATCCGCCATTTGCGCAAATGGGCGGCTCGGCAAAACGTCAGCTGCTACCGGGTTTATGACAACGACATGCCGGAATTTCCGCTGGCCATAGACCGCTATGAGAAAATCGTGCATGTGGCCGAATATGCCCGCGAACATGGTATGGATCCCGATGCGCATGCCGACTGGCTGGACTCCTGCCTGGAGGTTATTTCGGATGTGCTGGAGACGCCCTCGGAACTGATTTTTATGAAATTTCGCCAGCGGCAAAAAGGCCTTCAACAGTACGAGCGCTTCAACCGGGTCGGCGCAGAATACATCGTTCGGGAAAACAACCTGCAGTTCATCATCAATCCGGCAGATTACCTGGACACCGGACTTTTCCTGGACCACCGCCTTACCCGGAAAATGGTGCAGGGCTTGTCGGCCGATAAACGGGTGCTCAATCTGTTTGCGTACACCGGCGCTTTCTCCGTCTATGCCGCTGCCGGCGGGGCGCGCGCAACTACCACGGTGGATATGTCGAATACGTATTTGGAATGGGCGGGAAGAAACCTGAATTTGAACGGCTTTAACGGTACGGAACATCGGCTCCTGCAGGCGGATGTGCTCCAATGGCTCGATACACCCACCGCCGAACGCTGGGATTTGACCATCCTGGATCCGCCCACCTTCTCCAACAGCAAACGCATGCGAGGCGTGCTGGACATCCAGCGCGATCATGCCTGGCTGCTCAATCAAACGCTGCGCAGGATGACGCCCGGAGGCATCATCGTCTTTTCCACCAATTTTCGGCAGTTTAAATTAGACCGCGCAGCAATCCGGGCAGCCGAAATTCGGGATATGAGCGCGCAAACAATCCCGGAAGATTTCAGGAACAAAAAAATCCATCAGAGTTTTTGGGTGCAGGCGCACTAAAAAATCATTTCTGCCGGGCAAAACAGGCGTATTCCGATTTCACCACCAGCGCATTCGAGACCGGATCGTACATTTTTCGCTGCGCATACCCGCACGCGAGGCCTTCCTTCACCCACTTCGCGCTGTCCGGGCAGGCGGGAAGTTCCTTTACCGCCGATTTATCCACCGGCGTCCAAAGCCACAATTTGCCGTTTGATGCAAGAAAAAGTGAATCGCAGTAAGTCTCTTGGAATATCGGAATGCGCTGTTCGATATCGTAAATCATAATCTGCCGGATATCCGTTGCTGTTCCCTGAGAAAAAAAGATGTACTCCCTACTCAACCCCATGAACGTATAATCGTCACCCAGATTCAAAATAAAAGGATTTTCCCCCAGTTGATCCGACACCGTAATCTTCTGGCCCGTCTCACCGGGCGTCCGAACAATGCTCACCTTGTATTTTTGATAAAAAAAGTCGGTCGTATCTTTCGAACGCGGACTATAACCGCAGTTATCCGTGCCGCGAATGCCAATTACGGTATCCGGATTGGGCGCAGGTAAGGTATCGGTTTGCCCGGAAGCCGGCTTGTCGTTGGTGCAGGCGAACATCACCAGGGCGGTTACGCCGAATGCAAGCAAAAAATTTGTTTGAATTGTCATGTTTTTTAAATTTGAGGCCGCAAAATTCGTTTTTTCGCCTGAATTTGCGGTAAATTAATTTGCCGGATTTTACTTTTCTCCCCGACCTTTGCCCCGGACAGAAATTAGCGGGAAGAACCAACAAAATGCAGCGCTATGAAGCAAACATTCGATCCAAATAACCCTTGGCGGCTGGCCGCGACCAGCATTTACCGCAAACCGGTGGATGCAAAAATTTATGGCTCGGTCGAGCTGGACGTGACGAACCTGGAGGCCTTTGTCGCAGAAAAAAGAAGCCAGGGTGTAAAAATTACGCTCATGCACCCCCTGCTGCTCCTGACAGCCCGCGCGCTGCGAGAAGAAGTACCGGAGCTCAACTGCTTTGTCCGAAGAGGTAAACTCATCCACCGCGACTCCATAGATGTAACGGTGAGCGTGCTGATGCGCGATAGCCAACAAATGAGCTCGGTGCTGGTGCCCCATGCCGATAAAATGAGCCTGCAGGAATTGGCTGAATTCCTGGAAGAACACGTGCAGGATACCCGACAAGGCGGATTGCAAAACAAAAGTATGCACGGAAAATCGGTGCTGGCGCGCTTGCCCTGGCCGTTCCGCGACTGGCTCATGATGCTGGTGAAAAGAATCAGTATTGATTGGGGATTGAATATTTTGCCTGCCAAAATCAATCCAAATAACTTCGGATCATTTATCCTGACGAATATCGGGAGTGTCGGACTGGATATCGGGTACCCTGCCTTGTTCCCGCTGTCCAATGTGTCGTTCGTGTTCGTGCTGGGCAGCGTGAATACCAAACCAGCGGTTGTGGACGGCCAAATTGTGCCCCGGCGTATTATGAATTTATCCGCAACCCTCGATCACCGGGCGGCGGACGGCAGCCACGGCGGCAAATTATTCAGATATTTGAAAAAAGGCATATTGCGTCCGGAAAGACTGGAACACCCCAATCCCTAGATTCGCTATCGGCTGTGAAACCCAAGCAGACGATGATTAATGCCGTGCAACGGCCGCTTTTTGTAAGCGTTTCAGATAAGGCAAAAAGTGCACCTCCACCGCATGCCGGGGGTGCGGCGTAAACGATTTTTCTATGGCGGCGCCTTCGTGGTAAGCCTGCTCGCGCCAGCCTTCCGGCAGTCGTATTTTTCCGGTAATTGCCCGTGCAACTAAGCGGGACTGCGCCTCAGACAAAGGCCAAATACAGCCCTGCGGCTGCACGAGGCCAACAAAATACAAATTGGACAATTCCGGGTGGAATATGCGCATATACAGCGGGATTCTGGTTGCATCCTCCCAATCAATCAGTGCGCGGTCGAAGAATGGAAATCGGATTTTGTACCCAGTGGCAGCGATCAGCGCATCGTAGGTTGCGCTGGCGCCGTCCGAAAAGAATACTTGGTTTTCTTCTATACGGGCAATGCCTGGTCTGGGATGCACCTTGCCATGGCGTATTTTATCCAGCAGTTCGCCGTTGACGGTCGGGTGCGCCTTCGTCGGCGGGAAATTGGGTTCCGGGAGACCATAATCGCGGTATCGGCCAATCTGTATTCGAAGACTCCATTGTTGCAGCGTGTTTTGGATGCGCTGGGGGAGCCATTGCATATTTTTTGCAAAAGTATCCGTAGGCTTGCCCATGAAAAATTTGGGAATGATATACTGTGGTGAACGCACGCTGATATCCACCCGTGCCGCCACCCGGCTGCACTCCACCGCGCAATCGCAACCGGAATTGCCGGCGCCGACCACGAGCACACGCTGATCGGCAAAGGGGAGGTTATTCTTAAAGTCATGGGCGTGGTAATACGCGCCGGCAAATTGTTTCGCCCATTCCGGGTGGCGTGGAACGGCGTGGTGGCCGTTCGCAACTACCAGGCAATCGAATTCAGATTCGCGTCCGTCTGATAATTCCAATCGCCAGCGGCCATCCGGGGTGGGCTGGGCCTTCTCTACCGCAGTCCGGAAGCGAATGTATTTCTCCAGCCCGAATGTGCGGGCATAATC
>JBEIDF010000025.1:0-31643 GCA_040383605.1 Lewinellaceae bacterium
AAACGTCATGGCAAAGGACCTCCGGTTCACCCGAAATATTGGCATTGCCGCCCACATTGACGCCGGGAAAACGACCACTACCGAGCGTATTCTCTATTATACCGGCGTAACGCATAAAATTGGCGAAGTACACGAAGGCGCCGCTACGATGGACTGGATGGAGCAGGAGCAGGAGCGCGGTATCACCATCACCTCCGCCGCTACGAAGTGCAACTGGCAAGTAGATGGCCAAGCTTACGACTTCAACATCATTGATACGCCCGGCCACGTGGATTTTACCGTGGAGGTAAACCGCTCGCTGCGCGTACTGGACGGTCTGGTCTTCCTGTTCTCCGCCGTGGACGGCGTAGAACCGCAGTCGGAAACCAACTGGCGCCTGGCAGACAATTATAAGGTACCGCGTATCGCATTTGTCAATAAAATGGACCGCGCCGGCTCGGACTTTTTCAATGTCGTCAAAGACATGAAGGTCAAACTGGGCGCAAACGCGATCCCGCTCCAAGTGCCGATCGGCAACGAACACAATTTCAAAGGCGTCGTGGACCTCGTGACCGGCCAGGCCATCGTCTGGAACGAACAGGACCAAGGCATGACCTTCAATGTGATTCCGATTCCGGATGATCTGAAGGATATCGTACATGAAAATCGCCAGGCACTCATCGAAGAAATCGCTTCTTACGACGACTCGCTCCTGGAGAAATTCTTCGAAGATCCGAACTCGATCACGGTAGAAGAAATGCGCGCCGCAATCCGCGCCGCTGTCTGCGACATGAAAATGACGCCGGTCATGTGCGGCTCGGCCTTCAAGAATAAAGGTGTACAAGCCTGTCTGGACGCCGTGTGCTATTTCCTGCCCTCGCCGATTGATATCGAGGCTGTTACGGGTATAAACCCGAAAACGGACGCGGAAGTATCGCGCAAACCGACGGTAACCGATCCGTTTACCGCGCTCGCATTCAAAATTGCGACTGACCCCTTCGTAGGCCGTCTGTGCTTTATCCGCGTGTACTCGGGCAAACTGGAAGCTGGTTCGTACGTACTCAACACCCGCACCAGCGATAAAGAGCGCATCAGCCGCCTGTATCAGATGCACGCCAATAAGCAGAATCCGATTGATCGGGTAGAAGCCGGCGATATCTGCGCCGCAGTAGGTTTCCGGGATATTCGCACGGGCGATACGCTGTGTGATGTGGACCATCCGATCGTACTCGAAAGTATGGTGTTCCCAGAACCGGTAATCGGTCTGGCAATCGAGCCAAAAACGCAGAAGGATCTCGAAAAACTGGGCATGGCGCTCAATAAACTCGCCGAAGAAGATCCGACTTTCCGCGTGCGCTACGACGAAGATACCAGTCAAACGGTCATCTCCGGTATGGGCGAATTGCACTTGGAAATTATCGTGGATCGCCTACGCCGCGAATTTAAAGTGGAGTGCAACCAAGGCGCGCCGCAGGTAAACTACAAAGAGGCGCTGACGACTAAGGTGTCGCACCGCGAACGTCTGAAAAAGCAGACGGGTGGTTCCGGTCTGTTCGCCGATATGGAATTTGAACTCGGCCCCGCCGATGAGGAGTTCCTCAACAGCGACGACTTCAAGTCCGGCAAGAAGAAACTCCAGTTTGAATGGGGTATCGTCGGCGGCGCAATTGACAAGAACTACATGAAGCCGATCTCTGACGGCTTCAATCAGATGATGAACAACGGTATTCTGGCCGGCTATAATATTGATTCGATGAAGGTACGCGTGGTGGACGGCTCTATGCACGCCGTGGACTCCAAGCCGATCGCATTCGAATTGTGCGCCAAAGAAGGCTTCCGCGAAGCCGCTCCGAAGTGCAAGCCGCAGATCATGGAACCGATCATGAAACTGGAAATCGTGACGCCGGAAGAATATGTGGGCCCGGTAATTGGCGACTTGAACCGCCGGCGCGGGATGCCGAAAGGCCAGGAAGGCCGTATGGGCGGCGCCGTAGCCATCCAGGCTGAAGTGCCGCTGGCAGAAATGTTCGGCTATGTGACGGCGCTGCGTACGCTCACCTCCGGTCGCGCTTCCTCGACGATGGAGTTCAGCCACTATGCGGCTGCGCCGGCAAACATCGCGGAACAAGTGATCAAGAACTCGACGCGATAAGACGCTTATCGCCGCCGACAGGTATATTAAAAGCCGTTCCGGAGCAATCTGGAACGGCTTTTATTGTTAGAGCATGTCTATCCTGTTTGCTGCGCGCCTTTACACGCGTCTGATCTCGGCGCCGATGGCATTCAGCCGCTGATCAATATACTGGTATCCGCGATCAATCTGGTGGATATTGTGAATCAGGCTTTTCCCTTTCGCTGATAGCGCCGCGATCAGCAACGCCTGCCCGGCGCGGATATCGGGCGAGGTCATTTCGATGCCGCGGAGGGCATAGCGGCGGTCGAGCCCAATCACGGTGGCACGGTGCGGGTCGCACAGAATAATTTGCGCGCCCATGTCAATCAGTTTATCCACAAAAAACAGGCGGCTTTCGAACATTTTTTGGTGAATCAGCACGCTGCCACGCGCCTGGGCGGCGACGACCAGGACGATAGACATCAGGTCGGGTGTGAAACCCGGCCAGGGGGCGTCGTAAATCGTCAGAATGGAGCCGTCAATAAAGGTATTGATTTCATAGTGATCTTGGGCGGGGATATGCAGGTCGTCGCCCCGGCGTTCCAGGCGGATACCCAGTTTTTCGAAGGTGGCGGGTATGAGGCCGAGTTGCTCAATTTCCGGATTTTTGATCGTGATTTCGGATTGCGTCATGGCGGCCAGTCCGATGAAACTGCCAATTTCAATCATATCCGGCAGGCAGCGGTGTTCTGTACCCTGCAGGCGTTCGACGCCTTCGATGTGCAGCAGGTTCGAGCCGATACCTTCAATTTTCGCACCCATGCGCACCAGCATCCGGCAAAGCTGCTGCACATAAGGTTCGCAGGCGGCGTTGTAAATCGTAGTTTTTCCTTGCGCCAATACAGCGGCCATCACGACATTTGCCGTGCCCGTCACCGAAATTTCGTCCATGTGGATATACGCGCCGCGCAGGCCGCCCGCTGGTTGCTGCACGTAATAGACATCGTGTTCGTCGTCGTATTTGAATTCCGCGCCGAGTTGTTGCAATCCGTGGAAGTGGGTATCGAGGCGTCGGCGACCGATTTTATCGCCGCCGGGTTTTGGGAGCGCAGCGCGTCCAAACCGGGAGAGCAACGGGCCAATAAGCATCACCGATCCGCGCAGGCGCTGGGCGTCGCGCATAAATTCTGCAGAGCGCAGGTATGAGATATCTACTGTGCCGGCGCAAAAGCGGTAAACGCCGGACTCAAGTCGCTCGACTGCCACACCAAGTCCGTGCAGGAGCTCGAGCAGCTTGTTGGCGTCCAGAATATCCGGGATATTAGAGATAGTAACCGGTGCGTCTGTGAGCAGCACCGCGCTGATAATCTGAAGGGCTTCATTTTTTGCCCCCTGCGGCTGGAGTTCGCCCTTCAAGTGGCGGCCGCCGATAACTTCAAAAGTGTCCATGTAAAGAATGCTATATTTCCCGCGAAGATATAGCATTTGACCCCATTTTCAGCCTTTGTCCGGGGCGCATGTCAGAGATTTTTGCCTTTGGCAAAAAATCCCCGACATACGCTCAAGGGTACATAGCCGGCGCATAGCAGCCGGCTTGCAGGACATCGTTTAGGACGCCGAGGGCAATCATCGAAGCCGCCAGGAATACCAGCCAGCTCCGGGGATCGGCGGCTAAACGCCCGCCATGGGACAATACATATTGGATTGTGTAACTACTTTTCATGATTATATACGGAAAACGAGTGTAAAAGAGATTAAAGAAAATCGCGTCTTTGAGCATGGAGGTGAATGAAAAGGATTAAAAAACAGATTAAAAAAACATGGGATTAAAAAGGTAAGAGGGAAGATTACTATAATTTGCGAAGATGATCCAAAATTTGAGAGACTAAACCCGGGCCTTCGTAAATCAACCCGGTGTAGACTTGCACCAAATTCGCGCCGGCATCCAGTTTTTCCCGGGCTGCCTGCGGCGAATCAATGCCGCCTACCGCTATTATAACCAAATCCGTGCCGATTTTTTCGCGCAGGCGCCGAATTACGGCCGTTGACCGGGAAAATAAAGGGGCGCCACTCAATCCACCAGCGCCAATCGCCTCAATTTCAGCGTTTTGCGTTTTTAAATTTTTTCTGTTGATGGTGGTGTTTGTAGCAATAATTCCCCCAATTTGGGTAGATTGAACGATTGCTGCGACCTCGTCCAGTTGTTCGTCGGTGAGGTCGGGTGCAATTTTCAGGAGGATGGGTTTAGGGTTTTCGCGTTTTTGATTGAGCGCCTGCAGGGTTTCGAGCAGTTGGCGCAGCGGTTCTTTTTCCTGGAGGGCGCGCAGGTTGGGGGTATTGGGCGAGCTGACATTCACGACGAAGTAGTCCACCCAGGGGAAGAGCGCCTCGAAGCAGCGGCAGTAGTCCTCGACGGCCGCTTCATTGGGCGTATCCTTATTTTTACCGATGTTGCCGCCGATAATCAGGCCGTCGGGCGCGCCTTCCTGTCTGATTTGTTGCAAGCGCTGCGTCAGTGCCTCCAATCCGTCATTGTTGAAACCCATGCGATTGATGAGGGCGCGGTCGGCGGGCAGGCGGAAGAGCCGGGGTTGCGGGTTGCCGGACTGCGGCCGGGGCGTAACCGTTCCCACTTCGATAAAGCCGAATCCGAGGCAGGCGAGCGCACGGATGTGTTTACCGTCCTTGTCGAATCCGGCAGCGAGTCCGACCGGATTGGGAAATTCCAGTCCGAGCACTGTGGATTTTAACGCCGCGTCAGTCCTGGCGAACCACGCGCGCAGGAGTTTACGCGCGGGGGGAAATGCGGCGGCGGTATCCAGCAGGCGCATAGCGGCTGCGTGTGCGGTTTCGGGGGGAAGGAGAAAAAGGAGGGGTTTGAGGAGGAAATACATTCGATTGCGGAATTCGGATTGCGGATTGCGGATTGCGGATCTGGTAGCCCGCCCTTCAGGCCGGACCGTCAGCAGCCCTTCAGGGCTGAGCGATCATTTTTAACTATTCAATAATTCAAAAAATTCTTTCCAAGTTCAGGTTTGATTACCCGGCCAGAGAGATTGCGGATTTACTCGTCCGGTTTGAGATCGAATCGTTGGATCAGGTCGGTGATGAGGGGGTTGATTTCGCGCATTTTTTCAAATTTTTCCCGGACGGTCAGGGGGCGTTGCGGTTCGGTTCGGGTGTGGAGTTGAGCGGCCTTTGTTTCGTCCATTTCCACTTGTAACTTGACGGCGGCGTCTTGCAGTTCGACACGGAGATAATCCAATAAGGAGTGCATTTCTTCCTGGATCATCCCGCGGTGTACGGAGAGGCCGACGGTTGCGACGAGGGTATGTTCGCGCAATTGGAGTGCGGCTTGTTGCATGGCCTGGCGGAGGCTGGGGCTTTCCTGGCGTTCGGCATAATTTTGCCAGGCGCTCCGGGCGTTTTCCAGGGAGAGTCTGCTTTCCCGGCCGGCCAGTTCGGCGTCTTCCACGGCGACGGCGTTTTCAAAATCTTCGAGTCGGAGCGATATTTTCTGGGCTTTTTTCGCCCCGGTTCGCACATCCTCGGCCAAGGCGCTGAGTTGCTCCTTGTTGAGTTCGGAGGCATTCGAAGCGGAGGGCGGGTTGGGTTGTTGGGCGGAAAGTTGGCCGCTGGGATACGCGACGGGGATGCCATTTCCCGGCGGCGGCTTCAGGGCGTTGGGGTCAAGAGTTTTTTTTTCCGTACTTGGGGCGGGCGCCCCGGTTTGCGCGGCTTTTATTGCCTGGCTGATATAGCACATTTTAATGAGCGCCATTTCGACATGCAGTCGTTTATGGCGGGCCATTTTATAATTTACATCGCATTCGTTGCAGAGGTTCAGGGCGGTGAGCAGGAAGGATGCGGGCGCGATAGCGGCTTGCTTCCGGTAGCGGTCGCGCAGGGAGTCGCCCACTTCCAGCAGGGCCAGGGAGGCCTCCTCTTTACAGACGAGGATATTGCGGAGGTGTTCTGCGAGTCCGTTGACAAACACGTCCGGCTCGAATCCTTTGCGGAGGATCTGGTCGAAGAGCGTGAGCATGGCCGGCAGGTCTTCGGCCAGCAAGGCGTCCGTCATTTGGAAGTAATAGTCGTAATCGAGCACATTGAGATTTTCGATTACGTCGGCGTAGCGGATTTTTTTCCCGGCGAAACTGGCGATGCGGTCAAAAATAGACAGCGCGTCGCGCAGGGCGCCATCGGCTTTTTGCCCGATGATATGCAGCGCGTCTTCTTCGGCTTCGATTCCTTCTTTCGCGCAGATACTTTTGAGGTGGAGCACGATATCGCCCACGGTGATGCGGCGGAAATCGAAGATTTGGCAGCGCGACAGGATGGTGGGGATAATTTTGTGCTTTTCCGTGGTCGCGAGGATAAAGATCGCGTACGGCGGCGGCTCCTCCAGGGTTTTCAAAAAAGCGTTGAAAGCCTGGGAGGAGAGCATGTGCACCTCGTCAATAATAAACACCTTATAATGTCCTTCCTGGGGCCGGAACCTGACCTGATCAATTAAGGAGCGGATATTTTCCACTGAATTATTCGAAGCGGCATCGAGCTCGATGATATTGAACGAGGCGTTTTCGTTGAACGCTTTGCAGGACGCGCATTCGTTGCAGGCCTCGAAGTCGGCCGTGCGGTTTTCGCAGTTCAGCACCTTGGCGAGGATGCGCGCGCAGGTGGTTTTGCCTACGCCGCGGGGCCCGGTGAACAGAAAAGCATGCGCAAGGTGATCCGTGGCCAGCGCGTTTTTCAACGTACCGGCAACATGCTGCTGCCCGACCACGTCTTCGAAGCGCGCGGGGCGGTATTTTCTGGCGGAAACGACAAAGGTACTCATGGGTACAAAGGTACGGGATTTAGTCGAGGAAAAAGATCATTTGCAGCTGCAATTGGGTGTTCTGCACATCCCCTCCGAAGAGGGGCGGGGAGTAGTAATTGTTGGTTGCGTAATGGTAGGAAAACCGCATATAATCCATTTGCCGCAACTGCCATTGAATTTGAAAACCCGCGGTCAGGCGCACCCTCGGGCGAATTTCCTGAAGGGGAAAATCGGGAAAGGGTTCCAGGCTTCGGTCTTCTTTTAGCTGCACGATTTCGCGCTGCAAACTGTTTTCCCGCGCCCAGCCGGCTCTTGCACTGATCCACCAGCGGCGCGTCAGGTAATAGTCCAGGGTCGTGCCGGCATCCAGATTTTGCTCACGGAACCGCTCAAACACCCAAAGGCCCTGTTGAAATCCCCTGGGTGTCAGGTTGTTTTCGGATTGCCGGAAATTGGCGAAGGCGCCCAGTATCAGGTTGCGGCGGGCGACCCAGCGCGGCTGAAAGTCCAGGAAAAAGCCGTCGTTGGCGTGGTCTGCGGACAGGTTTCCGCCGAATGCCGTGTACCAGACGAATCGTTTTCGAGCGTCGCTTCGGTATTGGAGCGAAACGGAGGATTTGGAGGATAACTGGCGCTCGATAGACCGACCATTGAAAAAATAAACCTCGGTATTGCCGTCCTGGAGCAGGTTGGCAAAAATGCTCCAGGTTTGAAAACGCCGGTTCAGTGCCGAGGCATTTACCGTGACGCCGTTCCAACGGCCGCTCGTATAGTCCCCATACCAATTATAGATGCTGGAAATCCGGACGGCATAGTTCTGCATGGCGCCGCGAGGTCGGAAATCGGTCCAGCTGAAGCCGGCCTGGCTGACCGCGACAGCGGCGCCGTCTGCCGGTCTTTGATAATCCAAAAACGAGAAGGAATACCCCTTGCTTGCGCCGGCGTGTTGCGCGAACCAGCCCAGACGCCGATTGACGCGTTCCACGCCGTAGGCAAACCGCCAGCTATTGATCGGGGAAGCGCCATCGCCGTAGCCCTGCCGGCTGAGGCTTTGCTCTGCTTTAAACTGCAGGGTATTCGCGCGGTTGCGCAATTGCGCGTTGAGCGTGGTGCGGTTCATCTGTACGCCCTGGCCCGCCTGTATATTGGCATTGGAGCAGCTGACCCAGGCGTTGTTGGACAGCGCCTGTTCGGCAACGACGACGTTATAATTCGATAGTTTCTGCAGGACAACATCATAGAACGGCCTGCCGTTGAGTGCATAATCGGCTCTTATAGGCCCTAAAACGGCATTATAGATACTGATCCCGGTGTTTTGCCGGGTTCGCGTCGTGAGGCGCAGGCTTTGCAGCGGCTCGCCGCCCCTGGGAAAAAGCAGGGAGGCGCCGGAAGGGATCCTGGAGGCCAGGCTGGCGGACAGTAGAGAAGGCGGTTCTTCCGGCAATCCGGTTTTATACCAAATACTCGCCTCTTCCGCGTTGAATTGTCGGGGATAAGGCGCTTCCCCGCCCAGACGGGTGTTGGGAGTGGTGTAATCGCCGAAAAAATTCGGGTCGCCCCCCCAGCGACTGGTAGTCGTCGGCATAACCGTCAAATCCAGCGTCGTATTGGATTGCAAGCCCAGGCGCACATCTGCGCCGTATTGAAGCCGGGCATACGTCCTGTAATTATTTCCCCAGCCGTGATCGGAGGTATTGTACAGTTGTCCGGAATGCCGGACGCCTTGCCGGATGGCCCGGATGCCGGTCAGTTCGCCGTACTGCCACACCCCGTCGCCCACGTTGGGATCCTGCGGGCTCCAGGTGGACAGTTCCCCGCTGCTGCGATCGAAGCGGGTGCATTGCAGTCCCCAGGACTGTTCGCCGCTGTGGGGCGGAAATCGGAGGGCGGTATAGGGGATGCGCATTTCCAGCATCCAGCCGTCGGCGGTCACGGATACGGCGCTTTGCCAATGCGTGTCGTATTGGGGATCATAGCGGAAGGAAGCGGTTCGGCCGTCCGCTTGGATTCCGGCGGCATTTACGGCGAATTGGAAGGCATTTTGGTCGTCGTTCCAGGTATCCAGTCCGACCCGGAACCAATCGGCGGAGTTCAGATCGTCCCGCGCGCTGCCGTCGGTGCGAATACGCGCGCTGGTACAAACGGCTGCGACGTACAGGGCCTCTTCGGTATAAAAGATAAAAACCTCCGTGGCGCCCGCCGGTGTTTGGTTGAATACGGGCGTGCTGGTAATGAAATCGCCGGCTCGGGCGGCCAGCGTCCAAGCGGTATCCAGCAGGCGGCCGTCGAGTTGGGGCGTTATTTGCAGTTTGGGAATTTCGAGGCTGCGGCGGGCCATGGGCTGGCCCGGGGATGCGGTGCTGAGGGCCAGGCAAAAAAAGAGGGTTAGGGAAATTTTCATGCCGAGAAATTTTCCTCAAAGAACGGGAAACCGTTTCTTTCTGATTAGACCCAGTCTGTAATTTTCTCACCGGGTCAAAAATGGCTTATTTCTAGCCATTTTTGACTCCGGCAGAAAATACCAGACAAGCCTTCTACACTTCCTATTGTCCTTGTCCCAGGGAATAGGCGGCCTTTCCATCAAACGTGTAGAGATTTTCCGTTTTGATGGCATCAATATTTTGCTGGATAGCCTTATTCAGGAGCTCGACGATCGTTGATTTTGTGATTTCGGTTCCTTCGGCGGGTTTGAATCTGCATCTCCAGTGGTCGGTGCAAAAGGTTTCTTTAAAACCGTCCGGCCACACTTTAATTCCCCGGTTCGTAATCATGGAGAGCGTGGCGCCCTGGGTTTCGATTGCCTTTACTTTCTCTGCCAGTTCGTTTGGATCCGTTCCGGGCCAGTGCACGAAGATGTCCACGCCGACCAGTTCTTTTTTGGCTGCGGGTTTGCGTTTGTATTTGGGGAGTACCAGTGCGGCGTCTTTCGAATACGACACCGGTTTCAGGATAGAGGGTTTTTGTCCCAGGTTTGCAATTACGGCTTGTGCGAACTCCCGGGTTCCCACTTTTTGTTTGCTGGTTCCCTCTTTAAAGATATCGTAGGTATGGATACCGTCTTCCAGCGTTTTGAGCCATGCGTTTTGGACTTTCTCGGCTATTTCCGTTTGTCCGATATGATTAAGCATCATGATGGCGCCTTGCAGCAATCCGGAGGGATTGGCGACATTTTGTCCGGCTCTTCTTGGCGCGGAGCCGTGGATGGCTTCGAACATAGAGCATTCTTCGCCGATATTGGCGGAGCCTGCGAGGCCGACCGAGCCGGTTATTTGCGCTGCCACGTCGCTGAGTACGTCGCCGTACAAGTTTGGCATGACAATCACGTCGAAGGCTTCCGGGGTATCGGCCATTTTCGCGGCGCCGATATCAATGATCCAGTGTTCGTTTTCGATTTCCGGATATTCTTTGGCGATTTCGTCGAAGACCTGGTGAAACAAACCGTCTGTTTGTTTCATGATATTGTCTTTGGTGAAGCAGGTTACCTTTTTGCGATTTTGCTGTTTAGCATATTCAAAGGCATAGCGAACGATTTTTTCACAACCGGGTCTGCTGATCAATTTCAGGCATTGTACGACCTCGTCTGTCTGTTGGTGTTCGATGCCGGCGTATAAATCTTCTTCATTTTCGCGCACGATCACAATATCCATCACCGGATGTTTCGTACTGACGAAGGGGTGCAGGCTTCTGCAGGGTCTTACATTAGAGTACAAGCCGAGAAATTTACGGGTTGTGACGTTCAGGCTTTTATACCCGCCGCCTTGCGGGGTGGTGATGGGCGCTTTCAGGAAGATTTTATTTCTTCTGATCGTATCCCAGGATTCGGCTGCGATACCGGACGTATTGCCTGCGAGATACACTTTTTCACCGACTTCGATTTCATCAATTTCGATCTTAGCGCCGGCGGCTAAGATAATTTCCAGGGTGGCGTCCATGATTTCCGGACCGATGCCATCGCCTTTTGCTACGGTTATTTTTGTCATATTGTTTTATTTTAGCGCGCAAAATTAAGGCCTAGAATTCACATTTTTACGTAAATATTTTTACCAAGGCAACGCAAATCGCGGATATTTGGGCGAGGGTGCGATCGGGCGTGGAAATCCCGGGTTTATGCTGCGCGATTATCCCTAACTTCGCCCCCAAAATTCACCACAACATGTCCGATATTGTATTTTCCCTAATCGAAAAAGAACTCCGCCGCCAACAAGAAGGCGTCGAGCTGATTGCCTCTGAAAATTTCACCTCTGCGGACGTCATGCGCGCCATGGGTTCCTGCCTGACCAACAAATACGCCGAGGGCTACCCGGGTCGCCGCTATTACGGCGGCTGTCAGGTTGTGGATCAGATCGAGCAGTTAGCAATAGACCGCCTGAAGGAGTTGTTCGGCGCTGCCTGGGCCAACGTGCAGCCGCACTCCGGCGCGCAGGCCAATGCCGCGCTGTTTCTGGCCTGCCTGCAACCCGGCGATAAAATCCTCGGCTTCGACCTGGCGCACGGCGGGCACCTCTCGCACGGCTCGCCGGTAAACTATTCCGGCAAGGTCTATAAGGCTTCTTTTTACGGCGTAGAGCCGGATACGGGTCGTATTGATATGGATAAAGTAGCGGAGATCGCCCGGCGCGAGCAGCCGAAACTGATCATCTGCGGCGCCTCGGCGTATGCGCGCGACTGGGACTATGCCCGTTTTCGCGCTATTGCCGACGAGGTGGGCGCGCTCCTTCTGGCAGATATTGCGCATCCGGCCGGACTGATTGCCGCCAAATTGCTGAACGACCCCCTACCCCACTGCCATATCGTGACCAGCACTACGCACAAAACGCTGCGGGGCCCGCGGGGCGGCATCATTATGATGGGCAAGGATTTCGACAATCCGTGGGGGCGCACCACCAAAAAAGGCGATCCGATCAAAATGTCTGCGATTCTGGACTCCGGCGTATTCCCCGGCATGCAGGGTGGCCCGCTGGAACATATAATTGCCGCAAAAGCCGTCGCTTTCGAGGAAGCCCTCCAACCGTCTTTCCGGGAATACGGCCAACAGGTCATCAAAAACGCCCAGGCGATGGCTGCCGAATTCGTAGCCCGCGGCTACAACATTATTTCCGGCGGCACCGACAACCACCTGATGCTGCTCGATTTGCGCTCCAAGGGCGTGACCGGCAAGCAAGCCGACCAAGCCCTCGGTCAGGCAGATATCACCGTCAATAAAAACATGATCCCCTTTGATCCGCAGCCTCCGATGACCACCTCCGGCATCCGGATCGGCACAGCGGCCGTCACAACGCGCGGCTTCAAGGAAGACGATTGCCGTCAGGTAGCAGCATGGATTGACGAGGTGCTCAGCAGGCCCGATGATGCGGCGTTCCACGCCAAAGTGGCGGATACGGTGAAAGCGTACATGCGGCAGTTCCCGCTGTACACGTAAGATCTTGTTCAAATTAGCGACTACGCCGCGCCAGACCAGCGCCAAGCCATTACACTCCGGTCATCGCTGGCCGAGAGCAAGCAACCGGGCAGCCACATCAGCCGGTTAACCGAGTTGATGTGGCAACCGGCGCGCAGGGTATCGAGCGTTTGCAAGGGGCGGATCGGGTCTGCATCCCAGATGCGGATCGTTTTGTCGCGGCTGGCGGTTGCAAACAGCCGGCCGTCGGGCGAAAAAACGATATCATTAATGGTGTACCAGTGCGCCGGCTGGTCGTACAGGCGCTCGCCCGATTCGGGCGACCAGGCTTGCAGGCGCGCATCGCGGCCGCCGCTGAGCAGTAATCGGCCATCGGGGCGATAGCGCAGGGAAAACACGGAATTGCTGTGCGCATTTTCAAGAGTACGGCGCACATCCAGGGAAAGCGCGTCCAGCAGATAGATATGGCCATCGGCGGCGCCCACCGCCAGTTCGTTTCGTTGGGGCGACCAGGCGATACAGCGCACGGCTTTGTTCGACAGTTGCCGGCTTTCCAGGGGGCGCAGCGTTTGGGTATCCCAGCGGGTAAGCAGCCCATCGCCGCCGCCGCTGAGCAATTGTTCCCCTTGGGCGAGCAGCGCGTAAATCCCTTTTTTATGAAATTGAATATGTCGGGTTTGATCCGGTGCGGCGCGGTCTATCCAGTACAGGCTGCCGTTCATATCGCCCGCGCAGATCCGGCCGTCGGGCAGCACGCAAAGCGCGAATACTTGGCCATTTACCGTGGCGAGCAGCCGGCCGGTCTCCAAATCATCCAGGTTCCACTCCACAATCCAGCCATCCCCCCCGGCGCTCAGGAAATGGCGCGCGTCCTGACCGGGGGCCAAGGCGTATAGGGCGGCGCGGTGGCCGGTGCAGGTGTGGAAACGAGAAAACATAAAAGAGATTGGGGATTGCGGATTGGGGATTGGGGATTATTGATCGTCTCCAAAAAACGCGATGATTCGGTCGGCGAGTTCCATACCGATATACCCTTGGGCCTCCATGGTACTGGCGCCGATATGCGGTGTGCAGGACACGTTGGGGTGTTTGAGCAAATCTTCGCGTGGGGTGGGTTCGTTTTTAAACACGTCGAGGCCTGCGCCGGCGATTTTACCGCTGTTCAGGCCGGCGAGTAGCGCTTCTTCATCAATTACGCCCCCCCGGGCGGTATTAATCAGGAAGACGCCGTCCTTCATTTTTTGAATTTCCGGCGTATTAATGACAGAGCCTTGTCCGCCGGGCAGATGCAGTGAGATATAATCTGCTGTTTGCAGCACGCGGTCGAGCGGTTCGGTTTGAACTTTCACGCACAGGCGGATATCGGAATACCGCACCAGTTGGATACCGATTTCGGCGTCCTGGACGAAGGGGTCGTGCGCGCGCACGTCCATGCCCAATCCGAGCGCCATGCGGGCTACATCCTGGCCGATACGGCCAAAACCGATAATACCGAGCGTTTTACCGCGCAATTGGACGCCGGCGCCGTACGTTTTTTTCAGTTTTTTAAAATCGCCGCCGGCGCTCATTTCCAATTTGCTTCGATGCACCATGCGTGCGAGCGCGAATATGTGCGCGAAGGTCAGTTCGGCGACGGCGCGGGAAGGGGCGTTGGGCGTATTGAATACCGTGATTCCTTTGCTGGCGGCGTAATCAACGTCTATATTATCGAGGCCGACGCCGCCGCGGGCGATTATTTTCAATTTTTTACCCTGATCAATGACCTCCCTGGTGACCTTTGTGGCACTTCGGACGATCAGCACATCGAACTCGCCGATACGATCCGGCAGTTGGTCTTCCGGGATTTTGTCTTCGTTAACGAAGTAAGCGGCTTCTTCGAGCAGCAGGCGACCATCCGGATGAATACCGTCGTTTGCGAGAATTTTGATCATAAATAAGTACTTGGGACGCGTTTTGTCTGGGGCTAAGATGGTTGATTCGACAACTTCAGGTAATTTTCCAGCGCTACGGCGATCGAGGGGGCTTCCGGCGTTCCGGCCTGGATGTCCACGCGCATACCGCGTTCTGTGACGGCGCGCAGGGCGGCCTGTCCGAACACGCATATCCGACGGTCTTCCTGTTTAAATTCCGGGAAATTCTCGAACAGCGATTTGATTTCGAGCGCGGAGAAGAAGGCGATAATATCGTATTTGATATCGGCGAGTTCCGACAGGTCCGTATTGGCCGTGCGGTACATGACCGCCTCCTGGATAGGTACTTTCAGATCGGCGAAAAACTGAACGACCTCCGGATTTCCGCCATCGCTGCAGGGCAGGAAAAACTTTTCATCCTTATGCCGAATAATATAAGCCTTCAATTCCGTGATAGATTTCACGCCATTGAACACCTTTCTTTTTCGGAAAGTGATAAATTTCTGGAGGTAGTTGGCGATTGTCTCCGTGGCGCAGAAATACTTGGTTTCGTCCGACATTTTAATGCGCAGCTCGGCGCAGAGTCGGAAAAAATGATCTACGGCGTTTTTACTGGTAAAAACGATGGCGGAGTAATCGTTAGGGTAAACCCTGTTCTTGCGATATTCTTTTTCCGTAAGCCCTTCGACCGAGACGAAAGGTACGAAATCAATTTTAACCTTGAAGCGCTTCTCCAGATCCTCATAGACCGTAGTGAGCGCCGGTTTCGGCTGGGAAATAAGAATATTGTGAACTTTAACGTACGAGACTTCCTGAACGGGTGCGGCTGTTGCAGACATTCGGGTGTTTTTTTGTGTGCTATCGGTTTGGTGTGCCATGATCGGCCTGCGCGCGAAATCACCGGGTTTGGAGCAGTACCAGTTTTACCAGGATTGCCACCGGTGCGATTTCGACAGTGCAAAGGTACAATAAAAAGTGGAATTGATTCCCGGCTAAAAATTTTGAGGCCACGGAGAACGCGCGCAGCGCGCGGTAACTGTAGAACAGAATCGCGAGTCCAATCGCCCAAAAAACGAGAAAGTCCTTGTAATCATTCAAAAATGGGATGAGAAAATTAAACGGCAACAGGAACAAACCCAGCACGCAGTTGAATGCAATGATCAAAAAATTATAGCGCAGGATGTCCTGTTCCACGGATAAAAGCCACCCGACGAGGCGCAGCAACAGGTGTTTGATTAAAAACACGGCGGCGACAAAAAGGAAACACAGCCCCAGAAAACCGAAGTTCTTGTAGTGGGATCCGGTTTGGGATTGAACAATCAGGAAGACAAAAAGGCCGGCATTCAGCAGGAAGTTGACATAGAGTGCATAATACGGCGTATTGCCGGCCTGTCCTGCGGATTCGCGCTGCGCGATCACCAGGGCATTATCGTTCAGCAGGCTTCGCCAGGCTTTCAGGGCGGCGGTTCGATTGGCCGCCACGGTGAACGCCAGGAAAGTCAATACTGCCAAAAGGATAAAAAACAGGCTGAGATCCGACAGGCTATTGCCCGCCGGCAGCGAAAAAACCGGTTTCTGATTTTCAGGCAGCTCGTCCAAAAGCGTCTTGGATGCACCGGGTTCCCGGTGAGGGACGACGTCAAACGGATTGCCCAGGAGTGTATTGACGCCTGCTTCCGGCGCGTCCGGGAGCCGGAAGCGCAGTTCAAACGGATTGTCAGGCTGCGCAGGCAAAGCCTGGCAGACCAGCAGCCAAAAGAGGCAGAAAAAATAACACGCGCGCAACATGCCGCAAAAATAGTGTTTTTCCGTTCGGCTCGCCCATTTCCCGGAAAGAAAACCACTGGCGCGCGCGCGCGCGCCGTTTCCTTTTCGTAGCTTTGCGCGCCGTTTGCGGCAATTCGATCACATATCACCGTATCCACCCGGTAACCAATTTCCAAGTATGTATATTGACGTAATCCTCGGCCTGCAGTGGGGCGACGAAGGAAAAGGCAAAATTGTGGATTTTTTGGCGGAACAGTACGACATCGTAGCCCGATTCCAGGGGGGGCCCAATGCCGGCCACACCCTGAAGTTCGACGGCAAAAAATACATCCTGCACACGATCCCCTCCGGTATTTTCCGCACCGGCCTGATCAACCTGATCGGTAACGGGGTGGTGCTCGATCCGGTGGTACTGCAACGCGAACTGCGCGCCCTGGAACAAAGCGGGGTGGATTTCCAGGATCGCCTGCTGGTGTCCCGTAAAGCGCACCTGATTTTGCCCACGCACCGCTGGCTGGACGCCGCCAGCGAAGCGCACAAGGGGAAAAGCAAAATTGGCTCCACACTGAAAGGAATCGGGCCGACCTATATGGATAAAACGGGCCGAAACGGCCTGCGCGTCGGCGATATAGAACACCGGGGCTTCCGCGACCAATACGAGGCGCTCAAAGCGAAACACCTCGAACTGCTCAAAATTTACCCTCCCCTCGCCTTCGATTTGGAAAAAGAAGAGCAGGCCTGGTTCGAAAGTTTAGAGGCTTTGCGAAATCTGCGCCTGGTGGACTGCGAATATTTCCTCTACGAGGCGATGCGCGCCGGCAAAAAGGTGCTTGCAGAAGGTGCGCAAGGCTCGATGCTGGATATTGACTTCGGCACCTACCCATTCGTAACCTCCTCCAACACCATCACTGCGGGCGTCTGCACGGGCCTCGGTGTGGCGCCCCAGCGCATCGGCCGGGTGATTGGCATTACCAAGGCGTACTGCACGCGGGTCGGTAGCGGGCCCTTCCCAACCGAACTGGAGGACGCCACCGGCGAGCGGCTCCGGCAGGAAGGCGCAGAATTCGGCTCTACCACCGGCAGGCCGCGCCGCTGCGGCTGGATTGATCTGCCCCAATTGCGCTATACCATCCTGCTCAACGGCGTGACGGAACTCTGCATGACAAAAATTGACGTGCTGAATACGTTCGATTCCCTCTACGCCGCCACGCATTACCGATACCACGGCGCCGAAAGGCAGGAACTGCCGTATGATATGTGCCGGACAGAGATCGAGCCGGTACTCCAACATTTCCACGGCTGGCAGTGCAGCCTGGACGGTGTGCGGCGCTTCGAGGAATTGCCAGAAAACGCTCAATACTACATTCAATTCGTAGAAAACTACCTGGGTGTGCCGGTGAAAATGGTGTCCACCGGACCGGAACGGGAAAAGTTAGTAACCGCGTAATATCCGATCTGTACCGCCTCCGTCGGCTCAGCGCGTATCCGGGTTGTGTTCCTGCATCCAGTCTTTAAAATGGGTGCCGGGCAGAAATGAGATGGTTTTTCCAAATCGGCCGGGCGCCCGCAGGTGCAGGTGCACCAGTTCGCGCCCCATCCTGCGGGTGGATTCGAGGCGCTCCACGTCCGTCCAGGCATAGCGCACCGTTATCCAGTAATTAGTGATGTAGATAAAGGCGTCGTCGGCGTCCACGCGTTTGAGGCGCCAAACCGTGCGATAAACGGTTACCAGCCAGATCAGCCAGATTACAGCCGCCAGTACTCTGGCGGTCGAGACCGGAATAAACGGCACGTACAGCTCTTCTTCCGGGAGCAACAGAAATGCCAGCATAAAACCGGTTAGAAAAAAAGTGCCGAAGATCGGCACGAAGATCCGCCAGAAGAGCGTCATGGTGGAAGAGATCACCTGTGGGCCGGCGTGCCCGTTTTTGGGCAGATTGGCTGTATCCACGGGCGCGGGTTCCTGTTCTTTCATAGTATCCTGCGTAGTTGCCCTATTTATCCGTCTTGTCTTTGTCTTTTTCCTCCGTTTCCAGGCGGATGCGCGCGCCTGCTTTGAGCTTGCGGGCGATTGCGGAGTAGGGGCCGGTCACCACCGTTTCGTCGCCGTTTAGTCCGGACAAAATCTCGATGTAGTCATTATCCTGAATTCCGGTTTTAACATTGCGCACGGAGACGGTATCGCCGCTGACAATGTACACGATTTCCTGGATTTCGCTTTCTTTTTTGGTTTCCTGCCTGTTTTTTGCAGTCGGATCCTCTTCTCCCTCCTCTTTATCCGATGCTTCCTTCTCCGGGTTGGTCTTGTCTTCTTCCCGCACAGACACGGCGATGAGCGGCACGCTCAGCACGTTATCGGCCGTGTGGGTATAGATATCCACGGAGGCCGACATACCGGGGCGGAAGGGGTGCGTTTGCCCGGGGCGGATCAATTCCTTGTACGAGGCCGGGTCAATCCGGATTTTGACCACAAAATTGGCCACCTGATCGGTGTTCAGTCCGGCGGCGGCAGCGGCGGCGGCGACATTTGAACTATTGGCGATTTCGCTCACCTTTCCTGTAAATTTCCGGCCAAGGTAGGCATCCACCTCAATATCCACCTCATCGTTCATGGAGACTTTCAGGATATCGTTTTCGCTCACTTCCACTTGCACTTCCATCGAGTTCAGGTTGGCGATACGCATCATTTCCGTGCCGGCCATTTGCAGGGTACCGACCACGCGCTCGCCTTTTTCCACGTTCAGTTTGCTGACGATGCCGCTGACGGGCGCAACGATCACCGTTTTTTGCAGGCTGGTGCGCAGTTCTTTGAGCGTGGCCTGCGCGCTGGTGATACCATACGAGGCGACATTGATATTTTCTTTTGCGCTGGAAAGGTTGTTTTCGGCCGCTTTCAGTCCGGCGTCTGCGGCGGCGAGGCTACTTTCCAGTCCGCGCAGGTTACTCAGGGACGTTTCGAATTCCGCGTCAGAGATCACGCCTTCTTTGTACAATTTTTCATTGCGTTGGTGCGCCTTTTTACCGGCTTCGAGTTGGGCGACGATCCGGGCCTTGTCGGCGCGCAGCTGGTCAATCTGGGCGGTGGTACTTTGTACCGTGGCCGAGGAGATTTCGCGTTGGGATCGCGCGCTGTTTACTGCCGCCTGGCCGCGTTCCACGGCGCTCTGGTATTCATCCGGGCGGATTTTGGCCAGAATTTGGCCGGCTGTGACCGAGTCCCCCTCCCGCACATAGAGATCCACGATTTCGCCGGACACGTCCGAGCTGATCTTCACTTCCGTTTCCGGAAACACCTTCCCGCTGGCGGTGACTGTTTCGCGGATCGTGCGTTTTTGCACCTTTTCCGCCGTCACCAGTTCGCCTTTGGGTTTTTGGCGCGCTTTGACTGCGGCAGCAACCGCCAACAACACCACAGCGCCCACGAGGATGTAAATAAGTTTTTTATTGCGTTTGGGAGACTTAACTGCCATATTCTTAACTTTTAATAATTTTCAATAAAAATCCGAAACCCGCATTCCAAGATCCTAATTCCCCAACTTCAACGGTTTTCCTTCATAAAAATCCAGTATTTTCAGTCGGAACAAGTAGTCATACCGGGCTATAATCAGTTCGTTTTCAGCGACATTCAAGTTCGTTTGAGCGGTTGTGAGTTCCAGGGTATTCACGGCGCCGAGTTGCTGTCTTTTCTGGGTATTTTCGAACGCGATTTTCGTGGCTTCGTAGGTACGTTGGGCGGCTTCAAGTTGTTTTCTGCCTGCGCGGGCATTGGCGATGGCGGTTTGGATATCGTTTTTGAGCTGTTGGCGGGTTTGCACCTGCTGGAGTTGGGCATTGACGACGCCGAGGCGGGCGCGTTCCACCTGCAGGCGTGTTTGTCCGTTTTGGTAGATGGGGATACGGAGGTTGACGCCCACCCCTTGGCCGAAGTTTTGGTCTATTTGCCTGAAGTACGGGATGCGTTCCAGGGTAAATTCCGGTTCCAGGAAGGTGACTGGCACCTGTTGTCCGGCGATATCCACGGTGACCGTTGTACCCGGCACTGTATTGCCGGTGAATATTGGGCGTTTGAACTGCGTGGAAAAATTGCTGGTCAGGTTTGCGAAGAGCGTCAGCGTGGGGTAATAGCTGGCTTTGGAGATGGCGACGCCTTCCTCAGCGCTTTTGACCCGGAGGTCGGCAGCGCGAACGCCAGGTTGGTTTCCGAGCGCTACGCCGTACACCTCCGGGAGCGTGTAGGTTTCCGGGTTTACTTCGGTGGGAATGGACACGGCCGGTCTTTCGATTTGCAGGTTGAAATCGGGTTCCAGTTGCAAGAGTTGCTTGAGGTTGAGGTAAGCGAGGTCCACGCTGTTCTGGGCGACTACGATGGTTTGTTCATCGCGCGCGATTTGCGATTCGATATTGAAGCGGTCGGCCTGTGGGATATTGCCTGCGTTGATGAGTTTGAGGGTGGCGTCGAGTTGGCGGCGGCTTTGTTCGGCGCGGCGACGGGCGCTGGCGGTTTGTTCTTCGCTGAGAAGGATACTAAGATAGGCTTGAGCGACCTGGAGGCCGAGGTTATTGGCGGCATTTTCCAGATCGGCCAGGGCGGCTTGCGCATCCCATTTGGCGAGTTTGACCTGGTGGTTGATGAGTCCGCCGGAGAAGACGCTCACGCCTGCATTCAGGCTCAGGCTGTTAAAGCCGATGCCGGTATTAAGAAACTGGTTGGTAGTGGGGTCAATGGTACGTCCGTACTGTTCCCCGGCATTCACATTTGCGTTGATATTGGGCAGTCGGGACGCTTTGGCCTGTCGTTCGGTCAGCATGGCGGTTCTGACCGCGCTCTTAGATTGTTGGATCGTGATATTATTGTCCTGCGCGTACCGGATGCAGCGTTCCAGATTCCAGATATCCTGCGATCGGAGCGTTGAGGCGGCGGTCAGTATCCAAAAGGCAGTAGCGTAACAGAGTTTTTTATACATAAACGCGGGCGGCAGCGATTTAAAAATAGTCAAAATGCCGCACAAGATTAAGGCATTAGCCGACAGGAGACAAAGATTTTTATATTAAAGTCGGGAAACAGCGGATGAAAGTGCGCACTTTGTTGGTCTGAAAATTTCAATAAAACCGCAGGGTCGCGTACATTGGGCCGTTTTTTAACATAAGCGCTTGTTCAGATTTTGATTTTTGGGCTGCAACTGCCCAATTTTATTTTTAAGTACGTTCAATTTTTCGCCGGATTTCCCGCATTCGACTGCAAAATTTGCCTTGTTAAAAATAAAATTTTTGCAGTTTTACCTCAGACTCAAAATCTGAACAAGTTCTAAAAGAATAGTTACCCTTATGGATGTATTGTACAATCTAGGCCGCGGTACGCTGGGCATGGCAATATTAATTGGCATTTGTTACCTGCTCAGCCGGGATCGGCGGGCCATCAACTGGCGGCTGGTCGCGTCGGGAATCGGGCTTCAATTGTTATTTGCCGTGTTGGTGCTCAAGGTACCGGGCGTCAGTTGGGCCTTTGACCAGTTTGCCCGTTTGTTCACCTACGTGATCGAATGGTCTGAAAACGGCGCGGCTTTTCTTTTTGGCGACATGGCCACGAAAAAGGCGCCGGCCTATATTTTTGCCTTTCGAGTGTTGCCGACGGTGATGTTTTACTCCGCCTTGTCGGCGGTGCTGTTTTACTTCGGCGTTTTGCAAAAAATCGTGTATGGCATCGCCTGGGTGCTCACGCGGAGCATGGGACTGAGCGGACCGGAGAGCCTGGCCGCCGCCGCGAATGTTTTTATCGGTCAGACCGAAGCGCCGCTGATCGTACGGCCCTATTTGGCCGCCATGTCGCGCTCGGAGATCATGTGCCTGATGACCGGCGGCATGGCCACCATTGCCGGCGGGGTGTTTGCCGCCTATGTCGGTTTTTTGGGCGGCAGCGAACCCGAGCAGCAGTTGTATTTTGCCCGGCACCTGCTGGCGGCCTCTATCATGTCGGCGCCCGCAGCCATCGTCTGCGCAAAAATGTTGCTGCCGGAAACCGAAAAACAAGACCTCGACAAACTTTCCCACATCAACACGCACACTGGCGATAATTTGCTGGACGCGATTGCCACCGGCACGACCGACGGGCTGCGGCTGGCGGTAAACGTCGGCGCCATGCTCATCGTGTTCACTGCCCTCGTGTATATGCTGAACTGGATTCTGCTGCACAGCGTGGGCGATTGGTTTGGGTTGAATGCGCAAATTCAGGCCGCCACCAACGGGCGTTTTGAAGGCCTGACCTTCACCTATCTGCTCGGCCTGGTGTTCGCGCCATTGGCCTGGATCTTGGGAACCCCCGCCGCCGATACAGTCGTTGTCGGCCAGTTGCTGGGCATGAAAACAACCGTCAACGAATTCGTCGCCTATTCCGCCATGGGCGAAATGAAAACCCAAGGACTGCTGAGCGATCCAAAATCTATTGTGATCGCTATCTACGCACTCTGCGGTTTTTCTAACTTTGCGTCTATCGGCATTCAGATCGGCGGGATCGGCGTTTTGGCGCCCAACCAGCGCAAAACGCTGACGGAACTGGGCGGCTGGTCGCTGATCTCTGGTTCGATTGCCTGCTTTATGACGGCTGTGATCGCTGCCATGTTAATATAGCCAGCTGCCGCTCGCGCGGCGAGAAACCATTTTTGAACAAAAATGCTATTTTTTGTCCATCTTCAACGCCTTCAAACGTATGTCTAGATCGCGCTACTTATTTCTCCTGCTCGCAGCCCTGCTGCTCGGCCTCTGGTTTTGGGCCTCCCGAAACGCCAATAAACAGGCCTATGACCGCCCCAACGACCCCTGGATATTCCGTTCCGTGCTGGACCAACAAGCCCGCATGATTACTATCGCCCTGGACGACGATCTGTGGGTGGCCTACTCCACCGACTCCTGCTCCCTGTACAAAGCCTGGGCCGGATCCGTTGCGTTTGAAGGCGCCGTATATAATATGCGGCACGGCCCGCAACCCACCACCGTGGGCAGCGCCTGGTTTGAAAATAAATACCGCCAACCCTGGCAGGTGACAGTCAATGGAAAAACGGAATCGCCGGCAACCGACTACAAGGGCCACCGGTACACCAAAGACGGCCATGCAGAAATCATGTACGATCTGGTGCTGTCGGACGGTCGCCGCATCCGAATCAACGAACGCCCGGAATATGTGAACGTGGATCGCCAAATCGGACTCGAACGCAGCTTCCGCGTGGAAAATGCCCCGACAGACGCCACCATCGCCCTGCAATACAACACCGGCTCCATCGCCGGCGTGGGCGCTATCCAAACGAACGGCGCCTGGCAGACGAAGGCAAGTGAACCGCTCATCACAGAAGACGGCCTCCAAACGGTGGTCGCAGACGGCGTACTCACCCTGCGCCCGGACGGCGACACCAAACTGACCACCCTGTTCGTGCGACAGCCGCTGTTCAAAAACCCCAACGCCGCCTCGCCGGAAGAAGAGGAAGGCCCCGCCCTGAGTCCCGGCGAAAAACTAATCGCCAAAAGCGACTGCCGTACCTGCCACAACGAAGCGGTAAAAACGGTCGGACCCGCATATATCGCCATCGCCGAACGCTACCTCAATACCCCGGCCAATGTGCAAGCGCTGGCCAAAAAAATCATGGCGGGCGGCGCCGGCGTATGGGGCGCAGCCGCGATGAGCGCGCATCCCGACCTGCAACCGACTGATGCGGAGGCCATGGTCAATTATATCCTCGCGCTTGATGAAGGGGAAGACGATGGCGAAGGCGCCACGGCCCAAAAGAAAAATCTGGCCGATATCCCCGCTTCGCAGTGGCGACCCGCCGACGCGCAGATGAGCAAAACCCCGACGGCGCCCGGACTGCTGGTCAAAGCATTCCTGCTGCCCGGCAACCCGGAAACCCTCGATAAGGTGAATTTTAAGGCGAAACCCGCTGCCCTGGTCATTGCCGGAACGGTCAATGCCGGTTCGGAAGAATTCGGCGACCTCAAAGAAAACTTCGCCATCGAAGCCTCCGGATACCTCTTCCTCGAAAAAGACGACAACGTGCTGTTCCAAATCGGATCAGATGACGGCAGCCGCGTGTACCTGGACGACAAACTGCTGATTGACAACGACGGACTACACGGCATGGACGGCAAAGAGGCCGAAGTGGCCCTCCGCGCCGGATACCATCCGATCCGAATCGAATATTTCCAGGGCGGCGGCGGCCGCGGCCTCCAACTCAAGTGGGCCCGCAGCAGCGACCCGGTGATGAAAATTATCCCGCAGGAGCATCTCAGCCACAAACAATCCGACGCCCCGGCCGATGTGCCCCTCATGAGCGGCGCAAAAGTCGGCATTCCGGGCGACGGCATGGCGCTTCAGGAAGCACACCCCTCCTTCGATCTCTCCCAGGCGCGCCCGGAAGCCTTCCTGCCGAAAGTAGCCGGCATGGACTTCCTGTCCGATGGCCGCCTCGTCGTCAGCACCTGGGATGCCATGGGCGGGGTGTATATCCTCAGCAACGTGCAGAGCGGCGACCCGAAAAAAATTAAAGTCAAGCAAGTCGCAAAAGGCCTGGCCGAACCGCTGGGGCTGAAAGTGGTGGACGACACCATTTATGTGCTTCAAAAACAAGAGTTGACAAGACTGGTGGACGTAAACGGCGACGAGGTCATTGACGAATACCAATGCTTCGCAAAAGGCTGGCTGGCCTCGGCCAATTTCCACGAATTCGCTTTCGGCCTGGCGTACAAAGACGGCCATTTTTACGCCGCCCTTGCCATCGCCATCCTGCCCGGCGGCGCCAGTGCGCGCCCGCAAATCCCCGACCGGGGTAAAGTGGTGAAAATCAGCCGCGCAGACGGCAGTATCGAGTTCATAGCCCGCGGCCTGCGCACGCCTGACGGCGTGGGCGTCGGGCCGGACGGCGAAATTTTTATCGCCGACAACCAGGGCGACTGGCTGCCGTCCTCCAAAATCATGCACGTGAAACCGGGCGCCTTCTTTGGCTCTTACGCGGTGGACAGCACGGCCGTGGCCGGCATGCCGGTACAATTGCCCGTGGTTTGGCTGCCGCAGGATGAGATCGGCAACTCGCCCACCCAGCCCGCCGTACTCAACGCGGGACCGTACAAAAACCAACTCCTGCACGGCGACGTCTGCTACGGCGGCCTCCAACGGGTGTTTATGGAAAAAGTAAACGGATTCTACCAGGGCTGCGTGTTCCGCTTTACGCAGGGCCTGGAGGCCGGCACACACCGCCTTGTCTGGGGCCCCGACGGCGCACTCTACATAGGCGGCATCGGAAATCCCGGAAACTGGGGCCAGCAGGACAAGCTCTGGTACGGCCTCCAACGCATGCAATACAACGAGCAGTCCACCTTCGAAATGCTGGCCGTGCGCGCCAAAAGCAACGGACTGGAAATCGAATTCACCGAACCCTTGCGCGAAGGCGACGGCTGGGATCCGGCCCACTACCTCGTCAAACAATGGTGGTACAAACCGACCATCAATTACGGCGGACCGAAAATGGATGAAGAAAACCTGACGGTCAAATCCGCCAGCGTGTCGGGCGACCGCCGGAAAGTATTCCTCGAAATTCCCGGTATCAAGGAAAATCACGTTGTGTATCTGCGCCTGCGCAATCTCCCGCTCAGCGCCGAGGGCCATGAAATCTGGACGACGGAAACCTGGTACACCATGAATTACATCCCGCAAAACGCGCTTGGCGAAGTGAAAACAGCACCGGCTTTCCCACCCGAGCAGGACAATGCCCTGTCGGCCCGGGAATTGAAAGCAGGTTGGAAATTGCTTTTCGACGGCCAGAGCATGAAAGGCTGGCATAATTACGGCAAGAAAACCATCGGCGCGTCCTGGAAAGTCCGCGATGGCGCGATGTACCTCGATGCGCTGCCTAACCCAGACGGCCACTGGCAAGCAGCGGACGGCGGCGATATCCTGACCGACGGCGAGTACGAAAATTTTGAATTTACGGTGGACTGGAAGATCGCGCCCTGCGGCAATTCCGGTATTTTTTACAACGTGATTGAAGACCCGGAAAAGTACGATTACGGCTGGATGACCGGCCCGGAAATGCAGGTACTCGACAATACCTGCCATCCGGATGCCCGCATCCCCAAGCACCGCGCCGGGGATTTGTACGACATGATCCAATGCAAATACATCACGGTGAAACCGGCCGGACAATGGAACCGCGCGCGCATCGTGTCCAAAAACGGTAAAGTGGAACACTGGCTCAACAACCGCAAAGTCGTGTCGTTCGACATGAACAGTCCGGAATGGCCGAAGATGATCGCCGCCAGCAAGTTTCACCAATGGGCCGGTTTTGGAACCGCGCGCAAAGGGCGCATTGCGCTTCAGGATCACGGCGATCCGGTGTGGTTTAAAAATGTGAAAATACGCGCGTTGTAATTTGATGAAACAGCAAATGAATGCCCGTTTTCTCGGGAAAGCCGAAAAAACGGGCATTCAATATTTTATGCGACAGTTCTGAAATTTTTTGAGCATGCAAATTGACCCAGCCCAAATCCCCACCAAAGACCTGCACCAGTTTATCCTCGGCGCCGTGGCGCCCCGGCCCATTGCCTTTGCCAGCACGGTCAGCGCGGACGGCGTGCCCAACCTGGCGCCGTACAGTTTTTTCAACGCGTTCAGCAGCAACCCGCCAATTCTGATTTTTTCTTCCAACCGGCGGGTAGAAAATAACACGACAAAGGACACACTGAAAAACGTGCAGGATACCGGGGAGGTGGTGATCAATGTGGTTCCGTACCAGATTGTGCGGCAAATGGCGCTTTGCAGCGTGGAATACGGTCCGGAAGTAGACGAGTTTGTAAAGGCTGGCCTGACGCCCCTGCCTTCCGAGCGCGTCCGGCCTTTTCGCGTGGCGGAGAGTCCGGTCAATATGGAATGCGTCGTCGAGGAAATTCTGCCCCTGGGCAAGGATGGCGGCGCCGGCAACCTGATTATTTGCCGGATCGTGCTGATGCACATCCACGAGTCTGTGCTGACCGAGAACGGGCGCATAGATCCGCACAAGATTGATTTGATGGGCCGCATGGGCCGGTTCTACTACTCCCGCGCCAGCGGCAATGCGGTGTATGAAATTGCGCAGCCGGTGACCCAACTGGGGATTGGATTTGATCAGTTGCCGCCCGCGGTGCGCCAAAGTCCGGTACTCACCGGCAACAACTTAGCGCAGCTGGCCGCGCTGACCGCCTGGCCTTCCGAGGAGGCCATCGAGGCGCAAATCAAAGACGATGCGCGGGTGCGGCAGATTTTGGAGGGCGGACGTCCGCAGGCCGACTTGCAGCAGTACGCTAAAGAAGCGCTGGAGGCGGGTAAAATCGAACTCGGGGCGGCCTTGGCGGCGCTTTCTGCCGGGTGAGTACGTGGCCGTTTACTGGTATTCTTCATCTACCGAATCGCCTGGGAACAATACATCGCCCGACGGGATCGTGTCCGGCGGCGCTTCCCCGGCGCCATATACCCGCCACACTTTCCAGCGATGATCGAGGAGGCGCAGAATCACCGTATCCGGCACGTCCTGTCCGATTTCATCTTTGGTTACGTACGCGCAAACAGCAGAATCTCCCTGCACTTGGCAGGCCAGATCGCGCAGCAGTGTAATAGACATCACCCGATCCGGATCGGAATAATCCGTAATCGAGTTCAGGAAATTGACAAATTCCAGCGCGTCGCCGGCGCTGTACACCCGCGCGGAGTCGTACAAATCCTGGTCAATAAAGCCCTGCCAAAGTTGCAATACATCTTCCGGCGGCAACGGGGGTTGCTGCGCTTTCTCCGGATAACGCACGCAGGCCGTTTGAAAAACCGCCGCGAATACCAACATGGTGAGCGCCCAATAGTGCATGAGAAGACATTTTCCCTGCAAAAATACAGTAATTTTCCGGTGCGGCGATCAAAAGACTTGTTTGCGAATGTGCCGGTGAAAATGCCCGCTTTTTCGAGTCGGCCTTCGCGATTTTTTTTCCAAAAAAAATTACAAAAAGTTTGGCGAGAAAAATAAATCTATCCTATCTTTGCACCCGCTAAAGCAGCAAGGGCGCATAGCTCAGCCGGTTCAGAGCATCTGCCTTACAAGCAGAGGGTCGGAGGTTCGAATCCTTCTGCGCCCACCCTTCAAAGTAAAAACCCGTTGTTTGTCGTATGACTTACAACGGGTTTTTTATTTTTGTTTGGGGCTGTGTGATGTTGATTTGAGCTGATTTTTCCAAGAATGCACACTATTCGTTTAGTGATTCTAAAAATTCCTCAATGCCAATAACATCAATTTTTGGAAAATCAATCTCCTTGAGGACCCTGAAATGCTTATCGTTGCTGACTATGTATTTGGCGCTTGCGGCAATTGCGCAATCAACAAATTTGTTATCGTCATCATCGTCCTTGATTAAGCCCCAGTTGAAGAATATTTCTGTTCGTACGACATTTACGCTGTTCAACAGTGCTTCGGCAATATTAATTGCTACTGTGGCATTCGCTTTTCGTTCCAGAACTTCTATATATTCTGATAATATCTCATTGCTTATTGCCAGTTTATATCTACCATTTAAGAGTGCATCAAAAAGGGGACGATATCTCGATTTTCTTGAAATAGAGATTAATAACACGTTCGTATCCAGTACAACGAGCATCACTCACTGTTTTTTGTTCTCGTATGTTCCTGGGACCAAGCGCGCATCGTTTCATCCGTCCACTTATTTTCGTCCCAGAGCTTGTCCATTTCCTCCGATGCTTTTTCGGCAAAATAGCGGGAAAGCAACGCTTTTATCTCTCTGAGCTGATCATCCTTAAGCGGCAAGGAAAACATTTTCAGCAACTCCAGCTGTAGATTAGTCAGACCTTTAACTGCTTCCATCCGTAAAGTTTTAGAAAACAACCATTATTTTTAACTGTACCTATAATTTTCCGTCAAAGGCAAAAATAAGCATTTTTTTGCGAACCCGCCCTGCGATCTTGTAATCCGCCCGACACGGCCCAAAACCCTCTAAAATTTGTCCCACCGCCGGCATTTACCGTTTCACCACAATATCCATACCTTTGGGGCTGCAACGGCCCGGCGACTTATAAGAGCTTGCCGTAGCGCATTTTCACCATTCAAATACCCACAATTCATGCGTTTATTTTTGCTGCTCCTGTTTTCCATGACGCTTTTTTCCTGCAACAAGGATCTTTCGGCTGCCGAACAGCTGGAACAGGACATTGAAAAAATCAAAAAATACCTGTCGGACAACAACCTCACGGCCACGGCCACGCTCAGCGGACTGCACTATATCATCACCACGCCGGGTACGGGCGGATCGCCCAACCTCCAGTCGAATGTCACGGTGAAGTACAAAGGCACGCTGCTGGACGGCACGATCTTCGATCAGACGACCGGAAACCAGACAGCGACTTTTCCGCTGGCCAACCTGATCCCCGGCTGGCAGGAGGGCATCCCGCTGTTGCAAAAAGGCGGAAAAGGCACCTTCCTGCTCCCCTCGGCGCTGGGCTATGGGCCAAATCCGGTGGGGCCGATCCCGGCAAACTCGGTTTTGATCTTCGAAATCGAACTGATTGATTTTTGAAGGGTTCCCGCAGAAGGCGCAGAACTCGCGGAGGGCGCAGAGATATTTTTTTAAAAAAATTCAGCGTATTCTGCGAATTCTGCGGGAGAACCGCCGCGAATTCTGCGGGAGATTGGGTTCCCGCAGAACTCGCGGAGGGCGCAGAGATATTTTTTAAAAAAATTCAGCGTATTCTGCGAATTCTGCGGGAGAACCACCGCGAATTCTGCGGGAGAACATTTGCGGGAAAACAGATCATGTCCGGCGTTTAAGATAATCAATTGGGCGTTGGGCAGGCTTTTCGCCCAGCGCTGGATTGGTTTTGTGGGTATTTGGTGGTCGTGCGCGCCCAGGTAGATGGTAACGGGGATATTGGTTTGGAGGAGGCCTTTTTTGAGGGCGGCCTGGTCAATTTTAAAATTGGGCAGCGACAGCCAGCAGCCGAACGCGCGGCGGAGCCGCTCGGGTTTTGCCAGATGGTACGAGAGAAAACGGCGCACCGTTTTTGGCCCGATCCAGCACCCTGCCTGGATTGCTTTGCGCAGCCGGTCGGATTTTTTCAATCTGTGATAGAGCGCTTTGCGCACGGCCATAGGCGTCCATTCGGCCAGGCGCATGCCGGGCGCGCCGAATCCTTCCGGCGCGAGGAGGATCAGGCGGTCGAGTTTGTGGGAGATCTCGGGCAGCAGGGCCAGCGCCAGGCGGGCGCCGAAGCTGTAGGCGAGCAGGCTGAAACGGGTTTTGCCCTCTTGGTGGAGGATATGTTGCAGGGTATCGAGGATATCCGTTTTCCGGAACGAATCTGCCGGCCATTCATGGCGGCCGTGCAAGGGCAGGTCGAATGCGATCAAGGTATAGCGCGGGTGAAGCGCGTGTTCCAACGCGGTGAAGCGTTGCGCGCGTTCGCCGAAGCCATGCAGGGCGATCAAGAGTTCCGGTCCGTGGCCGAAGCGCGCGTAGCCTGGATCGGGCACTACTCCTCCACTTTAAATTTGAAGCCTACCCCGTGAATATTCTCGATTTTGATGCGCGGATCGTCTTTGAGGTATTTGCGGAGGCGGGAGATGAACACGTCGAGGCTGCGGCCGAGGAAATAGTCGTCTTTACCCCAGATTGTTTCGAGGATGAAGGAGCGTTTGACCACCTCGTTGCGGTGTTCGCCGAGGAGTTTGAGCAGGTCGGCTTCTTTTTGGGTGAGCGTTTCTGATTGGTCGCCGAGGTTCAGGCTCAGGTTTTTGTAGTCGAATGTGTAGAGACCGATGGTCAGGGGCGTGTTCGACTTGAGGATTGCGGTGTACTTGGTACGGCGCAGGAAGATATCCACTTTCAGCAGCAGTTCTTCGATACTGAAGGGTTTGGTGATATAGTCGTCAGCGCCGATGGTGAGTCCGTGGATTTTGTCCTGCTTCAGGCTTTTCGCCGTGAGGAAGATGACCGGCACCTGCTCGTCGCGTTTGCGGATTTCCTGGGCGAGCGTGAATCCGTCCACTTCCGGCAGCATGACATCGAGGATACAGAGGTCGAATTTTTGGCCGGATCGGATGGTGTCCAGGGCCTTTTGACCGTTTTCGCAATAGGTGACCTCGTACCCGTTGAGTTCCAGGTTGTCGCGGGTGACGAAGCTGAGGCTTTCGTCGTCTTCCACGTAGAGCAAATGGGCTTTGTATGTTGCCATGCGGTTGGTTTGTGCCGAGTGAACGGATTACGTCATGGTTGGAGGAGTAATATTGCGGGCAAACTTAATAATTTTTTGTTAAAAACCTGGGGGAAGGGCTGAAATTTGGGGCGCAGGGGCAATTTGGCTGAAAACGAAACAAAAGCGTTTTTAGAGTTTGTACAAGCTCTAAACGCCTTGAAAAGTTGAAGATTGACAAAAAAAAACTTTATTCTTGCATCTTGCAAATCCCTTTATGCTTGGTTTTTTTCGCCGAATTGACAAACTTTTTAACTCTAAGAGCATGTCTAAAATTATATTTCTCGCTAATATGAAAGTCTTTTTTAGCCATACTTCGTTCCTTTTTTTCGCCGTAATTAGTCCCATTACGTCTGCAAAAAGCGCCTTGTCTGGCTAAAAAATCCTTTTCATATTAG
>JBEIDF010000026.1:0-31452 GCA_040383605.1 Lewinellaceae bacterium
GAAACCGACCAGATCAACCGGAAAAAGCGGGGAATATTGCGAAGCGCGGAAAGCATGTGGACAGCGGCGTGTGGTTTTAGAGCGTGTCTAAAATTATATTCTCTGCTAATATGAAAAGGGGTTTTTTAGGCAGACAAGGCGCTTTTTGCAGGCGTAATGGGACTAATTACGACGAAAAAAAGGAACGAAGGTTGGCTGAAAAAGACTTTCATATTAGCGAGAAATATAATTTTAGACATGCTCTCTTACCGTCCGGCGGGCCGGCTTGGCGTTTGATGGGGTAAATATCGGAAAATTCCGCGAGGGGTTCCCGCAGAATTCGCAAAAGCCGCAGAACACGCAAAATTATTAATTTCAAATGCGAACTCTGCGGATTCTGCGGGAACCCAGCGGGAACCATTATTCCCTGCGGGCGCCCCCCTCCAATTTCACCGTACTTTCCGGATCATGATCAATTTGGGCATTTTCGCGGGCAAACACCCGGGCTTGAGCGCCGTTATAGGCGGAAACATCCACTCGATCTACCCGCCAGGCGGCGGCGAGCAGTCGGGCGCCATCAGAGAGCGAGGCGTCGAGTTCGGCCCCACGGCCAAACAGCTCGAGCGAGCAGGGACCATTGAGGTGCGCCTCCAGATTTTCGGCGTCGAAATAGCCCAATATGCGGGAACTGCCGCGCGCAGCAATCACCGCCCGGCCCTCATCGAACCCGCGGATGGTAATTTCTCCGGAATTATCGGCGAGCAAATCCGTAAATACCGGCGCTTCGATCCAGATTTTAACCTGCGGCCCCACCGTTTTGCCGTTGGTGGTGATCGTCATCTTGTCGTTTGCGCGCAGGATATCCACCTTTTGCAGTTCGCTTTCCGGGCCTTCTTTGCGCACGCTGAAGCGGTCGGCCTTGCGGATTTCCACCTGTATCTTGCCCTCCACCACAAACGCGTCGTACGCTTCGCCGCCGCGGTAATCGGCGTCGCCGAGATGCGGGCAGTCGGTGCAGACCAAGCCGTCTTTTGTCATGCGGAACGGCATGCCCGGATAATTTCCGATGCGGTAGTCGCTGTTGGGATCGGCGTATTCCACATCCCACACATGCACGTTCACGTCCTCTTCCAGTGCGATGTATTTCCCGGGCGGTACGAGGAGGGTAACGACCAGGTCCTGGACGCGGAATTTTTTACCTTTGGGCAGGGTGTAGAAATTGGGAATATACAGGGCGTCGCCTTTTAGTTCGGGTTCGAAAACCAAATCCCCGGCATTCGACAGGGCCTCTTCCGGCGTTCCGCCGCGGGCGGTGATATTTTTTTGGACGGCAAAATTACCGGTTTGGCTGACGCGAATCCGCAGTTCCGGGTAATCACGGATTTGCAGATTCCCGTCCTGGAGCCGGATTCCGTCGCCGTTCACCCAGAGATCGCCCCCCTCGGCGTCCTCCAGGCTGGCCCAGTGGATACGCAGCGTATCCGAGGGCAGGCTGCCGAGTTCGGTTTGGATGCGCTGGGTGCGGCTGTGGCGGAAGTTTTTAATTCCAAACCCGCCAAAAGAAAGCACGGCGAAGAGGGTGATGAACCAGGCGACCGTCATGCTCACTCCGAGCCAGCCCGGCGCGCGGAATTTGAACACCAGCCTTGCAATCAGCAGGCCCAGCCCGATAGCGGGCAGCGCCAGCAGCACAAAGATGCCCGTCATGGCAGAGAACGTACCGGATTTAGAGAACGGGCTGAAAAAATCCACGTAGGGTGTGGCGGCCATCAGGCCCCAGAAGCCGCCGATCCAGCCGATGAACAGCGCAATCAGTAGGATTGCGGCGATGATGAACAGGATGATCAGGAAAAATTTAGCGAATAACTGTACGACCAGGCCGAACGAAGAGCCAATAAATCCCAGGATACCCGACAGCGCATTTCGGGCTTTATCCGCCCCGTTTACCCCGCCCTTTTTTTTTGTAGCGCCGTATTGATTGACTTTATCGCCGAGACGCTCGAACCCGTCCTCAATCTCGCGGGCGATGTTGTCCACGTTGATCGGTTCGCCGCGCATCGCCAGTCGCTCGGCGGCGGTGCGGGCCGGCGGCACCAAAATCCACAGAAGGATATAGGCGGAGATCCAGAAGCCGGCGGACAGGAAGGTGAGGAGCACGAATACGAGGCGCATCCAGACGGGGTCGGCGATACCAAAATAGGCGGCCAGGCCCGAGCAGACACCGCCGGCGATCTTGTCTTCCTCGTCGCGGAACAGGCGTTTACCCGTTCGGATCGCACCGGGAGCACCGGAATTGCCGCCCGTAGCCCGGCGGCTGTCAATGGATTCTCCGCCGAAATCCTCGGGTTTACCCATAATGGCAACAGCCGCTTCCACATCGGGCAACAGGACGATTGTGCGGCTGCCCAGTTCGGCCGTCAGCAGTTCGCCGAGACGATTTTCGATGTCGTTCAGGATTTCGTCGCGGCCTTCGCTGGCGCTGAAACGGCGGCGGATACTGTCGAGGTAAGCCGACAGATACTCAAACGCATCGTCGTCTATGGTAAAAGCGAAACCGCCCAGATTGATATTAAGAATCTTATTCATAATGAAGAAAAGGTGATAGTGCTTGAAGTGTGGTTGTTCGATTGGTCGGAGGCCGGTGAGGATAGGTCTGTATCAGCTGGCAGGGGTTTCTTCTTCCTCCTCGGGATTGGCGGCGTGCGCTACAGCGTTCCCGATCGTTTGGGCCACCGACTGTACCAATTGCTGCCAGCTTTCCGACAGCCCCTGCAGGAAAAGCCGGCCTTCTTCCGTGATGGTAAAATATTTACGCGGCGGCCCGGCGTTGGATTCCCGCCACGAATACGTGACGCTGCCCTCGTTTTTCAGTCGGGTGAGCAGCGGGTACAGCGTACCCTCCACCACGATCAGATCGTTGGCCTTCAGCCGCGCGATGATATCGCTGGGGTACACCTCCTCTTCGGCGATGATCGCCAGAATACACAATTCCAGCACCCCCTTCCGCATTTGCGCCTTGGCATTTTCTAAGTCCATAATCGCTTAATTTGTAGTTCCTGTAAATAATGATCCCGGTAGTCCGCGTATTTCCCGGAAATGACAATGCAAAGATATGGCTTTTAAAAGGTATTTTGCAATACATAGAACCAAATTTTACCCTGTACTTGTCATAATACTCGACGAACGGCTAAAAAATCGGTACGAACGGCCCGCTCCGCCGCTTGCGGTCAGGCGGCAGCTACTTTTTTTCCGCCTTTTTTGAATAATTGATCGGATTGCTTTACCTTTGCAGCCCGTTTTAAAAATGAAGTGGTTATGGATCCGTTTATTGCGTATTCCATCCCGATCCAGGGTTTAAAAGTTGGCATTCACCACTTCCGCTATGCTTTGGATCAGGATTTTTTTCGCCACTTCGAGGACACGCCGATTGGGGTAAGTCTAATTGACGTGGACATGGAGTTGGACAAAAGGTCTGACATGTTTTTGTTGGCATTTTCGATGAAGGGCTGGGTAGAGGTTGTTTGCGATCGCTGCACTGCGCTAATCAAATTGCCGTTATCAATACAAAGCCGTTTAATCGTGAAATACGGCGATGCAGAGGGCGAGACAGAAGACGAGGTGGTCTTTATCCACCGCGAAACTTCGCACTTCAACGTATCAAAGTACCTGTACGAATTTTCGGTTTTGGCCCTGCCGATAACGAATACGTACGATTGCCAAAACGACCCCAATCCGCCTTGCAACCGCGAAGTGTTGCAATATCTTGAGCAAAACGACGCATCGAAGAAAAGTAATCCGGTGTGGGACGCGCTCAAGGATTTTAAAACAGAAGAGTAACCAGGTAGTCGGTCAACAATATCCCGGCTATTAAGCGAAGATAAAAAAGTAAAATAATTATAGCGTCATGCCAAATCCTAAATGGCGGCACTCGAAGCGCCGCAAACGCGCTCGCCGCACGCACTATGTCACGGGAGTCCCGCAATTGGCTACCTGCTCCACGACCGGAGAGCGCCACCTTTTCCACCACGCCTATAAAGTGGATGGCGATCTGTACTATCGCGGACAAATTCTGATTCCGGGTACCCCGGTTGAAGAAGCGAGCTAACGCTTGTTCCATTTTTTCTGCCGGGCATGGGACGCAAGTCTCCGCCTGGCAGAAAAAACTGGTTTGGTAAAGCAACTCGACCTTTATTTTTAAGCAGCCTCCCGTCCTGATTCGTCCGGATAAGTGGGGCCTTATCTATTTATACGACTATGAAAAACATACACAATACGCCCAACGGCCCGCTTCCAATCGGGCCTTACAACCAAGCCACGTCTTGGAACGGCCTGCTGTTTGTCTCCGGCCAAATCGCGATTGATCCTGCGACTGGAAATCTTGTCCTCGACCACATTGAAGCGGAAACGCACCAAGTGCTCCGCAACGTCCGGGCCATCCTCGAGGCCGCCGGCTCCGGCATGGATCAGGTGCTCAAAGCCAGCGTATTTGTAAAGGATATGAACCTTTTTAGCCGAATCAATGCGGTGTATGCCGAGTATTTCTCACAGGAAACGGCGCCCGCCCGCGAATTGGTGCAAGTGACAGAACTCCCCCGGTTTGTCAATATCGAAATCTCCGTCATCGCCATAATCCCCAATCCGCAATAATATGAAACGCATTTTGTCCGCGATCCAGCCCACCGGCGACCTCCACATCGGCAACTACTTCGGCGCCGTCCAAAACTGGGTGCGCCTGCAGGAAAACTACGACTGCGTTTTTGGCGTGGTGGACTACCACTCCATGACCATGCCGTATAAAGCGGATCAACTCCGGGAAAATACCTGGAAAATGACGATGTACCTGCTGGCCTGCGGCATTAAACCGGAAAATTTGTTTATTCAGAGCCTGGTGCCGGAGCACCTGGAACTGAGCTGGGTGCTGAGCTGTGTGAGCGCTTATGGCGAATTGACACGGATGACGCAGTTTAAAGACAAAAGCGATCAGCTAAAGGAGACGGACAAAGACGCGTTTATCAGCCTGGGCCTCTTCGCGTATCCGGTACTGCAGGCCGCGGATATCCTGATTTACCGGGCGGATTATGTGCCGGTTGGAAAAGACCAGGAGCAGCATCTCGAACTTTCGCGCAATATTGCCCAGCGCTTCAACAACCAGTTTGGAAAAGAGTATTTCGCGCTGCCCGAACCGCTGTTCACCGAAACGCCGAAAATTCTTTCGCCCGCCGACCCAAACCGCAAAATGAGTAAAAGCCTGGGCGAAAAACACTATATCAACCTCTTCGGCGAGGAGGAGCGCGTGCGCAAACAAATTAAATCGGCCGTGACGGATACCGGCGACACGCCCGCCGGACAAATGAGCCCGGGTGTGCAGAATCTCTTCGAAATCCTCCGCGCCTGCGGACAGCAGGACGCGTATAACGCGCTGATGACCGATTACACCAACGGCACGCTCAAATACAGCGACCTGAAAGAGGTAACGGCCCATGCGCTCGTCGCGCTCACCGGCGCTTTCCGCGAACGCTTGCAGACGCTGCAGGCAGACAAAAAAGCGGTGAAGGCGCAAATCCAGGCCAGCAGCGCCGAAATCCGAAAACGCGCCCAGCAAACCCTGCGCGAAGTGCGCGAAATCGCCGGACTGCCCACGCTGCGATGAATCCGGTCTCCCTCTTCGACCTAAATGAGTATATCCGCCGGGTGATAACGCTCAATTTCCGAGATCCGATTTGGATCTGGGCGGAGGTGGGCAGTTGTAAAAACTCCCGTGGGCACTATTACCTCGATTTGGTACAAAAAGGCGAGTCCGACCTCGTCGCGCAGTCAACCGCCGTGCTTTGGGCCGGTCAGTACCGCAAATTGCGGCAGGAACACGGCACGGTACTTGACGAAGTCCTCCGCGACGGTGTAGAAATCAAACTCCAGGTTCGTGTGGACTTTCACGAGCGATTTGGCTTTAAACTCCTCATCGAGGATATTGAGCCAGCTTACACGTTTGGCAAACTGGAAATGCAGCGCCGGGAAACCATTGAGACGCTGCGCCGAGAGGGCCTTTTAGAGCGCAATCGCGCGCTCCCGCTCCGGGTTGCGATCCAGCGCATCGCCGTCATCAGCTCGGAAGGCGCTGCCGGATGGCAGGATTTCCGCCAGCACTTGGCGCAAAACCCTTTTGGATACGCGTTTTCCTGCCGCCTGTTCACCAGCGCGCTGCAAGGACCGCAAACCGCCCAGGAACTTCCCGCCGCGCTGGCAGAGGTGGCGGCCCGGCGCAGCGAATTCGACGTTGTAGCCATTATCCGCGGCGGCGGCGCGCGCACCGACCTGGCCGCATTCGACCACCCGCAGGCAGCCCGCGCCGTAGCCTTAGCGCCCCTGCCCGTACTCACCGGCATCGGGCACGACTGCGATGAGACCGTATGCGATCTCGTATCGCATAAATCCCTCAAAACACCCACAGCCGTTGCAGATTTTCTGATCCAGCACAACCTGATTTACGAAAACAGCATCCTGCAGCTGGCCGATCAAATTCGCGCCACCGGCGCCTACTTGGCAAAAAACCAATCGCTCCAACTCGAAAGCCAGGCCGCGCAAATCCACTGGAGCGCCCGCGCGCGAGTGCAAAACGGCCGGCTGCGACTCCAACAGGCCGACGCCGCCCTGCCCGGACTGGCGCGCCAGCTCCTCCGGAAATCTGCCCTCCAACTCGACCAGGCCGCGCAGCTCGCCGCAGCGGCAGATCCCGTGCTGGTCTTGCAAAGAGGCTTCAGCATCAGCTTAAAAAATGGAAAAATTGTGCGCTCCGTCCAGGAATTGCAGGCCGGCGACCTGCTGGAAACGCGCTTGGCCGATGGAGAAACCCGATCGGTGATTGCGGATTGGGGATTTCGGATTGGGGATATATGACGAGGGCGGGTTGGTTCTTTTTTCGTTTGGGGTTTTGTGCATTGATCGTGCCAAACCCAAAAGAAGAAAAAAGAACCAACCCGCCCTCGTTTCAAATCCGCAATCCGAAATCTGAAATTCCAGATATTATTCAAGTTTAAACCGGACTGGCAGCGTAAACCGCACCTTTACCGGATTTCCGTTTGCTTCGCCGGGGAGCCATTTAGGCATTTCTCCGACCACGCGGATTGCTTCTTTGCCACAGCCGCCGCCGATATCCTTCAGGACATTCACGTCGCTGACGCTGCCATCGCGGTTGATGACGAAAGTCAGGGCGACGACGCCCTGGATATTATTTTCGCGCGCCAGCGGCGGGTACTTGATATTTTGCGCCAGGTACTTGAGCAGTTCGGCTTCGCCGCCGGGGAAGCTCGGCGGTTTCTGGATATCGAACATTTCGTACGTCTTATCCTCTACCGGCGCCTTCGTCTCGATGACGAGTTCCGACGGATTGTCATTGAGCGCCGGCGGTGCATCGTCGGTGCCCTCTTTATCCTCCTTACCGATCGCCTTATCCTCCTCGATGAGTTCCTCCACCGTTTTAATTTCCTGCTCTTCGACTTCCTCGTCCTTTTTAATTACCGGCGGGACGAACTGTACCGTAGAGCGGGTAGGCGGCGGGGGCGTAGGCGGCGGGGGCGGCGGTGGGGGCGGCGGATTGTTCGGATCAATATCCGGCGGCGGGCCGAGTTCGGCCACCACATCAATCGGCTTTTCCGCTTTTTTAAACACGCCGGAAACGAGATTACTCAGCGTTGGCAAGGCGACCAGGAATATTATCAGGAGCATTCCGTAACCCAATGCGCGACCGAGATTCTTGGGATAAGCCCGCCGAAGTTGATACGCGCCGTACGATTTGTTACGGTGGTCGAAGATGATATCCAGCATGTCCCGATAGGCGCTCGCACCTTTTTGTTCTGCCATTGGAATGTGAATTTTAATTTTTAATAGAACCTTTTGTTCGGGCGTACTACTGTTGTCCAACGGCCGCTTTGGCTTGTTCTTCTATGGAGAACTTCAGACCGGCGGCCGGGTTGGCGATAAATTCCTCTTCCTGTTTGGAAATATCCAGCAGTACGTAGAGCGCGACATTACAAATCTTCATCTCGTCGAACGCGTCCACGATATTTTTGTAGCGCGCGTCTTTGGTCGGCTTGATGATGACATTCATCTGGGAGATTTTTTTCGTATCGCCTGTTTTTTCATCCTTCTTTTCCTTGTCGGGGAAGATTTGGCGCACGCGATCCTTTTTATCGAGGATTACTTTGCGCAGCCCTTCTGCGGAATAGTCGGTAGAATCCAGTTTCGGGTCAGTAATCCCCTCATAGTAATAGACTTTATCGTTTGCGCCGAGCATCAGGGTAATTACCTGCGATTCCTTGGTCGCTTGGAACTCTTCCAAATCCTCCAGTTTTTTTTCAGGCATCACCACCGGCATGATCTGCGGTTTAGACAGGGTGGTGGTGAGCATGAAGAACGTGATGAGGAGGAAAGCCAAGTCCACCATGGGCGTCAGGTCCACGCGGGTAGAGAGTTTTTTTGAACGGACTTTACCGCCCTTACCGCCTTTCTCGGCAACTTGCATTTCAGCCATAGTTCGGCATTTTTTTTAAAGTTTTGAAATGCAGAGGCGTCCTGCGCCTCCGGGGATTCCTTTACTTGATCGCCTCCAGTTTACTTGGATCCGCCTCCATATTAGTGATCAGGTTGAACTTATTGACGTTGATATCCGTCAGGGTATTGATCACTTTTTGGATTGCGGGATAAGGCGTATCCTTATCGGCTTTGACCACGATGACATACTCATCGCTTACTTTGCCTTCCTTTTTCATCTCGAACTGAGCCAGACGGGCCATGTGCACCCAAGTGGCCAATTCGCTATTGTTGATATCGGCCGTATCAATCGGGATACCCGGCGCCTCCATCTTGGCGCGATCTGCCGGAGAGGCGTCCAACCAGGGCTTCAGGTTTGCGCGCGGTACGCCGAAGCTGCCGGCGATGGAGAAGCGCAGTTTTTCCTCGTCATTGAGGCCCATTTGATACCGGTCGTTGATCTGCTCAATCAGGTACCTGCGGGTATGCTGGCCGGCCATATCCACGAACACCTGTCCTTCCTTGCTCACGAGCAGGGTCAGCGTACCAGCATCCGGCAATTTCGTTTGCGAGATAGACGAAGGCGTATCCACGATAACCGTTTCCGTCGGGCGCATTTTCGCCGTCAGGATAAAGAACGTGAGGAGCAGGAACGACACGTCGCACATGGCGGTCATATCAATGAACGGGTTGCTCCTTTTAGGTTTATGCTTAGGCATAATTCATTATTTTTGCATGAACGGTGGAGGTTTCAGAAGCTCCTTCCGGCTTACGCATTGCGCGAAGCGAATGTTTGCGTCAGGCTGTATCCAGCTTCGTCAATGCGGTACGTCATGCCGTCAATCCGGCCGGTGAACACATTGTAGAAGATGATAGCGATTGCGGAGGTACCGATACCGAGCGCCGTGTTGATAAGTGCTTCGGAGATACCGGTTGCGAGTGCCGAGGAGTCCGGAGCGCCTGCGTGGGCGAGCGCCGCGAACGCGCGAATCATCCCGAGTACCGTACCCAGCAGACCGATCAGGGTGGCAACCGAAGCGATGGTGGACAGGACGCTGAGGTTTTTCTCCAGCATCGGCAGTTCCAGCGTAGTGGCCTCTTCTACTTCTTTTTGGATCGCGAGCACCTTTTGGTCGGTCTCCATGCCGGACGTTTTTTCCATTTCGCCGTATTTTGCAAGACCTGCGCGCACCACATTGGCTACAGAGCCTTTCTGCTTATCGCAAGCGCCGATTGCGCCGTTGATATCACTGCGATCGAGGAAGCCTTTGATGCTGCGTACAAAGCTGTCCGCATTGCCCGAACCAGCGGCTTTGCCCAGTGTGATGAAGCGCTCGATCACAAAAACCAGTACGATGAAGAGCAGGCCCCAGAGCATGGGAACAACCGGACCGCCCTTGTAGATCATACCGGAGTAGTTACCCGGCAGGGGATCTTTAGTAGGATCGTTGTCAATAAAGTTAGCGGGGTTACCGAAAACGAAAAGGTACAAGAGCACGGCGGCTACGAAGCACAGGGGAATGGCGATGAACGGGAAAATTGACGCGAAGCCATCACCGGATTGTTGCTTTGCCTGAGTGTTTTTTGCTGCTGTCATGCTGCTAAAAAATTTTTAGATGAGTAATAAGTTTACGAAATGAATGAAGGCAGAAAAACAATCAGACGCCGGGGTAAATCCTTTTTATCGTGTGAACCCACTAATAAGTAAGATGCGGTGCGCATTATTTTTGGCGGGTGACCGCGAAAAAAAATTGCCCGGCGCGCTGAAAAATTCTTCATATCCTGTTTCCACTTGCAAAACCGAGTCGCTTAAGAATCTCTAAAAATCGGTCTCCCCCCCGCTTTATTTCCGGTTTTTTGTGCTTGCAGCGCTTTATAGCGCTGCAAAAACCGCTTTAATCGGCGAAAAACAAATAATTTTTGAAATCTTATCCGACCGCTTTCGCAGGCAGTTTTCCTAACAAGCGGTAAAAATAGTGTAAGACTTACAATTTCCAACAAGGGGATTCATAAATTCATGTTTATTTATTGTTCTTACGCGGAATTTTATTTGCAAAACGAGAATAAGAGCATGGCTAGAACAAAAACCCGGCCTTTTTTCACCGGATCGCCGCGCGAATCCGCACCAATTTTTCCAACAGCGGTTCGAGTTTATCGAGCGGCAACATATTAGCGCCATCAGATTTTGCTTCTGCAGGCCGGGGGTGCGTTTCGATAAACAGGCCGTCCACTCCCACCGCTATGCCTGCGCGCGCGATGGTTTCGATCAGCGCCGGGCGACCGCCCGTCACGCCGCTGCTCTGGTTGGGTTGCTGCAGCGAGTGGGTGCAATCGAGCACAACGGGGACGCCGAAAGCCTGCATCGCCGGGATACCGCGAAAATCCACCACCAGATCCTGATAGCCGAAGGTGGTACCGCGCTCGGTCAGCAAGACCTTATCATTGCCTTCACTTTGCACTTTTTCCATAGCGAAGCGCATGGATTCCGGGCTGACGAACTGTCCTTTTTTAATATTGACAACCTTCCCGGTGTGCGCGGCAGCCTCCAGGAGGCTGGTTTGGCGGCAGAGAAAAGCCGGAATTTGCAGCACGTCCACGTATGCTGCCGCGCGCGCAGCCTCCTCGTCGGTATGGATATCGGTCGTAACCGGGATATCGAAGTGTTTCCCGACGGCCTGCAGGATACCCAAGGCCCGCTCGTCGCCGATGCCGGTAAAGGAATCTTTTTTGCTGCGATTGGCCTTCCGGTAAGAGCCTTTGAATATATAAGGTATGCCGAGGCCGGTGCAAATGCGATGGATTTCCGCCGCAATTTCGTGGGCCATGTCTTCGCCTTCAATGGCACAAGGGCCGGCGATGAGGAAAAAATTACCGGTATCGGTATGTTTGAGGCGGGGTATGGCTGATTTCCAATCCATGATAAAAGTAGTATTTGATGGCGCTTGGGCAACGGGGCCGGCGCTTTTTTATAAAAATCCCCCGATCTGGTTGGCGACCAGGCACGGGCAACTCGTTCAATTCACGTTGCGCTCGATCATATCCGCCAGGCGCAGCCGGTCGAGCCGGATGCTCCAGGTGATCCGCCGGGCGTAATTCCCATTGGCGTAGTCGGCGTAAACATCCCGCAGCGGTTTTGCCTGCACGAGCGGGAAATACACTTCAAAGCGGCCATCGAGCACCGACAGCATCAGACCGCCGCTCCAGAGCAACTGATCCCGCAGGAGCAGGTTTTGTCCGGCGGGCGTGGCGTCGTCGTAATAACCCAGGTCGAACCAAGGTTTAATCGGCAGGCCGAGGGGCAGTCGAAACGGCAAATCCGCCCGCAGGTTCAATGCGAGTATAAAATTATTCGAGTTGCCGATCTGCGTCCGGTAAGGCGCACCGAACGCGTTTTTGAAACCGCCTTCATTTTGGCTGACTTGCTGCGCCCAAATGCCCTGGTTGTCGGAGCGGCCGAAAAACAACTGATCGAACCGATAGTCGTTGAAACCTTGCGGGTTCAGGGCAAAAGACCCTCGCGCCAGGTTATCAGACACCGTGCCCGCATTGCGGCGGCTGTTCACCAGAAAATAGCCGGCGAAGAGCCGGGCGCTCAGCCGGCGCTTGGGGTGGTAGTACAAGTCCTGCTGCCATTCCGCCGACAAGCGCAGGTACTGCTCGCGGCTTCCGGCCGGAAGCTGATACGTTTGCCACTCCAGGGCAGTGCGGTAGCGGTATGGATTGGGCAGGCTCCGGCGCGCGCCCTCGAATCGAAGTTCCTGGATCGCGCTGTTTTCAAAACGGGTTCCCGCCAATTCGCCATCGGCGCCAATATTAAACGTCTCCACGCCGGAGAAAATCGTCCGGGCCACCAGCGCGCGCCGGTCGTTTTTATGTCCGCACCGAAGTTCCATCCGCACTTGCGGCACAATCCGATAGTAGCGCCTGTACGCATCGAAGGCGGGTTCGTAGTCGAGTTGAAAAGACTGCGCCTGGAGGCCCAGCGCCATACGCGGCACGCCTCCGCCCGGATAAAACCGCCATTGCGCGTCTGCGAGGCCGGTCCATTGCCCGGAACCCAGTCCAATACCCGGCAACAGGAAATACTGAAAGCGGGGTGTGGGCACTGGCGGATTGTAAATCGCCAGGCCGATTTGGGTTTTATCGTAATTATTCCATCCGATCCAGGGGGTGATGCCAATCAATGTCCGGTGGGAATTTTCCAACGGCGCCAGGATTTTCAGCCGCACCGGCGCTATGCCGGGAAACAGTCCGCGAGCGCGCCGATAGTTATTGGCGCGGTAGAGATCCAGGGCTTCCCGCTTGCGGTCTATCGCAAAGGCGTCTGCGCCGGGCGCTTCCAGGCGGATAGTCTGGCGGTCACCGCTTGTCGGCGGATCAAACCAGGCGGTTTGAATTTCCTGGTCGCCCTGCAGGGCGCTGACCGGAAACGGGGCGGCGGTTTCGCCCTTATGGCGCACGCTGAGCGACCAGCTGCCGTCGGCGTTCTTTTCTACTTTATCCAGCGCCGGATCAGTGGCGGCGCCCAGCAGCATCTGATCGAAAAACCAGGGCGCCGACAGGCCGGCGCCCGCCCAAGCCGCCTTCAAATCCGCCGGATACGGGTGTTTGAATTTCCACAGGTCGAAGTAACGGCGCATGGCCTGATCAAAGGCGGCGGCGCCGATGGACAATTCGAGGTGGCGCAGCGCCATGGCGGGCGTCAGGTAGGCCTGCACGCCATAGCCCGGGGTGGAAAACAAGTCCGAACGGCTGTCGGGTGGCGGCATCCGATGCTCGCGCGCGAGGAAGATACTTGCCAGTTCGTTGGTAGTTCCGTAGCGCTCGGTCGGGAAAACCCGGCCTAATCCGCTGACATCCAGACCATCTTTTTTATAATATCGGCGCATATAGCGCTGTTCGTAGTACGAGTTCAGTCCTTCGTCCAACCAGGGGTGATCGCGTTCATTACTCGCAAGAATACCATAAAACCAGTTGTGGCCGACCTCGTGGGTAATCACCTCGTCCAGTCCGGCGTCGCTTTGCGTATCACCGATCACCGTAATCATCGGGTATTCCATACCGCCGCCGGCGCTGAGCGCGCTGTGTACCGCCGTGGCTTGCGGCCAGGGATATTCGCCGACCAATTCGGAGTAAAATTCCACTGCGCGGCGGACATACGCGGCGCCCTGCGTCCAAAGCCTCCGTTGTTCATCCGTGAACATCGCCCAGCAGTCCACCGTCCGTCCGGAGGCTAATCGGGCGGTATCGCGCAGGACGTGGAAGCGCTTATCGGCGAACCAGGCGAAGTCGTGCACATTTGTTGCGGTGTAGCGGATTGTTTTGGTATTTGCCGACGAGGGCGGAAAGGGATGCTCGTTGCTGCGGGATTTCGAGGAGTCGGCGACCCATTTTTGAACCAGCAGGCGGGTTTCTTCTGCCTTTTTTTGTAAAAAATCAACTTCTGCGGGCGTTTGGAGCTGTCCGGTAGCGCCCACCACGTAATTCGCCGGCAGGGTAATTTCCACTTCGAAGTTGCCAAATTCGGAATAGAACTCCCCCTGATCCAGATAAGGCATTGCGTGCCAGCCCTGGTGATCGTACACTGCCGGTTTGGGATACCACTGCGTGATCTGGTAGGACGTTTCCACGTGTCCGAGTCGGGAGAACGAGGCGGGAATATGCAGCAGGAAGGGTGTGGCGAGGGTGATTTTTTCGCCGGGTTTCAGCGGCGTCGGCAATTCGAGCCGGGCGATATCCGGGTTGTCGGGCGTGATTTGCCAAGCGATAGGCGCGCCATTTGCGGAAAAATTGAGCTGCTCATACCGGCCCAGGGAGGAGTCCGGGGCAAAATAGAATTCGAGGCTGCCGCTTTCGAGTTTTTGTTTGCAAAAAGCGGTCTTTCGGTTGGAAAATGCGTTTCCCCAGAGGTGCAGGTAGATTTCCTGCAGCGCAACGGGGGCATTATTCGTATAGTCTATCTCGATACGGCCGGCGAGCGTGTGGCGGCGGTCATCGAGGGCGACCTGGATTCGGTAATCCGTTTTTTGTTGAAAATACGTATTTTGGGTTTGTGCAAAGAGCGGGAGACAGAGCAGAAAAAACGTAAGACGGGTCATTACAAGTTAGCGATTTTGTTTATCTTTTACCAACAAGAGTCCATTGATGCTTTGGAGTTTGGGTTGCGTGCCCTCCTTTCGGATAGCCAAGCTGAACAGGATGAGCCGCATTTCGGCGCGCGGCCCGTTGAAATCAAGCACTTCGCCGCCGTTGGGCAGGATAAAACTGCCGTACTGGCTTTTTTCGGTCCAGGTCTTCATTTGCGCGCGGAGGTCGAACACTTCTAAATTCGTCCAGCGCGTGCCTTTCTTTTCCCGCCAGGCGAGGCCGGCGCCGTTTTCGGTGATGGCGGCGTATTTTCCGGCGCCGGGCGGATCAGAGCCAGCGGCGATATCCAACTTATAAAAGGTGTGATAGCCGCGGATATTGCCGCTGCTGACCTGTGCGTTGGGTTGGACGTAGATTACTTCCGCGCTTTCCCACTGTTCGGTTTTGATATCGAGGGCGTAGAGAATTCGGTCGGTACGGGGCCGGCCGGTGTAGTTGGGGGCCTCCGGGAGGCTGTCGAGCGGCAGGTCGAACCAAGGTTGGATGAGGTACAGCGCATCGCGGCTTTCCAGAAATTCGAGGGTGGATTTTACGCGCGCGGCCGTTTCCGGCGAAACCGGCAGCAGCGAAGTTTTTTCTTTGCCATTTTCCAATCGGCCGATACTGACCAGCAGGCGCTCCAGTTCAGTGGCCTGGCTGCGTTGCGCCACCGTGAAAGCGCTGAACGGCCCGAGCACCGCCACGGCGGCGAAGACCGCCAGGGAAATCGGAATAAACTTGATATTATCGGTGCGGGAAATAGTAAAATACAACGCGGTCACAAACAACCACAAACCCGTGTGGGCCACGACGAATCGCTCTTCCGTGACCCCGTAGTCCATGATCCGGCGCCCGATGGCGACGAACAGCAGCACGACCAGCGGCAAAAGCACCCACCAAAACCAGCGGTGATACATACGCACGGCCGGAGCCAATTCGTAGCGCGGCAGCAGGTAATTGAGCAGGTAGGTAAATATCCCTGCGATAGAAAAACCAATGACCAGCGAACTCACCCAACCGTGCGGCAACTCCCAGTTTAGCAGGATTTTAGCGCCGTACACATATAGAATGAGGAAGTATAAAAGAACCAGCGGGATGAGGATGTATTTGCACAAATTGCGAAAAAGTGGGCTGTAATGCGCCGTTTTTTCTCCAAATTCAAAATTGCGGGGGACGTGGTGCAAAAAATACGTTGTCAGGAACAAGCCGCCGACCAGGGCGAGCAACTTCGCATAAATTTTAAAACTGACCACCAGTCCGAACAGCTCCACCACCGCCAGGATAGCGGCCGACAAACCGCCCCAAATAATCATCGAAAAGACCCCGGCCGTGACGAAATGGGCGAAGAGTTCCTTGTTAAACTCCCAAAAATCCTCCGCGCGCCGCCGATTTAAATATGGCGCAAACGCTACGCTGAGGTGCGCGATCAGCATAAAACCCAGGTATCGGGGCATTGTGCGGTATTCCGCCGCATCCCCCTCGAGATCCAGCGTAAAATAATATCCGGCTAATGCACCGATGCCGGCGGCCAGTAATCCGTAGTAGCGCACACCCGTCCAGCGCCTCGATTCCGCGAACAAACTCAGGGCTGTCAGCAGCGGCAGTCCCAGCTGTCCGAGCATCCAGATTTTGGCATAAGGCGCTTTCTCCCCTGCCTCGATCAGCACGAACAAGGCGCAGGTGGCTGTTACCGCCGCCAACATCGTAGCGGGAAAACGCAAAAAGACGTCCAATATGGCTTTTTGAAGAAATTGCAGGGAAGGCAGGCGAATTTCTTTAGACATAAGGCAAGGGTTGAGCGCGTAAGAGCATATCTAAGATGCAAAAACAAAGCTAAAATTAGCGTTTTTTTCTAAAATGCCCCAAAGTATCTACTTTTGTCGCAAGAGCACCTGTTTATTCTGATCATCTATGCGCCACCTCCTTTGTCTGTTCTTCTGTATTCCCCTTGGGCTCACCGCGCAATCCACCGCCGACTCCCTGGCTTTCCCCGCCTCCTGGGTGGGCGATTGGAGCGGCACGCTTGAAATTTATAACTCGATGGGACTGGTGCAATCCGTGCCGATGACGGTGGTTATCCACCCGATTGATACTTCCACCGAGGGCCGCTACACCTTCGGACTGATCTACGGCGCCAAAGAGCAAGACTGGCGCCCCTACGAACTCGTTCCGGTGGATCCCGAAAAAGGCCGCTGGAAAGTGGACGAGAAGAACTCGATTGTCATGGAAAGCTATCTCTATGGCCCTAAACTACTTTGCCTGTTTACCGTGCAAGGCAGCAGGATTTTATGCACTTATGAAAAAATTGGGCCGAATACCCTGGTTTTCGAGGTGATGGCCGGCCCTGAAGCCGCAGTGAGCACAACCGGCAACACCGAGCATTTGGGCGAACAAATACCAGAAGTGAACACTTATCCGTTTTCGGCGTTCCAAAGAGCAGTATTGAAAAAATAATTGGGGATTGGGGATTGCGGATTGGGGATTGCGGATTGCGGATTGCTGTACAATTTCCGAAAATTCACCGAAATCGCCCCATTCCGCAATCCACACTCCCCAATCCGCAATCGAAACATGGATTCCATCACACAAATAGTTCTTGGCGCCGCCTGTGGCGAGGTTGTTGCGGGTCGGAAACTTGGCAACCGCGCCATGTTATGGGGCGCAGTCGGCGGCACGATCCCGGATTTGGACGTATTTGCCGCGTTGTTTACCGACGAAATTACCTCGACGTCTTTTCACCGGGGTTTCATGCACTCCTTTTTGTTTGCTGCGCTGGCGCCTTGGTTATTGGCCTGGCTCGCGCAATGGTTTTACCACGGGGGCGTCTATCGAAAGCGGAGCTACAAGCTGGCTGCCATGCTGCTGTGGCTGTTGTTTTACCTGGGCGCGGCGATCGGGATCAATTTTATACCGGTGTTGGTGGGGGAAGGACTGAGCTGGTACGCGCTCATCCCTACCTTGTTGTTGGGGGCGGCCTTGTTTTGGAGTTTATGGACAAACTACTGGAAGCGGGATTTAGAATACGTGGAAGCGCCGTACCGAACCTGGGTCGCGCTTTTTTTCTGGAGTATTTTCACGCATCCGATCCTCGATTGTTTTACCAACTGGGGCACGCAAATTTGGCAACCGTTTGCCGATACGCGGGTGCAGTGGACGACCGTCTCGGTGGTGGATCCCATCTACACCCTGCCCTTCCTCCTCTTTCTGCTGGCGGTACCCTTTTTGACCCGCGAGCGGCGCCTGCGCCGGATACTCACCTGGGCCGGTATTATCTGGGGCTGCGGCTACCTGGCTTTTACATATTGGCATAAAACTTTGGTAAACAATGGTTTTGAGGCGAAATTAGCGACTGAGAACACCGCCTATTCACGTTACCTCACCGGGCCTACAATTTTTAATAATATTGTGTGGTATGGCGTGGCGGAAGGCGACAGCGCGTACTACTTCGCCTTGTGGGGGTTCAACGACCGGTCGCCGGGCTTCACAGGCCTGTCCACCATCCCCAAAAATCACGATTTGCTCCGCCATATTCCGCCGGACAGCCGCGCGCTGCACTTCTTGCGCTGGTTTACCGACGGTTACTACAACGTGTTGCCGCGAGATGGCGATACCCTGCAGGTAAACGACTTGCGCTTCGGTCTCCTGGGCGATACCCTGTCTGGCAACAATTACGTGTTCCCTTTCCTGTTATTCAAAAATGCGCAGGGGGAATGGGACGTTGTGCAGGATCGCCGCGCGCAACAAGACCCCGAAAAAGGCAAAGCCTCCATGCAGGCGCTTTGGGAAAGGGTGCAAGGGAAATAGCGGCGTCTCCGGTGTGCCGTTCCTCAACCGGGGAATCCCGCAGAATTCGCGGAGAGGGTTCCCGCAGAATTCGCGGAGGGGGTTCCCGCAGAATTCGCGGAGAGGGTTCCCGCAGAATTCGCGGAGAGGATTCCCGCAGAATTCCCGGAGAGGATTCCCGCAGAATTCGCGGAGAGGATTCCCGCAGAATTCACGGAGAGGGTTCCCGCAGAATTCGCGGAGAGGAATCCCGCAGAATTCGCGGAGGGCGCGGAAAACGCGGAGAGGATTAACCTGCAATCGTCTCAAATCCCCAATCCGAAATCCCAATTCCGAAATCCAATTACAGTCCGAATATACTTTTTCCCAGATACGTCGCTGCTTCGCCCAGTTCCTCCTCGATGCGGAGCAGTTGATTGTACTTAGCGACCCGGTCGGAGCGGCTGGCGGAGCCGGTTTTGATTTGTCCGGTATTGAGTGCGACGGCCAGGTCGGCGATGGTTGTATCTTCCGTTTCGCCGGAGCGGTGGCTGATGACTGAGGTATAGGCGTTGCGGGTGGCCAGGTTGACCGCCTCGATCGTTTCGGTGAGCGAGCCGATTTGATTTACCTTGATGAGGATGGAATTGGCGATTTTTTCATCAATACCGCGTTGCAGGCGTTTGACATTGGTGACGAACAGATCGTCGCCCACCAGTTGGATGCGGTGCCCGAGCGTTTCGGTCATCAATTTCCAGCCGGCCCAGTCGTCTTCCGCGCAACCGTCCTCGATGGAATAGATTGGATAGCGGTTGCACCAGTCTTTCCAGAAAGCTACCATATCATTGCGGGAAAGGCGGTCGCCCGTGGATTTTTTGAACACGTATTCTTCTTTTTCCGCATCGAAGAACTCCGTGGAGGCGGCGTCGAGGGCGATCACGACGTCTTCCAGCGGGCGGTATCCGGCAGCCTGGATGGCGGTCATGACCATTTGGATAGCCTCCTCATTGTTTTTGATTCCGGGCGCGAAGCCGCCTTCATCGCCCACATTCGTGGCATAGCCTTTATTTTTCAGCACCTTTTTGAGGTGGTGAAAGATTTCCACACCCATGCGCAGGCCCTCGGAGAAAGATTCCGCGCCGACGGGCATTACCATAAACTCCTGAAAATCAATTCCATTATCAGCATGCGCGCCGCCATTGAGGATATTCATCATGGGGACGGGCAGCACGTGCGCGTTGACACCGCCCAAGTAGCGATAGAGCGGCTGACCAAATTCTTCCGCGGCGGCTTTAGCGACAGCGAGCGAGACCGCCAGGATGGCGTTGGCGCCCAGCGCCCCCTTGTTGTGGGTACCGTCGCGGCTGATCATCGTTTGGTCAATCTTGCGTTGTTCCGTTACTTCACAGCCGATCAGTTCGTCGCGCAGAATCTTTTCGACATTCTTCACGGCGTTGCGTACGCCCTTGCCGAGATAGCGTCCCTCGTCATTGTCGCGCAGTTCCACCGCTTCATGCACGCCGGTGCTGGCGCCGCTCGGCACGGCTGCGCGGCCCATGAAGCCGGTTTCCGTCCATACTTCTACTTCAATGGTGGGGTTTCCGCGAGAATCGAGAATTTCCCGGGCGATGATATCGCGAATTGCGCTCATATTATACGATTGTTTATTTGTAACTGGTTAGCAGGATCGCTGTCTGGCCTAAAAAGTCCCATTTTCCTCCATACTTCGCAATTTTTTTTGACCATAGCGCTGCTATGGCCTGCAAAAAATCGCTTCGTCTGGCGAAAAATGGGTACTTTTTTGGCTAAGACGCGACCTGCTAACCAGTTACGTTTATTTTAAAACGCAAAGATAGGAAAAATTGGGGAATGCGGATGGGGGAATGCGGATTTGAGGCGATTATGCGTTAATTCTTTCTCCGCGCGTTCTGCGTTATCCGCGAATTCTGCGGGAACCCTCTCCGCGTATTCTACGGGAACCCCTCCGGATATGGGATGAAAAAAAATATTGCCGGCACGCTTTCAAATAAACCGGCGAGCCTGTACATTTGTAGCGAATATTCGCTATTTAAAATAAACACAGCCATGGAAAATATTGCAAATAAAACAACCGTACTCAAAGGGGGGGAATTCATCGTGCGCGAGAGCGTCCCGGAGGAAACCTTCATCCCGGAAGAGCTCAATGAGGAGCAGAAAATGGCGGGACAAATGACCCAGGATTTTCTGGATCAGGAGGTATATCCAAACGTGCCAAAAATTGAAGCGCGGGCGGAAAACTTCAGCGTACAACTGCTCGAAAAAGCCGGCGCGCTGGGGCTTTTAGGCTCGCACATGCCGGCCGAATACGGCGGCACGGAGCTCGACACGCATACCAACACCATCATATCCTACGTGCTGGGCCCTGCCGGTTCATTCAGCACCACCATTACGGCGCATACCGGAATCGGGATGCTGCCTATTTTGTATTTCGGCACGGAAGCGCAGAAGCAAAAGTACCTGCCCAAGATGATCACCGGGGAAATAAAAGCCTCGTACTGCCTGACAGAGCCTGGCAGCGGCTCAGACGCGCTGAGCGCCAAAACGCGGGCGGATTTGAGTCCAGACGGCAGCCACTACCTGCTGAACGGCCAAAAAATGTGGATCACCAATGCCGGTTTCGCCGATTTGTTTATCGTTTTCGCGCAAGTGGAGGGCACAAAATTCACCGCCTTTATTGTGGAGCGCAATACGCCGGGTCTGACGCTCGGCGCGGAAGAGGACAAAATGGGCATCAAAGGCTCCTCCACCCGGCAGGTATTTTTTGAAAACGCTCCGACGCCGGTCGAGAACGTCCTGGGTGAAATCGGCAAAGGCCACCTCATCGCCTTCAACGCCCTGAATATCGGTCGGTACAAACTGGGGCTGATGTGTGCCGGCGGCGCCCGGAAAGTGACGGACATGGCGACGCAGTACGCCAACGCGCGCATCCAGTTCAATGCGCCGATTAGCAGTTTTGGCGCCATTCAGTACAAACTGGCCGAAATGGCCATCCGCACATTTGCCGCAGAGAGTATGACCTTTCGCATCTCTGACCTGATGCAGGACAAAAAAGACGCCGCCGCCGCCGCCGGCAAATCCTATGCGCAGGCGATGCTGGAAGCCGCCGAAGAATACGCCATCGAATGCTCGATCCTCAAGATATACGGCTCAGAAGTGGTGGATTACTGCACGGACGAGAACGTGCAAATCCACGGCGGCATCGGATTCAGCGAGGAGTATGCCGCCGCGCGGGCTTACCGCGACAGCCGGATCAACCGGATCTACGAGGGCACCAACGAGATCAACCGCCTGCTGATCATGGATCAACTTTTCAAACGGGCGATGAAAGGACAATTGGACATCGTGAATCCCGCCTGGGCCGTACAAAAAGAACTGGCCGCCATGCCTTCTTTCGACAAACCGGAGGGTGCGTACGCCGAAGAGAAAAAGGCCGTCGCCGATTTCAAAAAAATCTTCCTGATGGTCGCCGGCGGCGCCGCGAAGGTGCAGATGGACGGCAAACTGAACCTGAAAGAAGAACAAGAACTGCTCTGCAACTGCACCGATATCATGATTGATATCTTCGCCGCGGAATCGCTGTTGCTGCGCGTTCAAAAATTGAAAAAATTTGCCCCAAACCCGCAACCGCAGGAAGTGTACGACGCCATGCTTCAAGTGTACCTGCATGACGCCACCGCACGCATCAGTCAAAATGCCACAGACGCCGTCTGCTCCTTCACCGAAGGCGACCTTCAAAAAACGTTCCTGATGGGAATCAAGCGCTTCGCGAAATACCCGCCGGTGAATGTGAAAGAAAAACGGCGGCTGGTGGCCGGGGCGCTGCGGGATGCGAATGGATGGAAGTTTTGAATTGCGGATTGCGGATTGCGGATTATTGCCTGCAATACAGGCAAGAAACAACCCGAAATCGTTAAAAATCCGCAATCCCCATTCCCAATTCCGAAATCCTCTAATTCCCGTATATTTGCTGAAAATTCGGCCATTTCCCGCATGAAAAAGCGCGATAAAATATTACACGAAGCCAAAACCCGTCTGGTAGCCGCTTTCGGCGACCGGATCAGGGATGTAATCCTGTTTGGATCCAGGGCTTGGGGCAAGCCGCACCGCTGGTCGGACTGGGATTTTTTGGTAGTGGTACAGGGAGAATATGACTGGCGGTTCGAGCGAGCGGTTTCAGACATCATGACCGATCTTGACTTGGATTTTGATGTGATCACGCATCCTGTTGTGGTTTCAAAACAGGAGTTACTGCACACTTTCCGTGGTTATGAACCTATATTCGTTAAAGCACTTTCACAAGGAATACACGCATGATAACGCCGGCGCAACGAAACCAGCTCATTGAACTCCGCCTGGCGCAGGCAGAAGAGTGCATTGTCGACGTAGAAATTTCGTTGGCAAATGCGCGGTATAGAAACGCCGCAAACCGAATGTAATGTTTCTTTTACGTAACTGGTTAGCAGGTCGCGTCTGAGCCAAAAAAGGACCCATTTTTCGCCAGACGAAGCGATTTTTTGCAGGCCACAGCAGCGCTATGGTCAAAAAAAATCGCGAAGTATGGCGGGAAATGGGACTTTTGGGCCAGACAGCGACCCTGCTAACCAGTTACTTTTTTACAGATTTAACAGTAAATGTTTAATTTGCAAAATAGATCTGGCACCAAAAACCCTGTATTTTTCCGACCAAATCCTTGCTGTGCGTCTCCTCTGCCTCTTGCTACTCCTGCTCCTCCTGCTGGCCTGTCGGCGCGAACCTCGCAAAGTTCAGCCCGCGTTTTATTTTTGGCAGACCCGCTACGCGCCCGACGCCACCGCCATCGCCTACCTCGACGCACTCGATTGCCAAACGCTGTATATCAAATTGTTCGACATTGGCCGCGCAGAAGGTTCCAGCACGATTCAACCCTATGCCCGGCTCGAACTGGCGGACACCGCCGGACTGGCCGGACGGGAAATCGTGCCCTGCGTGTTCCTCACCAACGCGGTATTTCAGGAAATTCGCGAACTGGAACTCCGATCGCTGTCCGAAAAACTCGCCGCCGCACTCCTGGCACACCCGCTGTACCGCCGACAAGGACCTAGCGCGGAAGTGCAGTTCGACTGCGACTGGACGCCCTCGACCCGCGACGCCTTTTTTTCATTCATGCAAAAAATGCGCGCCAAACTCCCCCCGGGAACGCGCCTGAGCGCCACGATCCGACTGCACCAATATAAGTATCCCGGAAAAACCGGCGTGCCGCCTGCCGACCGCGGAATACTGATGTGCTATAATACCGGCGATATTGACGACCCCGCGGCACGAAATTCGATTTACGACGAACCGGACGCCCGCGCCTACCTGCGCGGCGCGCCCGCGCGCTACCCGCTGCCGCTGGATCTCGCCCTCCCAATTTTTCACTGGAGCCTCGTGTACCGCGACGGCGAATTGTGGAAAATTATTCCGGGTCTGAAAACTACCGAACTCGCAGACACCGCCTTTTTTTCACCCGTACGCGTGGAAAATGCCGCCACCGCCGCGCCGGTTTATACCGTCAAGCGTGCGACTTTGCGCGAAGGCCATTATCTTCGCCCGGGCGATTGGGTGCGCTGGGAAGGCTTGTCGCCCGCGCAATTGCGCGACGCGGCCGGACTGGCGGCGCAATTCGACCTGGCGCCCGACGCCCGAGTCGCTTTTTTTCACCTGGACAGCGCCCTGATCCGGCGCTTTCCGGTACGTTACCTGCACGACGTATGCCGAATTCTATCTGTTCCGCCCCGCTGAAATGGCCGATCCTGACCCTCGCAATACTGATCGGCGCTTCCTTTTTCCCGCAACCCGGCGCGCCCACGCGCGCCGCCTGCGATCCGGACGCCCAACCTTTCTACGGCTATACCTTCCTCCTGCCCGATATTGTCAATAAGGACGCCGCGTACGCGCCCTTCTTCCTGCGCTGGGACGACTACTACCAGCAGTATTATTTCAACCGCGATATCCAGTGGGCAGAAAATACCGACGAGTGGAGCGCGCGGTTCTGCGCCCACGCCACCCGCGAAGAGGTGGATTTGGTGGTGTACCAGGCGACCACCAGCGACCTCTACGCTTTGCGCGAGCGCACCGTATCGGACAACAAAAACGAACCGCTCCCCTACCCCTTTGAAGGCAATATCTTCGCCGACCTGATCGTCTCCAGCCAGTGCACCGAAGTGGTGGACTACCTGATCTACGCCCGCAGCGTGGAGCCTTACGTGACCGTTTCCGCCGATCCGTGGCGGCAGCCCAACCGCGACCCCAAAATAATAGAAAAGTTTCTGAAGGAAGGACGGGCGCGATTCGGCCAGACGTACTCGCATTTTATCAAACTGCGCTACGCCTATCAGATCGTCCGCCTGGCGCATTACAGCAAGCAGTACCAGCACGCAATTGATTTGTTCAACGAGCTCATGCCGAGAATAGACCGCCGGAAACCCAGCGTGATCTTTTACTGGACGCTCGGGCACGTCGCCGGCGCGCTGCAAGCCCTGGGCCGGTATCCGGAGGCTGCCTATCGGTACAGCCTGATTTTCCGAAACTGCCCTTCGAAGCGAACGCAGGCTTTCCGGAGTTTCCTGTTGCGCAACGACGCCGACTGGAAAAAAACGCTCGACCTTTGCCAAAACGACCGGGAACGCGCCACCTTGTATATCCTCCGCGCCGGCCGTTCCGGTTCCTACACCGCCGCCGATTTGGAGTCTATTTATGCCTTCGACCCGGGCAATCCCCAACTCGATCTGCTGCTTATTGCAAATGTGCAGAGCCTGGAACGCCGTTTTTTACGCACCAGCGTGACCGACCAAAAGCGCAGGCTTACTTTCACGAAAGCCCAACGGGACGCCGCTGCACTCGAACTGCTGGACCTCCAAAAACTGGCGCGGCGGATCGTCCGCGAGGCGCGAAGCGCCAACCCGCTGCTCTGGAAAACCATCGTCGGCTATCTCGAACTCCTGGCCGGCGACCGCTATGCCGCGAAAAAGACGTTCAAGACCGTCGAAAATCAACTCAACCACTCAGAACCCTACCACCAGCACCTGCAAACGCAAATTGACCTGTGGCGCGTCCTCCTGGAAATCATGGAAATCAATCCCAGCGATGCGTTTGCCGACCAGGCGGCCTTCCGCGTCCGTAGTTACGATCTCTACAAAAAGAACCCCAATTTCGAACCGTTCCTTCAAGAATGGCTCTCCGCCGCGTACGCCGCCAACAAGCAGCCCGGTAAGGCGCTCCTAATGGCCTATCCGCCCGAGGCCCTGACCTACAACCCCAACCCGGCAGTGCTCGACGACCTAATCCGGGCGTCCGAACAGGACGATCCCGTATTTCTCGAAAAATCCATGATGATGGACACCAATCCGGACTACCTGAAGGCCTACCTGCGGGAAGTAAAAGCTGCTTACCTACTCGGCCTGGGGCAGCCCGAAGCGGCAATTTACGTGCTGCAGCCCGTCCCCAAAGTGCAACAGGCGGAGATGCAAAAATTCAGTCCGTTCAAGGAGGTCCTCCACGAAAAAATCAACCGGCCGGTCACTGACACCCTGCGCCTGAACCGACTGCAAATCGCCGACAAATTGATGGATTTTGAATTTCAGGCCCGCGCTAAATCTGCCCTGCAAGACCCGGATGCTGCCCGGTATTATTACCTGATCGGTTTGTTTTACTACAACACCTCTTATTTCGGGTACGAATGGGAAGTTGCCGATTATTTCCGCAGCGGCGCCAGTTGGACGCGCCTCGCGCAAGGCCCCGTTTTTCCGCTGCGCAATTCCCCGGACGGCAACCGGGAAAACACGGATTTACAACTGGCCCTCGCTTACTTCGAGCGCGCCCTGCAAACATCCCGCAACAAAGAACTCTCCGCCCGCGCCGCATTCATGGCCGCCCGTTGCCAACAAAAACAGTATTTCTGTAGTCCCGAATGCAGCTACCCCTTCGGCAGCAGGCTCATCCCCGTCCTGCCCCCGGAATACCGAACGTATTATGACCTGTTGGGGGAACAGTTCCGGAATACGGAGTTTTTTGAGCAAGCAGTGAAAGAGTGTGGGTGGTTGGGGAAATATGTGCAATGATTGGGATTGCGGGTATCCCGCGCCTTTAGGCCGGTCCGTACACAGCGCTTTAGCGCTGTGTACCGTCACGCGAAGTGGGGGCCGCGCTGAAGCGCGGCCGACGAACCGGCCTAAAGGCACGGGGTACCCGCGATCCGAAATCAATACATTTCGCTTCCGGCGAAATGAAACGCGCCTTCTACTGCTGCGTTTTCGTCGCTGTCTGAACCGTGGACGGCATTTTCGCCGATGCTGGTAGCGTACAATTTGCGGATCGTGCCAGGTTCTGCGTTAGCCGGGTTGGTGGCGCCGATGAGTTTGCGGAAATCTTCGACGGCATTTTCTTTTTCGAGGATTGCGGCGACAATCGGGCCGCTGCTCATGAATTCGCAGAGCTCGCCGTAGAAGGGGCGCTCTTTGTGCACTTCATAAAATTTTCCGGCCGTTACCATACTCATTTGGGTCATTTTCATGGCCACAATGCGGAAACCGGCGGCGTTGATCATTTGGAGGATATTCCCGATGTTGCCGGCGCGCACGGCGTCGGGCTTAATCATGGTAAAAGTGCGATTGGACATAATGCGTATGTGTTGTGTGTTTGTACCGATTTGAGTTGGGCGCAAAGGTACAACGGCATTTTATTTCCTTATGCGTCTTAAAATGTGTTAAATGAAAAATATTATCCGGCAAACCGGCAACGGACGCAAAATTACCCTACTTTTGCACCCTTATTTTAATAACTGCCACGCTTTATTGCCAGCATGAACATACCGCCGGACTTAAAAGAACTGCTAAACACGCCGCAGAACGTCGCTATCTTATCACACCGGAATCCGGATGGAGACGCCATAGGCAGTTCCCTGGCGATGCGCCATTTCCTCGAACAATTGGGGCATACCGCGCACGTGCTGTTCCCCTCGGAGTATCCAGAAGAATTTGAATTTCTCCCGGGCGCTGAAGACATTATGATCTGGGACCTTCAACCTGAAGAAAGCAAGCAGATGCTGCAACGAAAAAATATGTTTGTTTTTCTGGATTTCAATTCGCTGTCGCGCATTGACAAAATGGGGGAGTTCGTTCGGGAACTGCCGGGCCGCCGCCTGCTTATAGACCACCATTTGTATCCGGAAAATATGGCTGATTATATTTTTTCGGAAACCAGCGCCAGCAGTACCTGCGAATTGGTGTACCGCTTCATCCTCGCAGCGGGTATGGGGCAAAAAATCAACCCGAAGGTCGGCGAGTGCATTTATACTGGCCTGATCACGGACACCGGTTCGTTCAAACACGCAACCAATGCCGAGGTCTTCCGCATCGCGGCCGATTTGATTGATCGGGGTGTAGATGACACCTACGTGCAAAATAAAATTTTTAATTCGCTGAAAGAAAAACACCTGCGGCTTCTTGGGCACTGCCTCGCCAGCCGGATGGAAATCCTGCCGGAATACCGAACAGGATTAATCTGGCTAACCAAAAAAGACTATGAGGAGTTTGGCATCCAGCGCGGCGATACGGAGGGGATTGTCAATTACCTGCTGATGATCAAGGAGGTCAAAATGGCCGCTTTTATACATAATCAGCCCAATATTGTAAAAATCAGCCTGCGCTCGAAAGGTGATCTCGACGTGCAGGAAATTTGTCGTCAACATTTCAACGGGGGCGGACATAAAAACGCCGCAGGCGCTTTCTCACACGACTCGCTGAAGGTGACGATTCAAAAATTTAAAGATATTCTTCCGCTCTACAAGGAGGAGTTGCTGAAAAATTGACGGCGCGCCCGCGCGCTGCGGATATCAAAACCTACTATTCACATTTCTTTGATTACAATTATGCGTAATTTTTTGTTCTTTTTCATGGGCCTGCTGTTTTTGGCCCTCCAAGCCTGCGAAAACAAAGGCATTAAAACAGAAAATGGTTATCTGCTGAAAAACCACACCAACAAGCAAGGCCCGAAAGCGCAACTCGGCGAAACCATCCTTGTGTCCGTCAACACCTGGGTAGGCGATTCCCTCATGGGCAGCACCGACCGCGATTTCGGCGGCCCGCGCGAGTACCCGCTTCCTACCAAGGAACAACTGGAACAGTTCAAAACGCAGCAACGCGTGCCGGGACTCATTGACGCCGCCCTGCTGATGTCGGAAGGCGACAGCGTCACCTTGATTGAGGAAATTGACTCCACCAAACAAAAATTCCTGCCGCCGACACTGAAGGATCAAAAGGAAATCCGCTACGAAATCAAACTGGTGGATATCATCTCGACTGAAGAAAAAAACAAAGCGGCCGAAAAAGCCAAAAACATGTTCACTACGGTGAAAAGTAAAATGGAAACGATCGCAAAAGACTATGCCGCGGGCGCACTCAAGGATAAATTGAAGACCACCGAAAGCGGACTGAAAGTGCTGATCGAGGAACAGGGCGCCGGGGAAAAACTGGCGGCCGGAACGGGCGTCAAGGTACACTATTATGGCGTGCTGGCAAACGGTACAATGTTCGATAACTCCTACGAACGCGGCGAACCCATGGGCTTCACGCTGGCGCAAGGCGAAATGATCCCGGGCTTCGACGAAGGGGTGCAATTGCTCAGCAAAGGCGGCAAAGCCATCTTCTTTATCCCGCCCGCGCTCGCATATGGCGAAACAGGCACGCCCGGCGGCCCAATCCCGCCCAATGCAGAAATCATTTTCTACGTGGAAGTACAATAATCGGGTATTTTGTGCTGGAGGCGACTTGTCCGCAAGTCGCCTCCGGCAATCCCCCCCCCAACAAACCCGCCGTTCATTTCCTCACCAACTCTGCATCCGTTTCCAGCGATGACTATCGAACAGTTAAAAGAACTGAAAGATAAACTGGCGGTCCTAAGGAGGTATCTTTGACGTGGATAACCGACTCCGCGATATCGAAGACCTGACCGCCGAAACCCTTGATCCCAATTTTTGGAATGACTCCAAACGCGCGGAAAGCATCCAGCGCAAACTGGGCGTGAATCAAAAATGGGTGGACGAATACCGCAAGATCGCCCGCGAAGTGGACGATCTGGAAGGTCTCTACGAATTTCAAAAGGAAGGCATGGCCTCCGAAGAAGACGTGGACGCCCAGTACGCCAAGACAGCCGCACTGCTGGCAGACGCGGAATTCCGCAGTACCCTGAATAAGAAAGAGGACGAGATGAACGCCGTCCTCACCATCAATGCCGGCGCCGGCGGCACAGAAGCCTGCGACTGGGCTTCGATGCTCCTCCGCATGTACCGCATGTGGGCCGATAAAAACGACTTCAAAGTGGTGGAGCTATTCGAGCAGGAGGGCGACGCCGCCGGAATCAAATCCGCCAGCCTGGAAATTCGCGGCGCCTACGCCTACGGCTGGCTGAAAGGCGAAAACGGCGTGCACCGACTCGTGCGCATCAGCCCTTTCAACGCCCAAGGCAAACGCCAGACCTCCTTCGCCTCCGTATTTGTGTATCCCCTCGTTGAAGACGACGACATTGAAATCTCCATCAATCCGGCCGATATCGAAATGGACGTCTTCCGCGCCTCTGGCGCCGGCGGCCAACACGTGAACCGGACGGAATCCGCCGTCCGCCTCCGCCACCTACCCTCCGGCGTAGTCGTGGAATGTCAGGCCGAACGCAGCCAACACCAGAACCGCGACCGCGCCATGCAAATGCTCAAGAGCCGGTTGTATGAAATCGAGGTGCGCCGCCGCCAGGAGGAAAAAGACAAGGTGGAAGCAGGCAAAAGTAAAATTGAATGGGGGAGCCAAATCCGGTCGTACGTCCTGGACGACCGTTGGGTCAAAGACCTCCGCTCCGGCTATAAAGTCCACAACCCGGACGCCGTGCTCAACGGCGATCTGCAGGAGTTTTTAAAGGCGTTTTTAATGTGGCAAAGCAACCCGACGCCCGTCGAAGAAGAATGAGGCAATTGGGGAATTGGGATTTCGGATTGGGGATTTCGGATTGCAATCCCCAATCCGAAATCCCCAATCCCCAATCCCATCATTCTTTACTTTTCTTCTGTTCCAGGATAGCGTCGCGCATTTGCAGCGCCTGCGCCGCTTGCTCCTCGGTGGGCGATAGTGCCAGGAGTTTCTCGACGAAGCGCAGTGCCTCCTCGTCTTCCTGTTTAACAAAGTGGTAGTACATCATATACCCGTAGGCGTCGAGCAGGTTGCCTTTTTCCTTGTTTTTATCGCCGGCTTCTCCGATCGCGATATATTTTTCGAAGAAATCGTGTGCCAGACCGAAGGCGTTGCGCGCGGCCTGGGTGGTATCCTGGGTGAGGTCGGGGTCTAATTTGCCGGCGGCTTTGCCCGACCAGAACCAGCCGATGCCGGAATTTGGCGCGCGTTCGGAAACTTTTTGGAAGGCAGCAAGCGCTTTTTCGTAGCGCGCCTTCGTGGTATCGTCTTTGCAGTAGAACCAGGAGAGGCCTTGGTAGTAGTAATCCAGCGGTTGGATCGTGCCGGCGGTGGCCTCCAGCGAGTCGAGTCGGGTACCGTAGGCTTGGGCGGCATCGCACATGCGCTTGAGTTTGTAGTTCAGGTCGCCGATATCCTTGTACAGTTCCCAGCGTTCCGGATCCATTTCGATCGCCTTTTTGAGGTCTTTGATGGCGGTGAGGGTATCGCCGCCGGTTTTCAGGCGGAGGTTGCCGAGATAGAGGTAGTCCGAGCCCAGGATTTTATCCTTGGGGGCGACCTTGAAGTACTCGTTCATGACCTTGAGGCCCTGCTGGAAATCACCGGTTTCGTAGCTGCAATATCCGAGCAGGCGGCGCAGGTACGTTTTGGAGTTGTCCATCTTGATGACCTTTTCGACCTGCTGGATACATTCTTTGTAATTGCGGACTAGAAACAGCGTGTTTGCATACTGCTGCTCATCGTCAATATCCACGCGATCGCCCGTGGTGACCAGGCTTTTGTAGGCCTTGACCGCCTCCTCGTAGTTGCGCTCTTCGAAGTAGTA
>JBEIDF010000027.1:0-30411 GCA_040383605.1 Lewinellaceae bacterium
AATATGAAAAGGATTTTTTAGCCAGACAAGGCGCTTTTTGCAGGCGTAATGGGACTAATTACGGCGAAAAAAAGGAACGAAGTATGGCTGAAAAAGACTTTCATATTAGCGAGAAATATAATTTTAGACATGCTCTTAGGGGGGTTACAGATTTTGGTTTCTGTGACTTGTCCTAAAATAGGTTTACACAAAAAGTAAATATTAAACAGGACAAGTCACTTCCACTTTTCACTTTCCACTTTTCACTTCCCGATACGCCCGCACCGCCGCCCTAGTCGTCACCCAGTTCCGGCCTTCCTTGAAGGCGTCGATCTTGCCTTGCCGGGCCAGCAGGCTGACGTACTCCTGCCCATACGGAAAGCCGGGCTCTCCGACGATATCCGAGATCGGCTGGTAGTCGTCGTAGGTATTGCTCAGATTGCTCAGGTAAATATCGAGGCTGCGTTCCAGGGCTTGCAGGATGAGCAGTAGCATACTGCCGTAATCGCCGGCATTGGCTTTGTTGAGCGCGTCGTAGTATTTTTTCCGGTCGTTTTTCAAAATGATGGCCGGGGGATAGCCCGCCTTTAGCAGGAGCAGGTTGAATGCCAGCCGCACCGTCCGGCCGTTGCCGTCGAAAAAAGGGTGAATCCAAACGAAGCGATGGTGAAAAATGGTCGCCTTTACTACCCTATCCAGCCCGTCTTCTTCGCTGTTTGTCCAGGCGATCAGCTCGTCCATCAGATCGGACACCTTGAGGGCGTTGGGCGGCACAAAATTGGCGCCGGCAATCCGGACGCCCGCATTGCGGTACCGGCCGGCAAATTCTTTTTCGATTTTTTGCAGCACCAGGGCATGTATGCCGAGGATGTCCGGGGCTTTTAAAACATAGCCTGGATGCGCAAGCGACTCGACCAACTCAATCGCCTCCTGGTGGTTCACCGCCTCGAAGTGCTCGCGCAAGGATTTCCCCTTAATCGTGATACCGTCTTCCAGCACCATCCGGGTTTCCTGGAGTGAGAGGGTATTTCCTTCTATGCCGTTGGAGTGGTAGGTCCACTCCACGGCAAGGCTGTCCCGGATAGTACGCACGGCCGCAGGCGGCAGCGGGCGCAGCGCGTCCAGCAGGGATTTCTTTTCCCGGATCCGTTCCAGGTGTTTTTCAAAACCTTTGAATGCGTGGGGGTAATCTTGCCAGTTCATCTTGCAAAAATAGGTAAAATTGACGGGGTTTTCAAATTTTCATTGGAGGATAAACGGACGTTTGGAGATGAGGCTTTTTAATAAACTGTTTTTTAGGTAACTGATTAGCAGGATCGCTGCCTGGCCGAAAAAGTCCCATTTTCCACCATACTTCGCAATTTTTTTTGATCCTGGCGCTGCTATGGCCTGCAAAAAATCGCTTCGTCTGGCGGGAAATGGATCCTCTTTTGGCTCAGATGCGACCTGCTAACCAGTTACGTTAAAAATAAAACCTTTGCAGTTTCGCTTCAAAATCAAAGTCTGAACAGGCGCTTAATTTCACCGCCCCACCACCACCTTCCCGCCGGCCACCTCCGCCCCGTCCGGCGTGGTGCATTGCAGGTAATACACGCCGGGCGGTAGCGCGCCGAGGTCGAGGGCCGTATTTTGGTGGATGTATTCGCCGACGAGCCGGCCCAACCCATCGAACACCCGGATGCGCGATCCGGAGGCAAGCCCCTCGATCGTCACCAGACCCGCGGTCGGATTCGGATACACCTGCGGCCGGTCGCGGCCCGGCGCTTCGCCGACGCTGCTGGTCCCCACCCACACCGTCTTGCATTTGGTATCGCTGCCATACGTATTGCTTACCGTGAGGCACACCTCGTACGCACCCGGCGCCGGAAAGGTATGCGCCGGGTTGCGCTCCGCACTGAAAGCGCCGTCGCCGAAATCCCACTGCCACTGCTCCGGCTCGTGCCAGGAGACGGAGGTGAACTCCACCGACAGCCCGCCCGCGGGGTCGTGCCGCCAGCCGGCTAAGGGTACGTTGTCTATCCCCAGGGTATCGCAGGCCGAGCCGTCGATGGGGCCGAGCCGGAAGTTGGGGAAGTGAGGGAGGCCTTTGTATGCGAAGTCCAATTGATAGTAATACTGTTGAAACTCGCAGGTCGTATTCTCTTTTTCAGGTCGATTGATCCGGTGCATGCAATTTTGGCCATTTAAAGGTCGTGCATAAATTCGACCGTCAGGCCCCAGTTCCATATAAGCCACCGAGCGGCCGAAATTACATGGGCCGGTGAATTCAATCGTTCCGATGAGCTGCATACTTGCCCCTATATCCGCCGCAGCCATGTCGAATTGCAACAATCCGGTTACTTCGGCCGCGTACAGATACCGGCCGTCTGCCGAAAACGCCAGACCACCGTATAGCTCGATATCCGCCGCATTCGTAATGGAGATATGAACGGGGTTCGATAATTCCCCTGTGCAACGGTCGAAATCAAAAATGCGAAGATCATTCCTTGGATCAAACCTGGCCATCTTATCACCGTCAGGGGAGAAGACCATTTCTCCCCAACATTGCTGATAAGCGACAGTGTCGATCGTTTGTTGGTAATACTGAATTCCGTAGGGTGTTACTAAAACTTTGTAATAAGTATTTATTTTATCTTTGGCTACTACTAACCACCAATCCCGCCCGTTAGCATGCCGAACGGCACACAATCCAGTTAAGTCTAATGTATCTGTTAATACGATCTGATTTTTTTTACTAACAAGCCATTGATCGCCCTCCTTTACAATTTTAGTATAATATAATAAATTTATATAAGCACTGACCGGCGTTAGGTTGACAAATAGCGGCGTATGAAACAAATAATACACCGAATCGCTTCCGGCAGGTAGCAACATCATGGATTGGTTAACATTATAACCCAAACCGTCTTCAGCGCAGCGTTGGTTATACAAAAATCCGGGATTCAAACTGTCGCTGTTTTCCAAGTATTGTCCGTCGCCGGATTCAATATAACATCCGTTGGATAACAAAAGCAGGCGTCCCGATGAATCGCAAATCATCGCATTTGATTCTCTTACCGGCATAAAGTAATCGTGTTCATACCGTATTTTCAGAGAGTCCCTAAATTCAAATATTATCCGATCAACACCCGGATAGGCCGGCGCGTTATTCGAGTCTACTCCAAAAATCCATATATTATCTTCCTGCTGAGCATCCAGGCAGGATAAAACAGCAGCATAAGTTATGATAGTTATTGCCCACTTCATCGTAAAAGAGTTATCCTGCTATACGATAGGAGCAACCTATCGCATAGCAGGAGATGAAAACAAAAATAAATTACTTGTTAAGCACTACTCGCGCATTGTGTAGCACTTGCTGGTCGGCATCCAGTAGGTGGATTTGATAAACGCCGTTGTGCAAACGGCTCAAATCCAGTAAATTATTATTTACTGCTTGCTCCGCTACCAATCGCCCCAACTGGTCAAACACGCGTACCGAAACGGGGGTATCGCCTGTCCACTGCACAATACCCGTCGTAGGATTCGGGAAAATGCGAAAACCGGTATCGGGATACGCGGTTTGCGGTTCTGCATGCCGTTCCTCTGCGCCCTGCCCCTCACAAGCAGAGGCGTCGTCGAATATCTCGCCGGTAAGCGGTGCTATGAGTGCGCGCGCTTCGTACACCGCGTCGCCGCCCAGTAAGGGGCATTGGGCTGCGATAAGCTCCAGCGCAACCAGCGTTGTACTGTCAAGCGTATTGCCCAGCAGCACGTCAAACCAGGCTGCGTTTACGGCTTTGTGATTGGCGGCCGGCGTTTCCAGGGTCGATACGGCGGCATTTTGCTGCCGGAGCTGTTGTATCTGCACCTGTCGCAGGCTATCGCGCAGGACGGAATACTGGTCAAAAGCCGTTTGGGCGGACAGGCGAGCCGCCACGGCAGTTTGGTAAATCGTATCCACTACGGTCGTCCCGCTTTGGCGCAGGCTGTCGAGCGCCTGCAGCGCCAGCATACGTTGTTGCAACTCGGTATGCAGGACGGTTCCGGAGGAGTCCGTATCAAACAGCGCCGAACGCGCCTCTGCAAGGGCTGCAAGGCGCCCTGCCGAACTGTTTTCTTCACTGTTTTTAAACTGCGCAAACTTAGTAGCGGCCTGTTCCAGACCGGGTTGGCGCAACAAGCGGCGGTACAGGCGGTAGCGCGCCTTCCACGTCATTTCGGAGCCGAAGCTTTGCGGGAAGACGCCGTCGGCTATCCAGTGATCAATACCGGTGGGAGAGCCGCCTTCCCCTGCGAACGGCGGTATGGTTCCGCCCGGAAAATTGCAGGAAATATTGCAAGTGGGTGTGGTTTGCTCGTCTGACAGATCGTAAAACCAATCCGTGGACGGCGACACTGGCGGGTTAAAGCCCGGGTTTTCGTTGCCGTCCACGATAAATTCTGATAATGGTATTATTGCTGGAGCACTCCAGTTTCTCGCGCCAAATCCAGCGTTGGGGATTCCGGCGAGTTCCCAGAGGTTGCCGGTGTGCGTTTGGATACCGATAAAGACATTGCCTACGCTGGCATCGCCGATTTGAAGACCGGCAGGCCCGTGGTTGTTCAGACGGTTGGTGCGCACCTGATTTTCAAAGTCGGCCAGATCGTAAAACTGAATGCCGATATTGGTATTGTCCACGCAATTGCACACCAGGGCGTTGCTCCAGCCTGCGCTGGATCGGATGCCGGTGGATATGCCAAGCGGAGCATAGGGAGTCAGGTTCTGCCCGGAGATATTGCCGGCAATTTCCGTAAACGCCGCGCCGTCAACCCAAAAGCCGTGGTATTCCAGTTGCGGATTCTGGTTCATGATGGTATTGGCCGATATATTAGCGAATTGCCCGTTTCGGTACTGGATGCCTCGTCCGCCGTTTAGCGTCGTCACGGTATTATTGTTCATCTTCCATCCGGTACCCGGAAGCGACCCAAGTCCGCCTTCATCAGCCGAAATACCCAAGGGGGGCTGCACACCGGCGCCGGAGTTACTTACCGTCACCCGGTTTTTTTCAATTAAACTGATTGGGTGCAAGGGTTCGTTCATCCAGGATTGAATACCGTTTTGCCGCACATGCATCTGGTTGTCCAGAATACGGATGTCGCGTGTGTGGCTCCGTTCCCATACGATACCCTTATCGGAATTGGTGAGTGTGCAGCGCTCCACTTTACCGGCGTAACGAACGGCTCTGATGCCTGTGATGCAATTATCGAACAGCATGGACGGCAACCAGGAACGATTCACATTTGCCCAGGAGTTTTGGTTTTCGGCTTCCAGGTAAATTCCGTAACCGTAGCGGTCGTAGGCAGTTCCCCCTGCATTCATATTGCTGAAATGCATATTCCCGATATTCATCGTCGTATTAAAGCCTACGATGCCGTTGGCCAGTTGGGTAAACGTGTTGCCGTCAGTTACATCCTGTACGTTATTCCCGAACACGTTGAAATCGAGATAATTGGCAAGCCGGATACCGGCGAAGCCGCGGCCTTCCACCTGCTCCGGCATATCGGGAAAGGGTTGTTTGAGGCCGTTCAGGGTTCGGAAGACATTGCCTTCAAAGCCGCTGATCGCGGTACGGAACGGCGCCGATTGCATGTCCAGATTGACGCCTATATAATTATCATTGAAGACCGTATTCAATACCGAGATCGTACTCCCTGCCTTGGCATCGATGCCCATTCGGCAGTCGGATATCGTGCTGTTGCGCACAATGAGCGAACCTCCGCTTTCCACTATGATGCCCTGCGCCAGTTCGTCGCCGCAAGAGAACAGATCGTTGTTCAGCAAAGTCAATGTAACACCCGATAGCACCCTTATTTTGGCGCCGGGAAGTAAGGAGATCGGGTGCCGGCCGCTAATGATCGGCAAGCCGAAGCAGTAGTCCTGATCCACAATAAGCTCGTCCCCAATGAGCACTTTATCGATATCATTCTGACAGTTTCCACCGAGATAACCAAACAAACGCAGCGTGGAGACATTGTTGAAGGGCGCGAAACGCAAGTCGTTAAAGCCTAAGCCATCCAAATTTTGTGTTAATATTTCTAAAGGTGTGAGGGGATCACATGGATCGATCAAGGCGAGGACTACGCCGTCTGGAATTTTGGAATACCAGACGTTTACACGTTGGAATGTAATCGTCAATATTTCTGAATAAAATTCAGGCTGCCCCTGATCAACGTGGAGTGTGCCGGAGTAGGTCGAATTTCCAGTAACTGGATCATCAAAGATTTTAATAGGATTTTGAAGGGCGCCGAAATCAGTGATCAGCAAAATATCCTCATTGAAACGTATCTGAACTGTAAAAGTATACGGAGCCATACCACCATGAATAATTCGTACCGTTTGTTCAAAACTTATATCACAAGGCTCAAGCGTCAGCGTACTTGGGAAATCCTCCCGGATAAAGAACACGGAACTTGAACATTGCGCGCGCACATCCGAAGTAACAATGTAACAAAGCATTATTGTTGCAAAGAGTTGGATCAGGCGCGAAGGAAGGAAGGAAGGAAGGAGGTTGAAGAACTTTTTTGTGTTTCATTTTTAAAACAAGTTTTAGTGCACAGGCGGAAGATACGGGCCGAAGTACCATCCGCCCGCGCAGGGTGAATTGCGTCTCGAGATGCTCACAAATTTCCGCGTATTTTCGGGATGCTCCAAATATTTAGGCGCCGAATACCGGCAAGATATTGCCGGTTTCGGCAATATCTTGCCGGTTCGAGGAAAATTGGTAGCGTCTAAAAACCGGAATTGCTAATTTTTTACAAATCGGAACCCTGAACACACGCGGCATTCATCCTGCGTTTCGTATCTTTGAGAACCGAAAAGATACAGTCCAACATGATCACGCTACCCGAAAAACTGCGAATTCTGCGCTTGCGGCGGCAGCTCAATCAAGAACAAGTTGCAGATACCCTGGGTATCAGCCTTCGAACTTACGGCGACCTGGAGCGGGGCAAACGCGCTCCCAGTCTCAGCCTGCTGACAAAACTGGCCGAATTTTATCAAACCGACATCGCGGAATTATTGGAGCGAGGCTGAAAATCTCGGGAAAGAAGATAGCGGTCATTTTAGCGCTTGTTCAGATTTTGATTTCTGGGCTGAACTGGCCAGAAATCAAAATCTGAATAAGCCTTTTCTTTCAACGGTTTAACAGGGCGTCCCGGGTGCACCGGTCGGGCAAGACGGCCACGGCGGAAAAACAGCGCCCGGCGCCGGCAGCACCCAAAAAATCCCCGCCGACACACCAAAACCTATCCAATAACTGCCGGAATTTCCACCCTACCCTCGTGTTTTCCCCGTATTTTTGCAGTAAAATCGGATCTAACACATGGCACTCCAGGATAAATTTATCAATCCGTTTACGGATTTTGGTTTTAAAAAACTGTTCGGCTCCGAACCGAACAAGGATCTGCTCATTGATTTCCTTAATGAGGTCTTGCCCGGCAAACACAAGATCCGCGAGCTCACGTACACGCGCGCAGAGCAACTGGGCAGATCCGAAGCCGACCGAAAGGCCATTTTCGACCTGTATTGTACGGGCGAAAACGGCGAGCGGTTCATCGTCGAGATGCAAAAAGCCAAACAGAATTATTTCAAAGACCGGAGTGTATATTACGCCTCTTTCCCGATTCAGGAGCAGGCAAAGAAGGGCGACTGGGACTACAAACTGGCCGCTGTGTACCTCGTGGGTATTCTGGATTTTACGTTTTCGGAAGACGCCGCGGCGGGCGAAGTGCGCCACGAGGTGCAACTAAAGGATCAAGCCTGTCAGGTTTTTTATGAAAAACTGACCTATATTTACCTGGAAATGCCAAATTTCAATAAAAAAGAGGCCGAATTGCAAACGAACTTCGACAAATGGATGTATGTTTTAAAACAACTGCCGAATCTGCAAAAGCGACCCCAGGCGCTGCAGGAACGGATATTCCAAAAACTGTTTGACGCAGCGGAAATCGCCAAATTCTCGCCGGATGAAAGAACGCATTACGAAGACAGCCTGAAGTACTACCGGGATTTGAAAAACGTGGTGGATACGTCGTATGAGGAAGGCAAAGCGGAAGGTAAGGAAGCGCGGAATATTGAAATTGCCCGCCAGATGAAGCGCAAGGGGATGGATTCGGGTCTTATATCCGACCTCACAGAATTGTCGGTTGAGGAGATCGAGCGGTTGGACTGAACGCAGATCCGGAAGTTTCCTGCTGGGACAAAGAAATAGATGTTTCCCATCGTTTTCCGCCTTTTCAGTTCCGATGTCCCCGGCTATGCGCCTTTAAAAAGGCAGAAACTGACAAAAAACACGCCTGTTTTTGATTTCGACTAAAATCCTATACAAGGTCTTACCTATCGGGGCGACACCGACCCAAACTTCTGGACTATCTCCGCAATTTTGGTAAGCACACCAATAGCCGGCACCGGTACTTTCCGGCTTTCCGCATCGGTGCATTCATCTTCCGGCAGGGACGATTCCTGCAGGGCGGTCGGCGTCTCAGACGGGCGTCCGTTGTGGTATGCGTCTGCATTGACATACAGAAAAGCGCCCATACTCAGGGCGAGTATCAGGAAAAGCGCGGATGCGGGTAGGTTTTTTCGTTTCATGGCTTCCAATATTTGTAAAATTGTATTGGTAATGTATAAGACAAACATTTAAAACAAAAGGTTGCATCCTGGACAAAAAAAACCCGGACAGTTTGTGGCCATCCGGGTTTTTTCACAGCGTCTGTTGCGGACAGATTACTGCTTTTGCAGGCCGCCGTTACCAGCCGGCACGCTTTCCTGCTTTGCGTTGTCTTTCACATCGCCTTTGATCGTCAGCATGTGGGTATCGCTGGCTTCGTTGGTGGTGATCGTAATGGATTTGCTGAATCCGCCAACGCGTTGCGTGTCGTAACGCACTTCGATGACGTTAGATTCGCCCGGCATGATCGGTTCCTTCGGGTACGTGGGTACCGTGCAGCCGCAAGAGCCTTTTGCCGTTTTGATGATGAGCGGCTCGCTGCCGGTGTTCGTGAATTTGAACTTACGGAGCGGTTCAGCGCCTTTATCGATGGTGCCATAATCCACGGTGGTTGTTTCGAAGGTCATAACCGGGCCGCTGGATTGTGCTTGTGCAGCGAATACGCCAAAGGCGAAGAAGGCGAGGATAGAAAGCAGTTGTTTCATCAGAAAAGTTAAATTTATTGATAAATATTTTTTGCTGTATGATTTCCTAAAAGGATGACACAAAAGTAGGCAGTACGCGCAACCCGTGAAATAGTTGCGCTGTTAACGTTCTTCAAATAAATCTAAACCGGTGTCAAAAGCGGTCAATTACTGTCCCAGGCTCCATACATGTTCGAGAATTCGCTCGAGAAAACGCTTGTCTTCCGTGACAATTTCGGCCTGACCCTGCATTTGTTGTTCGAAGGGAATGCGTTTGCCGTAATTGGTTTTGAGCTCGCCGGGGAGATCCACAAGGATGTTATACGTTTCATCCTGGGGGATGAGCGATTTGGATTTGACGGTTCCCGCCAGCGATCCGAATTCGTGGAAAGGGTATCCGTCCAGCTTCACCACCACGCGTTGTCCGCTTTTGACTTTACCAGAGCCGGCGACGGGCAGCGACAGCCTGCCGATGATGTTTCCGGTTTGCACAGGCGGGACGATGGAGAGCACCGGTTCGCCTCGTTTCACAAATTGCTGCACGCTGAAATAAGCGGCATTCATAGACACCCTGCCATCCACGGGCGCGATGAGCAGGTAGTTTTGTTTCCACCGGTCCAGGCTGCCGCGCAGGGCGCTGAGGCTTTCCCGGAGGCGCACGCTGAGCGAGGCATCGTCGGCCCGGGTACTGAACGAGGCGTCGTTGATGCTGTTGCGCAGGCCGATAATTTCGTTTTGCTTGCGGAAGATGCCCTCTTCGATCTGATCGGCGGCATTTTCGGCATCGGCCACTTTTTGGCGTTCCTGTTCCAGTGCGACCTTAGAGATCAGTCCTTGCCGGAAGAGCTCCTCCTGGCGCGCAAACAAGTCGCGCGCGCTGCTGATTTGCTGTTCGGCGCGTTTTTTGGTTCGCTCATCGAAACGGATGCTTTGTCGGAGGCGTTCAATTTGCTGGTTGATGGCCGAGATATTGGAGCCGACCGAAGAGCGCCGGTCGCCCTTAGAGAAACGGTAGGATTCCAGGTTCTGGACGAACGCGGAGTAGGCGTCCTGCACATCGCCGAGCTCCAATCCGGACGGCGGCAGAATCTGCGCGAGGCTGTCCACATTCAGGTTTTGCCAGCGGGTCACGTTTTGGTCGAGTTGGACGATATCCTCATAGCGTGCGGTACTTTCCAGCACGAGCAGTTCGGCGCCTTTTGCGACCATTTCGTTGTCCTGCACCATCAGGCGCACGATATTTCCGTCTGTTCGGGCGACGAGTGCGACCGGCGGATTGCCGGTAGTGAGCACGATTTTTGCTTTGATCAGATCAGGATACCGCACCATCCAGCCGGCGGCGAGCAGCACGACAAACGTAAAAAGCGCCGCCGTGGTACCCCAGCGGATCAGCCAGCCGGGCGGCGTGCCGAGGATCTCCTGCACTTCGTCGGATCGAAGTTCGATTTGCTGTTCGTCGTACGGATTCATATCAATCGCCCAGTTCGAGTTGATTTTTGACCAGATTGAAGTACTGCCCTCTTTTGGCGGTGAGTTGTTCGTGCGCGCCCTGTTCCACGACTTCGCCTTTTTCGAGCACAATGATATTATCGGCGTGGCGCACCGTGCTCAGGCGGTGCGCGACGATGATGACCGTTTTATTTCTGAAAACATGTTCCAGGTTGTGCATAATGACCCGTTCGTTGTAGGCGTCCAGGGCGTTGGTGGCCTCGTCGAAAAAGAAGTAATCGGGGTTTTTATAGACTGCCCGGGCGATGAGCAGGCGCTGTTTTTGTCCCTGGCTGAGCCCGATGCCGTCCTGGCCGATTTTGGTATTATAGCCCAGCGGCAGCGATTCGATGAAGCTCTGGATATTGGCCACGCGCGCGGCGTAGAGCAGGCGGCGGCGGTCTATGTAGTCTTCTCCCAAGGCGATATTTTTGGCGATGGTATCGAAAAAGATAAAGCCGTCCTGCATCACCACCCCACAATGTTGCCGCCAGATGCTGTGGTAAATATTATTGAGCGGGATATCGCCCAGGCGCGTGTAGCCTTCGGTGGGCTGGTAAAAATTCAGCAGGAGTTTCACCAGGGTTGTTTTGCCGCTGCCGCTGGTTCCGACGATGGCGGTTGTTTTGCCTTCCGGGATCACGAGGTTGATTTTTCTAAGCACCCAGGGATCGTGGGGGCCGCCGTATCGGAAGGATACGTTTTCGACGGTCAGGTCGCCGCCGGAGGGCAAAACGCTTACTTTTTGGCTATCCGCGGGTTCCTCTTCCGGACGTTGCTGAATTTCCTGCAATCGCTCCAGGCTGATCTGCGCCTCCTGGGCCGCCAGAATAAACTGGACGAGCGATTCAAGCGGCGCGTTCATGTGTCCGATGATGTATTGCACGGCCAGCATCATACCGAGCGTCATTTGGCCGTTGATGACGGCTTGTGCGGCGACGATGGAGATCAGGATATTTTTGCCCTCGTTGATAAATGCGGCGCCGGCGCGCTGGATCTGGTCGGTCGCCAGGTATCGGACGCTGATGCGGAACAATTTTGCCTGGATACGTTCCCATGCCCATCTTTTCTGTTTTTCGGCATTATGCAGTTTGATTTCCTGCATTCCGTTGACCATTTGGATGAGCGCGGTTTGGTTTTCCGCCATTTGCTCGAACCGGCGATAGTCTAATGCCCGGCGCCGCTGCAGGAAAAGCGCGACCCAGCCAAAATACAGGATTGCCGCGATAAAAAAGATAAGAAAGATGGTTTGGCTGTAAAAAGACAGCACGATTCCGAACACGATCAGGCTGAATACGGAGAACAGGGTAATCAGCGAGGAGGAGGTCAGGAAGCGCTCGATGCGTTCGTTGTCGTAAATCCGTTGCAGCAGGTCGCCGGTCATTTTGGCGTCGAAAAAACTCATGGGCAGGCGCATGAGTTTGATCAAAAAGTCCGACACCAGATTAATATTTACGCGGCTGCCGATGTGCAGAAGAATCCAGCCGCGGATAAATTCCACGGCAACCTGGCTCAAGAAAAGCACGCCTTGGGCGGCAAGAATCAGGTACACGAAATTGGGGTCGCTGAGCTGTACCCCTTTATCCACCAGCGCCTGCATCAGGAACGGCAGCGTCAGTTGGACAATACTGCCCAGAAAAAGCCCGATGCCCAGTTGCCAGAGCAGTTTTTTGTGCCGGCGCAGGTAGTTCCAAAGAAAACTAATGCCGGCTCTTTTTTGCGCTTCGCCCTCGCGGTTGTAAAATTCGGGCGTGGTTTCCAACAACAGCAGCACCCCTTGCGGTTCGTAATTGCTGACATCGCTGATCCAGCCCTCTCGGAATTCTTTTTCAGAGAGCCGCTGCTTGCCGATTGCCGGATCGGCGATATACACCTTGCCGTCTTCGATATGATAGACCACCACGAAGTGGTTTTGGCGCCAGTGGGCGATACAAGGCAGGGGGAGGTCTTCTTTGAGGCGTGCAAAGGTGGTTTTCACGCCCAAGGTGCGCATGCCGATTTTTTCCGCCGCGTCGGAGAGGCCCATCAGCGACACCCCTTCGCGGTCGAGATAGGTCAACTGCCGCAGGTGTTCCAACGAGTAGTGCCGGCCGTACCGGCGGGCCACCATCCGCAGGCAGGTAGCGCCGCAGTCGGCAGCGTCGAGCTGTTTGTAAAAGGGGAAATTGTCGAAAAGCATTTTTATCAGCGCATATCGGGAATTTTTATAGCCGGTTCAAAAATAGCGCATAGCTCGCTTTTTTAACAGAATCGGCATACCCCTTATTTATTTTCCGAAAAATAGTCCACGTATTGATTGTACCCATTGATCAGCGAAAGATAAAACAATTTTCCCTGAACGGCATAACCTGTTTTAGAATAGTGTACAGAATCTTTGGACATAAGCCCGAGCGATTTCCAGTTTTGCGCCGAGCGGGCGCCCCCGGAAATGGCAAACAGATCCCAAAGTGCCAGCTGGTGATCGGCAGCAAACCGGCGAATAACCTCGCTGACCGGCTCCATATACGGGTTGAACCCTTTTCCGCGGAGATAGGAGTCGGCCGGCGTTGTGAGCAGAATCGGCGTGTTGGGTGCGACTTGTTGCAGTTGGCCGACGAGCTCGTTCATTTGCGCATACAAGCCTTTGGGGCCGGTTGCGCCCTGCGCCTCGTTCGTTCCCAGCGAGATAACAATCAGGTCGGGTTGCAAATTGCCGACGTGCGTGGCGAAATACTGCGCCCTGGCGAAATCGAGGTATTTTGCGCCATTGACGCCGATGGCGTGATAGACAACCCCTGACAGTTCATTTTCAAGCGAAATGCCGTCCAGCACGAGGCGTTTTTGCGCATCGGTTTGTTTTTGACATTGGAGGGTGAATTGCGCGACCGGCCGATCGAAAAAATACGTACAGGAAAAGGCGTCTTCGATCAGGGGCCGCCCTTTCTGGTTGGTGAGGTCGTCGAGCATTTCGATATCGTAGGCCTCCGGAGATTTCCGATAAAAGACCGTGGCTTTCGTAAACGGATTGGTGGCCGCCGTGGCGGTATCGCGCATCCGGATCGTCAGGCGGGTTTCCGGCTTGTTGGATTCCAGCAAAAAGCCGGAGATTCCGTAAGGCGTGGTTTCCGCCAGGTTTCGTTGGCAATTAGAGCCCGACCAGGCGCAGTTGGTTTCCACCAAAAAATCCCCCGGACCGTAAGCGCCGGCCAGTCGGTAGGGGAAAATCAATCCACGGCCGGCATTGCCAAAGGCGTCCTGCAGGCGCAGGCGCACCTCATGGGTCATAAAATTGCCCTGGGTGTGTGAATCGCCAATATGCACGATGGTGATGCGCTCGCCGCCGCGCAGCCGCTGCTGATACAAGCGGTCGAAGAAGGGGCGCAGCGACTCCGGGTTCTGTATTTGATTTTGGTCTTGCAGCAGGAAAGTATATCCAACGGTATCCTGGTCGGAGATACTAATCTGCGGGGGGCGAAATTGCGATTGGCAGCGACTGATGGCCAATAGTACAAACAGGACTGCGGCAGCGCTGCGCAATCGAACGGATTTAAACCGGGTTAGATAAGTAGGCGTCATAGTTGCTGTCGGTGGCGTGAATAAATCAGTTCGCGATGCGGTTGCGTTCCAGGGTGCGGGCTTTTTCTTCAAGCAGGACGCGCGCAAACAGCCTGCTGATCGTCCGCCCCCCCTCGTGCGTCAGGTGGGTAAAATCTTTGCTGGCAAGCGCCGGTTTTTCAGCCGCGAAGCGGATCATCGTGCCCGGTCCGCCCATGCCCCGATATAAATCATAAAATAAAAACCCGTATTTGCGCGCCAAATCGCGCTGCATATCCACAATTACGGGAACGGCTGGCAGGGTACTCAGCGTATCCGCTATTTTGCCGGCCCGGTCGGGCACGCCAACAACCAGGATAGGCCGGTTGGGGAAACAACGCTTCAGGTGCGCGAAGGTGCCGTCGAGCTCCCAGCGGTACCAGTCCACATTGTCCAGTCCGTTCGTAATCGCATTGAGCCCGAGTTGGACGATCACCAGATCGTAACTTTGCAAGCGGTCAAAGGCCTGCATCATCGCGGGCTCGATCAGTTTCAGTTTCCCGCCGCTATTCCCGCGAACAGAGAAATTATCGAGGTAAAAACCGGGGCCATCCTCCAGCGAGGCGCCATAGAGCACCCAGCCGCCCGGATTGGGAAACTGCAATTTGATGGTGCGCATGCCGGAGCGCTTGATTTCCAGCACCCCCGGCATGCCCTGCTCCACCGGCGTCGGCTGGGAGAACAGGGTATCGCCACTGTTAATAGCATACCAAAAGGAAGACAGGCTGTCGCCTCCGTAGAATAATCGAAACTCTGACCAGGATTTGGTGTGGCGAAAGGCGCTCGCACCCTGATACAGGATCGTAGCATGCTCCTTGGGCGTGTAGGCAAAGCCGTTGATGCCGAAAGCGGGGTGTTCCGGGGTTTTTCGGACGATGGAGTAGCTTGTCCAGCCTTCGTATTCGTGTTGCAGGGTGCGTTTAAATCGAGCGACTTCCGAGGTAATCGGCACAAACCCCACCCCCTGGCCGCCCCAAAGCGTTTGAAGCGTATCCCGCAGATCGCCGAGTACGATATCACCCTCCACAAAGGAGTCGCCGAAAAACGCAACCCGCACCCGGCGCTTGTACGCGCGGATGGAGTCTGTCGCTGCAAAAAAAGCGGCCAAACCTTGCCGGTCTCGGGAATAATTCTCCAAAATTTGCCCAAACAAAAGTGAATCCACCAGGGGCGGGATGCTATCGGACCAAAGGCTGTCCGCAGCCGGCGGCAAAACAAGTGCAAGGGTATCCTGCACAGGAAGCGTATCGGGCGGCGGCGGGGGCGGCAATTCCTTCCGGATATCGCCAAAAATATCCATCGGCCGGAGCGTGAAACCGCCGATGCGGATTCCTGCGGGCAGGAACCCCAGCGCGGTTGTCAGCAACGCGACTAAGATGGTAAGCCACAGTGTTTGGCTGATGTAATTTTTCATACGCTGCAAAGATAAGGATTTGTTCAAAGGCTTTGGAGGGTCGGCAAAAGTTCCCGAAAAGCATTCAAAACATCGTATATTTGTTATCCAATTCACAGACTATGCATTTGCAAATTAAATCTTTAGAAGAATACCGCCAGGTTTATGCGGAAAGCGTAGCGGATCCTGAATCATTCTGGGCGCGGCAGGCCGAAACCTTTCAATGGCGGAAGCCCTGGCGCAAGGTACTTGAATGGAATTTCCGCGCGCCGCGCGTAAAATGGTTTGTGGGCGGCCGGCTGAATATCACAGAAAATTGTCTGGATCGGCATGTAGCAACCCAGCCCGAGCAAATCGCCTTAATCTGGGAGCCCAACGATCCCGCTGCACGACCCAAAAAATATACCTATCGCCGCCTGCACGGGCTGGTGTGCCAGTTCGCCAACGCCCTGCGCGCCCAAGGCGTCCGGAAAGGCGATCGTGTGTGCTTGTACATGCCCATGACGCCCGAGTTGGCGATTGCCGTGCTGGCCTGTGCCCGGATCGGCGCCGTACATTCCGTGGTTTTTGCCGGTTTCAGCGCCGTGGCGTTGGCAGACCGCATCAAAGACGCCGAGGCGAGCGTAGTGATTACGGCGGATTACAACGCGCGCGGCCCTAAAAATATCCCGGTGAAGCAGGTGGTGGACGAGGCCCTCGCGCTCGGATGCGACAGCGTGCGCGCGGTGATCGTACACCGGAATACCGGCGAGGAGGTCGCCATGGTCGAAGGCCGCGATCGTTGGTGGCACGATTTTGTAAAGGGACGGCGAAAATCCTGCAAAGCGACCCCGGTAGGCAGCGAAGATCTCCTTTTTATCCTGTACACCTCCGGCTCCACGGGTAAACCCAAGGGCGTGGTGCATACCCACGGGGGCTACATGGTTTATACGGAGTTTACCTTCCGGCAGGTTTTTCAGTACGAACCGGGTGATATTTATTGGTGTACTGCAGATGTAGGCTGGATTACCGGGCATAGTTATCTGCTTTACGGCCCGCTGTTGGCAGGCGCCACCACGCTGATGTACGAGGGCGTCCCTACGTACCCGGATTCGGGCCGTTTTTGGGATGTGATCCAGCGCCACAAGGTGCAAATTTTTTACACCGCGCCCACGGTGATCCGCGCGCTCATGGCTGCCGGCGATCAGTGGATTAAAGACCGCCGGCTGACCAGCCTCCGGGTGTTGGGCACGGTGGGCGAACCGATCAACGAGGAGGCCTGGCACTGGTATAACGAGCGTGTCGGGAAAAAACGCTGCCCAATTGTGGACACTTGGTGGCAAACCGAAACGGGCGGCATTCTGATTTCGCCCATCGCCGGTATCACGCCGCTGAAGCCGTGCTACGCTACCCTACCCTTGCCGGGCATTCAACCCTGCCTGGTGGACGCCAATGGCAAGGAACTGCAGGGAAACAACGTGGAAGGGATGCTCTGCGTAAAATTTCCCTGGCCGTCTATGATTCGAACTACATACGGCGATCATGAACGCTGCCGGCAGACCTATTTCGCCACCTTCAAGAACTTGTATTTTACCGGCGACGGCGCCCGCCGCGATGCCGACGGCTACTACCGCATCATCGGCCGGGTGGATGATGTGCTCAACGTCTCCGGCCACCGCATCGGAACGGCCGAAGTGGAAGACGCCATCAACAAAACGCCCCGGGTGGTGGAATCTGCCGTTGTGGGCTATCCGCACCACATCAAAGGGCAAGGCATCTACGCTTTTGTCATCACGGACAGCCCGGTTGCCGCAGAATCTATTTTCAAGCAAGCCATCCTGGATACGGTCGCGCGCGAAATCGGCCCAATTGCCAAACCGGATAAAATCCAGATTGTTCCCGGCCTTCCCAAAACGCGTTCCGGTAAAATCATGCGGCGTATTCTGCGCAAGATTGCCGAGGGTGATACCGCAAACCTGGGCGATATCACCACGCTGTTAAATCCGGAGGTGGTGGAAGAAATCAAATTGGGCGCCGGGTAGAGCAAGCGGCTCGCTGCCCTGGAATCAACAGTCCTGACAGCGAGCCCTTTGTTCCATACTTGTAAGCTATTCGCGCCTATTGATTTTTGTGTTCCACATGCACAAAATCCGCCTCTTCCAGCAGGTATTTATCGCGGAACCCTTTCAGCGTCAGTTCGATGTTTTTCATTTTTGCCTGCGCCTGCTGGAACTCTTTGATCAGTTCCAATACATCATAATCAATATAGCTGGTTTTCGAAGCGTCTATCAGTACGCTGCTGTTTTCCGGCAGGTGATCCAGGGTTAATTTGATAGCCGCCTTGTTTAGGAAGGAAACCTCTTGCGCGAGTTCGATCCGGATGAGGTCGCCTTGATTGTACTGTTCGCGGTGGAAAAAATAGGCGGTTTTCATATTGCCGCGCAGGATGGCGAAAACGCTTGCCGCCAGGCCGATCAGCACGCCGGAGAGCAAGTCGGTGAAGACTACGGCGAGCACCGTGATGATAAACGGCCACCATTGGTATTTCCCGTTGGCCCACATTTCTTTAAAAATGGAAACTTTAGCGAGTTTATATCCCACCAGAATCAGCACGGCGGCGAGCGAAGCGAGCGGGATTTTATTCAACAGGCCGGGAATTGCCAGTACGCAGATCAGCAGCAGCGCGCCGTGGGCGATGGCGGCCAGTTTGGTGCGGGCGCCAGCGTCCAGATTAGCCGAACTGCGAACGATCACGGAGGTAATTGGCAAGCCACCGATCAGCGCAGACACGATATTACCAATACCCTGCGCCTGGAGCTCCCGATTGGCATCCGTACTGCGCTTGAGTGGATCAATTTTATCCACGGCTTCGATGCACAGCAGTGTCTCAATCGAGGCCACGGCACAGAGCGTTACGGCGACAGACAGGATTTGCGGATTTTGCCACTGACTGAAATCGGGCGCGCGGAATAGCGCAAAAAATTCGGAAGCGCCGGCTGCAACGGGAATGTTCACCAAGTGTGCGCTTTCTATAACCCAGGGCCCGCCGAGCAGGGCAAACAGGGCGTTCAATCCGATACTGGCCGCCACGGCAGCCAAGGCGCCCGGCACTGGCCCAACCCATTTTTTAACGGCAGGCCTTGTCCACAAAATCATGATTCCCAGCGACAAAAGCGCCACCAGGGTGGCGCCCGGGTGAATATAATCCGTCAAGGTGTGCCAGATCGCCGTGAAGGTATTTTCGCCGTCGGCTTGTAAAAACGCCTCATCGCCCTCTACATCTTTGTCGTATCCCAGGGCGTGCGGAATCTGCTTTAAAATAATAATGATGCCGATGCCGGTTAACATCCCTTTGATCACATTCGAGGGAATATAATTGGCGATCGAACCCGCCCGGATAAATCCCAGTATCAGTTGGAGTACGCCGGCCAGCAAGGCGGCCAGCAGGAAGGTCTCATAGTGGCCGAGTTGTTGAATTGCCACCAGCACCACGGCCGTCAGACCGGCAGCCGGACCGCTCACACTGGTATGCGAATTGCTGAGCACCCCCACGACCAAGCCGCCAATTACGCCGGCGATCATGCCGGAGAAAAGCGGTGCGCCGGAGGCCAGCGCGATACCCAGACAGAGCGGCAGGGCGATTAAAAATACCACCACGCTGGCAGCAATATCATACTTCAGATTTTCCTTGAAGAGGTTCTGTTCCATTGAAATAAATTTGATGAACGCCGCGCAGCCATTTCCCAGGCTATGCCGTCAATAAGAGGAAGTTAAAAAATGGATTATAGACGCTCCCGGGCGCCAGGTTGTCATGCTATATCGCACGCGATGCACTGTTCAGGCGGCGGCGAAAAGATGGACAGAAAGGCAGGCGGCAGGGCGCGTTCACAATAATCCGGCGCCTGGCGCCGACGAGTTTCCGTATCCGTCGGAAACTCGATGGCCCAGAAAATCGAAAATTGCCGATCCTCGTCGTTCTTTGCCGGCTTTGTATGCCCATTGTAATCCTCCTGCTCCTGTTCCAAATCACTGCAGACAAAGGCGTACCGAAGCCCCGTGTCCAAGTAGGGGGACGTCAACTCCAACCCAAACCCGAACATCACAAGGCTAAAGAGCACTGAATTAAAAAACGAGGACTTTAACATATTTGCAAAAAAACGAAGAAACGACAAAAAAATGCGTTTACGGTCATTATTTTTTTGTAAAAGTTAAAACGGGTAAGCGGAACCCGCCATCCGTACGCAACGGTTGCAAAATTCTTTTGGTAATTTCGCGGCCACAAAATTCATCACGCAAAAATAACCAAACCATGCGCGCACTCATCCTGGAAACGCTCCACCAGCCGCTGGCCTTTGAGCAAACGATTGTGCCGGTTCCCAGCCCCGACGACGAGCTGGTCGCCCTGCACGCCGCAGCCTTAAATCACCGCGACGTATATATCCAACAGGGGCTGTATGCGGGTATCCAAACGCCGATGATCCTGGGCAGCGATGGCGCAGGCGTATGCGACGGCCAGGAAGTCGTGATCTGTCCAGGACTTTACTGGGGTAATAACCCGAAGGTACAAAGTAAAGACTTTCAGGTGCTGGGCATGCCCACTAATGGAACTTTCGCAGATTTCGTGTGCGTGCCACGCGAAAACCTGCACCCCAAGCCGGCGCATCTGGACTGGGCCGCCGCCGCCGCCCTGCCGCTTGCCGGCCTGACCGCCTGGCGCCTGCTGTTTACCCGCTGCCAACTCCAAAAGGGCGAGCGCGTCCTCATCACCGGCATCGGCGGCGGCGTCGCACTACTGGGTATGCAACTGGCCATCGCCGCCGGCGCCGAAGTATGGGTCACCAGCGGAACTAATGAAAAAATTATCCGGGCTGCCGGACTGGGCGCGGCCGGCGGCGCAAACTACCGCGAAGCCGGCTGGGATAAAACACTCAAAGAAAAAGCAAAAGGCTTCGACGTGGTCATGGATGCAGCGGGCGGCGACGGATTTGCCGCCCTCGCCGGCCTGTGCAATCCCGGCGCCCGAATAGGCGTATATGGCGGATCACTAGGAAAAATCAATAGCCTGAGTCCGCAAATTGTATTCTGGAAACAAATCAGCATACTCGGCTCCTCCATGGGAACCAACGAAGAGTTCGCAGCAATGCTGGCCTTCGTCGCCCGCTACCGCATCGTCCCAGTCGTTGATACCTCATACGAACTTCCGGACGGCAACGCGGCCATGGAACGCTTGCGCCGCGGCGACCAATTCGGTAAAATCGTCCTCCAAATCGCTAAAATGAAATAAATGCAATTGGGGATTTCGGATTGGGGATTTCGGATTGGGGATTGGGGATTGCTTACCTTTGCAGGAAATAACCCGCCATCGCCTTAAATCCACAATCCGCAATCCACAATCCGAAATCCACAATGCTATCTGGTCTTTCTACCGATCAAGTCCTCGAAAGCCGCCGTTTGCACGGCAGCAACCGGTTGTATATCCGGCCGAAACGCGGAATTTTTCGCTTATTGCGCGAGGTATTCACCGATCCCATGTTTTTGCTGCTGCTGGCAGCCTGCGGATTGTATTTTGCTCTGGGTGATCTGACGGAGGCCTGGATGATGGCGGGCGGTATTCTTTTTGTGGTCGCTATTGAAATTGTGCAGGAATACCGGAGCGAAACGGCGCTGGAAGCGCTGCGGCAGTTCGCGCAACCCCGCGCGCGCGTGATCCGGGAAGGACAGCGACAGGAAGTACCGGCGGAGGAGGTCGTGGTGGGCGATTTGCTGGTTTTTGAAGAGGGCGAGCGCCTCGCAGCCGACGGCGTGATCGTGCAGCAGAATGATCTGAGCCTGGACGAAGCGGTGCTTACCGGCGAATCGCTGCCCGTGAACAAGACGGCGGCAGCGGGGGAAAATCAGGTGTTTCAGGGTACTACCGTCAGCGCAGGGATGGGCATCGCCCGCGTAGAAGCGGTGGGCGCCGCCACGGCATTTGGCAAACTGGGCAAATCCATCGAGACGATTGAGTCGGAGCCCACGCCCCTGCAACGCCAGATCAATCGCTTTGTACGGCAAATGATGTGGGCGGGGCTGCTGGCCTTTTTGGTGGTTTTCAGTATCAATTTTGATCACGAGCACAACTGGATGAGCGCGCTGCTTTTCTCCCTTTCGTTGATCATGGCGCTGGTTCCTGCAGAAATTCCCGTGGCGTTCACGGCCTTCATGGCCATCGGCGCGTACCGGATGACCCGGCAAGGGGTGCTGGTCAAACAACCCAAAACGGTGGAAAGCCTGGGCTCCGCTACCGTCATTTGTCTGGATAAAACCGGTACAATCACCGAAAACCGTATGTCCGTAGCCCATGTAGCGGATTTTTCCGGCAAAAACCGCACGCTCGAATACGCGATGTGGGCCAGCGAACCGGAGCCCTTCGACGCCATGGAAAAGGCGATTCACGACGCTTGGAGCGCCCAGGCGGAAAAAGACCGGCGCGCCGACTTCCGGATGATCCACGAATATTCACTCAGCGGCGTGCCGCCCATGATGACGCACCTGTACGCCGATGCTGCCGGCGCCCGCATTATCGCTGCCAAAGGCGCCGTGGAACGGATCCTACGCGTATGCAGACTCCCGGCGGAACGTACGGAAGCGATCATGGCGCGCACCGTCGAACTGGCGGCGAAAGGATATCGCGTGCTCGGCGTGGCCTCTGCAACCTGGACCGGCGACGATTTTCCGGCCGAACAAGACGGCTTCGACTGGCAGTTTGAAGGACTGGTCGCGCTCTTCGACCCGCCGAAACACAATATCCGCTCGGTGATCGAACAATTTCAGCAAGCCGGTATTCGCGTTAAAATGATTACGGGCGACTATCCGCAGACCGCCCTGAATATCGCCACGGAAAGCGGTATTGTGCACGAGGGCGCTGCCTTGAGCGGGGAAACCGTCATGCAAATGGGCGAGGAAGAACTCGCAGAGGCCGCCGTCCGCACCAACGTGTTCGCCCGCATGTTCCCCGACGCCAAACTCCGCGTAGTCCATGCCCTCCAAGCGCGCGGCGAAGTGGTGGCCATGACAGGAGACGGCGTCAATGACGGCCCGGCGCTCAAAGCGGCGCAAATCGGCGTCGCCATGGGCCGAAGAGGCACTGAAATCGCGAAAGGCGCCGCCTCCATGATCCTGCTCGACGACGACCTGGCGCGCATGGTGACGGCCATCGAAAACGGCCGCCGCATCTACCACAACCTCCACAAAGCAATCCGGTATGTAATCTCGATCCATATCCCCATCGTGCTGACCGTGATGCTGCCCCTGATCTTTCACTGGCCATTCCTGCATATCCTGACGCCTATCCATGTGGTATTCCTCGAATTGATCATGGATCCGACCTGCGCGATCGCCTACGAAAACGAACCGGCCGAACCGGACACCCTCAAACGCCCGCCACGCGCCCAACAAAGCAACCTCTTCGCCTGGCACGAACTCTCGCTCAGCGTGTTCCAAGGGCTTGCAATTGCCGCCGGCGTGCTCGCAATGTACTATTATGCCGTACAACAAGGACACGACGAAGCCAGCACGCGCAGCATGGTGTTCCTTACCCTGATGCTGTCCAATATCTTCCTCACGCTCGTCAATCGCTCCTTCGGACTATCGCTCCTCCAAACGCTCCGCATCCCCAACCGGGCGCTCTGGTCAATTATCGGATTCACGGCCATCCTGACCTTGGCTATTTTTGCGATCCCGGCGCTGGGCGCGCTCTTCCAAATCGCGCCCATCCACGCGACAGACGGCGCCTTGTGCGCGCTAACCGCCCTCCTCGCCGTAGGATGGAGAGGAGTCAGGATTTGAGATTGCGGATTGCGGATTGTTGCCTGAGATTTTGAGCGCATAACCCGCCGGCGCCGCAATCCCCAATCCGCAATCCGCAATCCCCAATCCCCTCATCCTTTCCGCACCGCATACTTCCCAAACCGATCCCGTATTTTATCCATGGCGGCCAGCAGGCGGGATTCCTTTTCGGTATCGTCGAAAAGCTGGAGTTGGTCGGCGCCGGGCGTCAGTTCGCTGAAGCGCACGCCGAGCAGTCGGATAGCCTGCCGTCGTTCATAGAGTGCTTCAAACAGGCGCAGCGCGTGTTCGGTGAGCAGGCTATCCTGGGCGGAATACGGGATTTTGGACTGCTTGGTGAAAGTATTAAAATCTGCGTAGCGCAACTTGACGGTTACGCAGGCAGTCAATTTGCCGGCGGCGCGGAGTTCGTACGCCAGTTGGGCGGTTTGGCGGCGGACTTCCTCGCGCAGAAAGCGCATATCTATTGTATCGGCGTGGAAGGTGCGTTCGGAGGACATAGAATCTTGTTCCCGATAAGGCGTCACCGGGCTATCATCTTCACCGTTTGCTTTTTTCCAGATTATGCCTCCGTGTTTGCCGAATTCCCGTTCCAGCAGGCGGGGCGGCATTTGGCTGAGTGTGTAGCAGGTTTGTACGCCCATGAGCGCCAGGCGCCGTTCTGTTTCTTTGCCGACGGAGGGCAATTTGCCGACTGGCAGGGGCGCCAGGAAGGATTTTTCCGTGCCGGCGGGAATGAGTTTGGCGCCGTTGGGCTTCACCTCGCCGGCGCCGACTTTCGACACCGTTTTATTCACAGAAAGCCCGAAAGACAGGGGCAGGCCGGTTTCGCGGATGATGGTTTGCCGCAATTCCGAGCTCCATTTCATACAGCCGATAAATTTATCCATACCGGTCAGGTCCACATAAAACTCATCAATCGAGGCTTGTTCGAACAACGGCGCCTGGGCTTCAATCACCGCGCGCACCAGCGCGGAGTGCTTGGCGTAGGTTTCCATATCGCCCCGCAGCACGGTGGCGTCCGGGCACAGCATCAGCGCCTGGCGCATCGGCATGGCGGAGCGCACGCCGAAGGCGCGGGCTTCATAGCTGCAGGCGGCCACCACCCCGCGGTTGCTATTACCGCCGATGATAAGCGGTTTACCGCGCAGGGCGTCGTTGCGGAGCAGTTCGACGGCCACAAAAAAGGCGTCCAGATCGAGGTGGAGAATGGCCCGGGCGGAAAAGTCGAGATTCATCGCATCCTGAAATTGACACCGGCGTAGAACTCCCGTCCCCGGGTAGGTCCCCAGGCAAAAGCGGGATCGAACCCGCGGGCGAAGGGATTTTCCCAGCCGAGTATCGGTTTTTTCTGGCGGAAATCGAACACATTTTCACAACCGGCAAAAAATTCGAAGCGCTTGCGCGCGTGGCGCAGTTGCACGCTTGCCACGGTATAGGCCTCCGAATAGTCCGGTCGGCGCAGGTTTTCCGGGTTCAGGCGCGTATCCGGCAGGCGCTGGCGGCCGTACCAGTGGGCGTTGGCGTCGAACTGCCAGCGTTCGTCGGCGCTTCGGAGCGTGGCTACGCCCAGCACGCGGCTTCGCGGGTTGAAAGGCAGCGGCACTTTTCGGCCTTGTTGGACGCGAAAAACGTCCAGAAAATTATACGCTGCGCGCAGTTCGAGTCGGCGGCTCCAGGCAGCGCTCAGTTCCAGTTGCAGGCCATTACTGACCGATTTGTCGGTAAAATTGGCAATAATCGCTTTATTGGGATCGCTGTCGTAATCCGGGAAAAACTGATTTTGGAATCGCGTGTGATAAAAATCGGCGGTCGCGGTGAGGCGCGTTTTGCCGATAGCAAAGCGCTGGGTGGCGTTCACGCCGGCGTTCCAGGCGCCTTCCGGGCGAATTGTTTCGGCGAACACGATATCGCGGTTGCCCGTGAGCAGGCCGATATTTTCCGGGAACAGTTGTACCGTCCGCCAGCCGGTACCCATGCTGGCGCGAAGATCGAGATTGGCGGTTGGGTTGAAGCGCAGCATCGTGCGCGGCGTCAGGCGCCATCCAAACTGGTTGTGGCGGTCGGCGCGCAGGCCGACGATCCAAACCCAGCGGTCGTCGTTAAAATGGAAGGTGTTTTCGGCAAAAACGCCTGGAACTCGTTCCTGGCGGCGATACGCGCCGGCATAGGTGCGGCCCAGCGTATCGGCGGCGGCGAACGCAATATCCTCGTGGAGATTGAAATGGCGGTAGCTGAAGCCTGTTTTGAGGTCGTGCAGTTTGTTTTTGCCCCAGAAGAGTTCGTATTGCAAATTGGCGTACGCATGGCGTTGCGCGGCATCGTACTGCGTGAGGCCGAACCAGGCGTCCTGATTTTGCGTTACGAAAGAGGCCAGCAGCGATATCTTTCGGTTAGCGTCGAAGCGATAGCCGGTTTTGGTAAACAATTCCGGTTGCAGGAAGCGCACGGTTTGGCCGTAGGCGGTGGCGGTACCCGCATCGGTATCCGGGTCAAAGTCCTTTTGTCCGCCGATGCGTTGTTCGTGCACCAATCGGGCGCCGACGAATGCGCTCCACCCGTTTTCGTTTTCCTTGCGGTAGCGCCATTTATTATAAACGGCGTAGCGCGTCAGGAGCGGCAGGTCGAGAAAGGTGTCGTCGTCGCGATCCCAGCGGCCGCCGGACTGCAGCGAGTGCAGCGCGAGATAATTATCCCATTTTTCCTTTTTGATCGCAACGCCGGCGTTCAGGTGCTTCTCACCGAAGCTGTTCACGAGCACATCAACGGTGAGCGGTTCGGCGAGCCGGCCTTCCCGGGGAAAAACAGTGATTTGGCCCACCATCCCTTCGTAGCCTTGCAATACCGAGTTGGCGCCTTTTACCACCCAGATATTTTCGAGCATACTGCCGGGAATTGATCCGGTGCCGTAGGTATAGGTCAGGCCCTGAATCGTCGGCAGTCCGTCCACTAGAATCTGATTATACACCCCGCTGAGGCCGAGGATACGCAGTTCCCGGGCGTTGGTCAGGATATTGGTGGTTGTGGGTTGCACTGTGCTTTGGGTTTCGAAGCAGCCGGCCAGGTCGCAGCAGGCCGCCTTTCGCAGTTCGCCCCGGTTGATCACCTCGGTTTTAATTGGTTGCAGGACAGAAATATACGCACCCGTCACTTCGTCGCGCACGGTGACCTCCTGCATTTGGACGGCCACGGAAAGCGTCAGTTCCCAGTACGCGCCAAAATCGTCCAGCAAAAAAGTATCCCGGGCGCCGGCGTACATAGCCGCCAGCCGCAGTGGTTTTTCGGTCGTATCGGCGGGCAGGAGGATTGCGAAGGCCCCCAGGCTGTCCGTTTGCGCCCCGATGCTTGTGCCGCTCCAGGCGATGACTGCGCCGGGAAGCGGCGTGGAGGCAGCATCCAGCAAGCGGCCATAGAGATATTGCGCGTGCAGCGCCTGCGGGAAAACTGCAAAAAAGAGCAGTGAAAAAGGGATAAAAAATCGAATCATGACGCGATCAAATAGCGGGGCTTGCGCTATGCTGCGGTGATGGTAAATTTTACAATGGGCAAAAAAAAACAATTTGCTTCAAAATTACGCACTTTCTGCAAATCGGGAACACAAAAAAGCGTTTTTAAATAAATTTTTCAGGTGCAGAAGATGAACGCATCGTTTTTTCGCGCAGAGCTTGCGCAAATTCCCAAAGAAACTTTACCTTTGCACCCGCTTTTACAAGGCGCGGTAGCTCAGCTGGTCAGAGCGCAGGATTCATAATCCTGAGGTCGGGAGTTCAAGCCTCCCCCGCGCTACCAAAGTGTAGAGACGCGATGCTTCGCGTCTGTCAATCGCGATGCACCGCGTCTTCATGACTGCGGTGCATCGCGTTTTTTGGGGATTGGGGGCATTGGGGGCAAATTTTTTTTGCAAAAAGGGACGGCTGAGGATGGTGCGGCTATTCTTTTGGTATTAAAAACACCCGGATCACCCGCATGGCTTCTTGAAATGAAACGGATTCATCCAATTTTGACCGCTGGATAAAACGCTCCCAAAGTTGATTGCGATCCGGATTATCCGCAAAAGAAGAATCAAAAAGGGGATGGTTTCGCTTAAGTACCGTTTTTCTGTTTTCAAACGTTTGCTTAACGGCCATTTGGAGTACCTCCGCATCGAATAGATGTTTGGACAGCAACTGATAAACATCGTAAAAATCTTTCATTCGGCTGTTTGACTCCGCGAGATCAATCATCGCTTCAAATTTTTCAGCAATTACCGTTTCCGGGGAATATGCTTTAATTTCGGGCGCATCCATGTCAAGCAAAGTCGGATAGGTCATCATGCTGGGCGAAGGAGTAACCACATCGCCGAAGCCGATGTCGATTTTCATTGTTTGCCGCATGGTACCCAGCGAGGCAGGGATTTTGATTTGCAGTCCGGCATACCGACGTTGTTCCATGATTTCCGCGACGCTGATCTTGACTGTATCGAACAGAACCCCATCATCAGGAAAGGGAATGCCGCATATTTCTTGAAAAATACCATGAAAACGCTCCTTATCCATGCGGATTATCAGCGAAAGCAGATCGAGATCGAGCGTTGGACGACTGGCCTCCCCCTCCAGGGCATAAAGCAATGCTCCACCTTTCAAGCAAAAATTGTCACGATGCGCTGATTGCGAAAGACGAAACAACAACCGCTCCTGAAGATACCGGGTGAGGATCAACTGAAAATCCTTTCCATTAGATTTGGCGATGTTGCGAAGTTTATCCTGGAGCGATTGGATGGATAAATTCATATCAAAAGTGATAAAATTGGGGTGAGTTGTTTTTCTATCCGGAGTTGTCGGGCATATTCGTGCAATTGGGCCAGGTTACGGTCAGGGCGATTCAGGTAATTGGTCAGTACTTCTTTTACCATGTCCATGCCCGTTTTTGAACGAAGCCGGAACATGTCACAAACGGTTTTTTCCGGATCGTACACCCGGATCGGCATTTCGTCAAGAAGGAGCGACGTAATACCTGTTTCGAACGCCGTTGCTTCCCAATAATACAACTTCACCGGCGGGTAATCCGGTAGCACAAAACGCGATTTCTTTGGGACGGCGATATGCTGCTCCGAAGGAACAAAGTCAGATAGTTCGTGTAAATAACAAGCGGAATACAAACAAAAAACGGCAATCGGAATGCGCCGGGCTATCTCCAAACGTTCATCGTAAGAATGATCCGGAAAACGATACATGCCGCGGCCGACTTTTTCCAACACCCCTGCAGCCACCAATAGCCGGATTTGCTTATAACTCAACCCCGATTCGGTTAAGTCAACAGCTTTGGCCAAGCCTTTATAGCGCTCGGCGAGCAGTGCCAATGGTATTTGACCCAGTTTCATTTCGGCACAAAAGTACGGCTAACTTTTAATTAAAGCCGTAATTTTGTGCCTTTTTTTGAAAATGGTGCTATTGCCAATAGCATCGGTATTTTTATGAAACAAAGCCTCTCCACTCCGCCGTCTTGCGCAGATGCACCTTTACCTATTGTTCATCAAAAAAGTCTTCATCAATTTCTTTTATCTCATAAATCGTCTTGACTTGAACGCCAATATTAAATTCATGCATTAAGCCAACCAGTTTACTCCCGTCAATTAATATAATTTTATGGTGCGCATTTTTGGCTTTTTCCAACGCAGCCTTGTCAAACTCGGAGGTAGTTACAAAGACTCCCTTATTTGTATCTCCACTCATGGCGCCGATAAAATTTCGAATATCTTTTTCTCTTACCTTCCCTTCCGTAAATCGTTTAGCTTGAATATATATTTTGTCTAAACCTAGCTTATCCTGATTAATTACGCCATCTATGCCCCCATCTCCGGATTTCGATGTTTCAAAAAAATCTCCATATCCCATTTTTTTTAGGAGCATTAGGACTACCTTTTCGAAAAAATACGGATCAATCCCTTTTAACCTGCTCAATAAATCCGATTTTACGGACTCTTCCATTCTACTGGAGCCCTCATCGATCAAATCTTGCGGCGATGAAACAGATTTTATTTTCGCAGGTTTTTGCGTAGTTTTTTGATTCTCTTCGAAATAAAATCCAAAAACTGAATTTTCTTCAACAAGGTCATTTAGTGTTATGTCCTGCTTCAGTGCAATTTCATTGCCAAAATCAGTTCTGACAACCCAAAAATACAGGTTTAATTATCAAAATACCAATTCTTTCAAAAAAATCAGCAATTTTTTGGGCGTGTGGCAGAATGCAGAGCCAAACATTCGCACGATTTTCATTTGACCTGCTGAATCACTCCCCATGCTTCCCAACCGTCCATCCAGCTCCGGACAGCCACGCCGCGCCGCTCTCCCGGGCGGGCGTCTCCAATTCCGTGCCCATGCTGTCATTCCAGCGATTGAGATAGCCAAACAGGGCGACAACGCCCAGTATTTCCACAATTTCGCCTGCGTCCCAGTATTTCCGGAGATTGTCGCTGATGGCCTCATCCACGGCGTTGGGAATGGCGGCGGCGGCGAGCGCGAACTCGAGCGCAGCGCGCTCGGCGGGCGAAAAAGCCGGGTGTGTCCGGAATTCCCATACGTGCCGAAGCTGCTCCTCCCCTGCCCCATACCGTTCGGCAGCCCGAATCGTGTGGGCCTCGCAATACCGGCAGCCGGCCGTCATGCTGGCCACGTACCCGATCAGCCGCTTCAACGCGCTGGTAACCCGGCCCTCGTTGGCCATGACGGCTTTGTTCAATTCGATAAACGCCTTGGCGATGGCAGGACGGCGTTGCATGGTGAGCACGGAATTGGGACAAAAACCGAGGGTTTCATTGAAAAAAACAGCCAGTTCGGCTACTTCGGCATCGAAATCGGAGGCAAGCGGTTGAATAAGCGGCATACAATAAATTTTAAAATAACGTAACTGGTTAGCAGGATCGCTGTCTGGCCCAAAAAGTCCCATTTTCCGCCATACTTTGCGATTTTTTTTGACCATAGCGCTGCTATGGCCTGCAAAAAATCGCTTCGTCTGGCGAAAAATGGATCCTTTTTTGGCTCAG
>JBEIDF010000028.1:0-30320 GCA_040383605.1 Lewinellaceae bacterium
AGAAGTAGGAATAGAAAGTTCGGCGGGGTACTCACGATTACATGACTGCAGCGCACCGGCCAATAGTATGAGCCAGACTGCCAATATTGACAGGTTTGTTTTATTAAATCTTTCGGAAAATGGAAAATTTGATACTTTTTTCATTTATTCTCTTTTTTGAATGTTAAAAATCAACATCTCACCAAAGGGGCGCAACACGAGGCGGTTTTGCTTTTGGGTCATTTTGCTTGCAAATTTATACTTTTCGAACCCAAAAAGCAAATTTTTAAAAGTAAAATTCCAATCAAAAACGCGTGGTTGACAGCGGTAGATATGCCGTGGTGGTGGTGATCGTGCGCCATAGCGCAAATTTTGAAAACGCGCTAATCTGCAAAATAGAGCAACAACCCGGAAATAACCATCGTCACGCCGGTAATCAATCCGGCGTTGTGTTCCAGTTTATGCCAGTCGAGCCGCTTCAATCCACCTAAAACCAACCATACCCAGAGCAGCATGCCGCCCAAGGTAACCGCTCCGTACATGATGGCCACCAGCCCGACAATTGTCCAGCCGTAGCTTCCCGCAGCCAAAAAATACGCCTCAATTTCAAAACACGGCGAAAAAAACATCGCCAGCGCCAGGGTAACCAAAACGCTTCGCCCGTGTACCGGCGTGTGTATATGCAAGTGATGGTGGTAATAATGCCGGTAGATAAAGAAAACGCCCATGCCGCTGAGCATAAGCGGCGCGATCCAGGCGGTAAATGCCTCCAGTCGGGTCGACAGCAGCCTGCCAGCCACCGCGACCGTCAGGCCAACCGCCAGGGTGCTGAGCACATGCATTAGCCCCGCCAGCAGGGTTGCCCGCAGTGTTTGCGATACAGACCATGCTTCCCGACGGCTGAGCGCGACGACCGGAAGCCAATGGCTGGGAATCAGGGCGTGGAAGAAACTCAGCAGCAGACTGCCGGTCAGAAGTGCTACAATATCCATAGTGTGAATCTGGGATCGGTTGAAAGCAAAACCCGCCTAGACAGGGAGGCCCGTTGCGCTGTAACCGGCCGCCCGGAGGGCTGTTTGGATGGCGTCCGCCACCTCGCCGGATTCGACCTCGGCCGTCAGGATTCGATCCGGGTTTTGAAGATCCACCGACCAGCTTTTCAGACCGGCTATTTTTTCCATAAATGGCGTCACGGTGTTAACGCAGGCCGCGCATTTTATGTTTGTCTTAAATTTCAATACGTACATTGTGTATTCGTGTCTTAGCCGCATATCCAAAATCTGCTGAATTTGGCAGAAAATCCCGGATTTGCTTTCTCTTTTGCTATAATTTCAAATTGCGCAACCGCAGGCTGTTGCTGACCACCGATACCGAACTCAGCGCCATGGCTGCGCCGGCAATCATTGGATGAAGTAGAAATCCGTTTACCGGGTACAAAACGCCTGCGGCAATCGGGATACCAATCAGGTTGTAAAAGAACGCCCAAAACAGATTTTGGCGGATGGTTTTCACCGTTTTGGACGACAAAGTTAAGGCTTTTGGCAGAATCCGAAGGTCTGAATTTAAAAGGGTCATTTTAGCTGTTTCGAGCGCAATATCCGAGCCTTTTCCCATGGCAATCCCGACGTTGGCCAGGGCGAGCGCTTCGGCATCGTTGACGCCGTCGCCAGTCATGGCAACGATATGCCCTTTTGCCTGCAATGCACGGACATACCTGGCTTTATCGGCGGGCAGCATGCCGGACTCGACGATCTCGATTCCGGCCGCACGTGCGATCGCAGTTGCGCTTGCCGCCTGATCGCCGGTGAGCATAACGGTTTGGATACCGGCTTTTTTCAAGGCTTGCACGGCTTCTGACGCGCCCGGTTTGAGCGGATCCGCCAGGGCAAATAGTGCGATCAGCCGACCGTCGCCGGTAAATCCGACGACCGTGTAGGCTTCAGACGCCCAGGTTTCAAGCGTTTTCCGTGCGGATTCCGGCAGTTCGGCGCCTTCCTGGAGCAGCCAGGGCAGGTTGCCAACCCGGTAACGCTTGCTTTCATACTGTGCTTCGACGCCTTTTCCGGTCAGGCTTTGAAACTGTTCCAGTGCCGGCATACCCGTTTGGAGCGCTTGCAGATCCCGGCAGATCGCTTCGGCGAGCGGATGTTCCGAACGTTTTTCCAGGCTGAACAGCAGGTTTGCGAGCCGATCGGTTCGCGGTTCTATCCAGTACTGATCCGTCACTGCCGGTTTGCCTTCCGTGAGCGTGCCCGTTTTGTCGAATATCACGGTGTCCACCTGGTGTGCGGTTTCCAGGGCTTCGGCGTCTTTAATCAGGATACCTGTTTCCGCGCCTTTTCCCACCCCGGCGATGATGGCGGTTGGGGTTGCCAGTCCGAGCGCGCAGGGACAGGCGATCACCAGCACAGTAATACTGGTGAGCAGGGCGTGCCCAAGCGCCTGTTCGCCGCCGGCAAAATACCAGACGAGAAAGGTCAGCATGGCGATCCCCAGCACGATCGGCACGAATACGCCCGCGATCCGGTCGGCTAGTCGTTGCACCGGCGCTTTGCTGTTTTGCGCAGCTTCTACAGTTCGGATGATTTGCGCCAGCAGGGTTTCTGCGCCGATTTTTTCTGCGTTGAAGTAAAAGCTCCCCTTTTGGTTGACGGATCCTGCGTACACGGCGTCGCCTGGGCGTTTAGCGGCCGGGATCGGTTCCCCGCTGATCATACTTTCATCCACGTAGGATTCCCCCTCCGATACGCGCCCGTCCACGGCGATGCGTTCGCCCGGTCGGACGACCAGCGTATCGCCCGCGGCGATTGCGCTGATAGCAATTTCCTGAATCTGCCCGCTTTTAAAAATCTGCGCGGTTTTGGGTTGCAGGCCCATGAGTTTTTTAATGGCAGAAGACGTGCGCGACCGGGCTCGTTCCTCCAGGAGTTTGCCGAGGAGGATAAAAAAAATAACCACTGCTGCCGCTTCGTAATAGACGTGGGCCTCCAGGTTTAACGATTGAAAATAGCCGGGATATGCGGTATTAAAAGCGCTAAAAACAAACGCGATTCCGGTACTGAGGGCCACCAGGGTATCCATATTGGCCCGGCCATGCCGCGCTTGTTTCCACGCGTGCACGAAAAAGCGGCGGCCAAAAACAAAAACAACCGGCGCCGACAGGGCGAGCATCACCCAGTTTGCCGGCGGCCAGTGCATGAAAAACATGCCGATGGCAGCGGTTGGGATGGAAAACAGGCCTGCCAACAGCGTATCCCGTTGTAGCTGGCGGAAATGCGCCTGTTGGGCTGCTTCCTGCCGGTGCTCCTGCCGGTCGCTCCCGTCTTCCGCCGGCAATAGCAGGTCGTAGCCGGCCGATCGAACGGCCTGCTGCAGGCGTTCCTGCGTAATCGTTTTGGGGTCAAAATCTACGGTAAGCGTCTGGGCGGCATAATTTACCGAAGCCGAATGCACGCCGGGCTGCGCGGCTACGATGGTTTCGACTGATACGGCGCAAGCGGCGCAGTGCATTTCCAGTACGGGGAAGTTTTTTATCATAAAAGCATAGCCAGGATTTTTTGTCGAAGGCAAAAATAGGCGTATTTTTTGCATTTTGAAGGCGCATAGCCGGGGCTACGCACCTTCAACAAGGTAAAAAATGGCGAAAAATAAGCCATTTTGACTCGGTGAGAAAATCCCGAACACGCTCTTCCGGGACAAGTCAGTCCACAATTTTCTCCACCTCATAAATCGAATTGATTTTGCCCGCAAACAGGCAGTAAAACTGCGGCGTTTTCCGGAGCATAGAAATTTCCGTGGGGCGGCTGTCGTCTATATAGCTGGATTTCAGTTTAGATTTTATCGTAAAATAGGAGAACCAGTGCGAAAACTGGACAGATGGGTGAAAGTACACACCCATTTGCCGGAGCATTTTATAGGCGTTGCTTGCCGGTCTGCGCGGACAGTGGGTGCATATACCAGGCGCCTCCGGGGTGCAAGTCGGATCGTCCGCAGTCTGACAGTCGAACTGCGGAGTATTCTGATACGAAATTTTGTGGTGCGTATAGGCTACGGAAGAGAGCGACAACAAGCCGCTGCGACCGTACGGCATGATAGAGCCAAAGGGGCCGTCCATAACCGTCAGGCCGGTATTTTTGAATTGGGGAGACGTGACGAAGGCAATTTCCGAAATCTCATGCGTCAACTGCAGTTCGTCGCAGCCAAATAGTTGATTGACTGCGCTGCCTGCCGCATACGTCGCATTGATGACCATGGGCGTTTGGAGTTGAATACGCTGGTCGGCTGCCTGAAAATGAATATCCCAGGAATTGCCCGCTGCCGCTGCCCGGATAATTTTTGCCCCGGTAAACGGCTGAATATCTATGTTTTGTGCTATTTTTTTTATATAATATTCCCGGATCAGAATGGGGTCAAAGGTGTACTCTTCTGTCCGGTACAGCGCTTCCATACGGTCAAAATTGAACAGCGGGTGGCGCGTGATCTGCTCGCAGCGAATATTCAGGTATTGGCAAAATCGCTCAAATTGCGCCGCATCGGTAAAGGATCCAAAGCGGTCAATCGCGTAGTATTTTTCGAATTGAAAATGCACAAAATCCCTGTGCTCTTCTGTGAACCGTGCTTTGTGCTCATCGCTCATTGCTGCGGTGGCCACGCTGCGGGGATAGTGGTAGCCGCTGTGTAGCCGCGCCTGATTGACAACGGATGCTTTGGTAAACAGCGCCTGTTCTTTCTCCAGCAGCGCCACCCGCCGTCCCCTGCCGGCTAGATACAGCGCTGCATAGCAGCCGAATATGCCGCCGCCAATGACTACCGCATCGAATCGCTGTACTCCGGTCATGGGGCTCTAAAGTTTCTGCAGGCGTTTATACACATCGCTGTAGTCAAAAGTTTCCAGGTCGCGCAGGTAGTCGAGCGTTTCTTCTAACTGGGCGGTGTTTTTACATCCGAGTACGGCTCCGTGGATCTGGTCGGTATAGACGGCGTACAGCAGGCCGAGCTGGTGCATGGCATGCAAGGGCGGCCGGACAAAAGCCAGATTCCATTCGGGCAGCCAATCTCGAATTTTTTGTAAGCGGGCTTCGGTGGTATCCGGCTGCCCCCCCCGCAGCAGAAAGGTGCTGTCGGCAGGGTAGGGGCCTTGGAGTTTTACGCCGCCGGCGTTGATACCGTAGGCAAAAAAGCGGTTCCCGGTTTCCAAGAGCGGCTTGTAGTGCCCGAGGCCGGATTGCAGGACGTTGTGTTTTACCTGTACATCGAACGAAAGTCCGGATGGCGCATTGGCCGCGCGGTACAGTTCCGGATGCTCAATACCGCTTAAACCAAGCCGGAGGCCGTATCGGTCGTGTAGTGTTTTCAGCGCATCGAGAGAGGCGGTAACAGACGCTTCGTCGCTGCGATGATCCCAGTGGATCATGATACAGGCCAGGTTGTTATCCCAGATCCGGCGGTATTCCTCCGCCATCATCAGGAGGAAAGAGGGCGTCAGGTTATTTTCCGGCGAGCGCAGGTTGTTGACGCTTCCGATCTTCATGGTGATCTGCAGATCGCGCAGGCCGTGGGCCTGGATATACTCCGTCAGGATTTTTTCCGCTGCGCGGAAATCTGCAGGATTTTTATTGATCGGGTAATTTACGGCCGCGTCCACGGCGCGAAAACCCTTCTGCATCCAGGAATCCAGCAGGGAAAAAGCCGTATTCCGATCTGTATTCCAGCCCCAGGAGGCTGTGCCGAGCAAAAAAGTAAAGCGACTCAGATCCAGCATATTAGCGGGCGGGTTTGCGTTTTTTTAGTACGGCCAGGGCTTGGAGGTATTGGCGGGCCAGTCGGGGGATATTGACTTTTGACTCGGTAGTGTCGTCGGTCCATTTGACCGGCAATTCGCAGATACGCAGCCCTTGCCACTCTGCCACGGCCAGCAGTTCCGTGCTGAAAAACCAGCCGTTGCTGACGGCGCCGCCCGCCATCAAGGGTTGGACGTACTGCCTTTTCAGCCATTTGAAGCCGCACATGCCGTCTGAAAATTTGGTTCCGAGGTAGGTCTGTACGATGCGGTTGAATACCCGGGAGGTAATTTCCCGCTTCAGCGTTCGGCCGACCACTTTTGATTTTTTGTGCAGGCGGGTACCGTACACCAGGTCAAATCCTTCCGTGGCCAGCGCATGATAGGCTTGGACAAAATGCGGCAGGTCGGTGGCCAGATCAAGATCCATGTACCCCACCATATCGGCCTGGCTTTGCGTCCAGGAGGTTTTGAGCGCCAGTCCGACCCCCTTTTCCGGCACTTTTACCAGCAGAACCCCCGGAAGGCTTTCTGAAAGATGTTGGGCAATAGCGGGTGTGGCATCCGTGCTGCCGTTATCGGCAATGATTATTTGCCATTGCTCGGGGTCGGGGAAGCGTTCGGTCAAAAAATGATGCAGTATCTGGATTTGCTGTTCCAGCGTGGATTCTTCGTTGAGTACGGGGATCGTGACGTCGAAAGTCATAGGTTGGGAAAATTGCGTGACAAGCCTTCCGGCGCTGCAAAGAAAAACCAATTTTAAAACTTAATTGTAGTTACTTTTGCCTTGCTTTGTCTGAATTTTTGGCACAATCGCCGACGATTTTGGCAAAATCATCGGAACGCCTGCATCTTTGTAGCCTTATTCTACTCAACGTTCACTTTTTTTCGCACAATCTATGAGCATGGAATTGCATCCTATTAAACCCAAAAGTTTCTGGCAACGCCCGGAAGGCGTCGCCGGCGGACTCGTGCTGGCAGGCCTCGTTATCGGCGGCGGCTATTTGCTTTATAAGATCCTGCCTACTCTTATCCAACTTGCCGAAAATACGCTTTACCTGGCCGGCCTGCTGGCGGCCCTGGGCGCGATCGTGTATGTCGTGCTGGATCCAAAGATGCGCAATCTGGTCTGGTATATGTATAAATCCTTTATGCGCTGGATCACCGGGCTGTTCGTCCAACTCGATCCGATCGGCATTCTCAAAAGTTATATTGATGAGTTGAAAGACAATTTGGGTAAGATGAATACCCAAATCAGCAATCTGAAGGGCCAGATGTATAAGTTGCACGAAATGATCCGGCAAAATAAACGCGATATCCAGAACAATCTGGGCATCGCCAGCAAAGCGAAAGAAACCGGCAAAGAGTCCGTGATGGTACTGCAGGCCCGGAAAGCCGGCCGGCTGCAAGAATCGAATATGAAATTGGAAGACCTTTATAAGCGCATGGAGGTGCTGTATCGCGTACTGACCAAAATGTACGAGAACTCCGAAATCATGCTGGAGGATCTGCAGGATCAGGTGAAGGTCAAGGAGCAGGAGTATAAAGCCATCAAGGCCAGCCACAGCGCGATCCGATCCGCCATGAATATCCTGAGCGGCAGCTCGGATAAAAAGTACATGTACGATATGGCCTTGGAGGCAATGGCCGAGGATGTGGGGCAGAAAGTGGGCGAAATGGAGCGTTTTATGGATATGTCGAGAAATATCATGGATTCCATTGACCTGCAAAATGGCGTTTTTGAAGAGGACGGCCTGGCTATGCTCGAGCGCTGGGAAAAAGAAGGAGTGTCTTTCCTGCTCGGCAGTGAGAAAGGGAAAATCGTCAGCCAGGCACATAACGCCGGCGATGTGCTGGATTTAAACGCCCCGCTGCACGTGCCGAGCAAGCAGGAGCGGGGCGGCAATCAGTATGATTCTTTTTTCGGGCGGTGAGGGTTCTCCGAAAGCACGGCGATGATTTTTTTTTAAAAAAACTTACAAAATCAAAGTTTTTCGTACTTTTCGCCCGAATTACTTCCAAAGGGAAGGTAGAAAACTTTTAATCTGCCTTTTAATCTGATGCACCAATATGCGCATACAGTTTAGCCTCACTTGTCAGCGAGGCACGATTATTCCGATTAATTACCAATCAGAGATATCTAATTGGGTTCTCTCGGTGTTATCTAACGCCGGGGCTGAATTGTCTGCCTGGGTGCAGCAGCAAGGATTTGATCTGCAAGCAAAGACTTTCAAGCTGTTTACATTCAGTCCGCTCGCAATTTATCCGTACGAAATGGACCAGGTCAAGCAGGAATTTCGTCTGCTCGGCAATCAGGTAAAACTGAGTGTTTCCTTGTACTTGGATGCATCGTTCGAGCAGCAGGTCGTCAATTTATTCCGACAAACACCCTTGCCTCTGGGAACCCTGGAGGGCCGCCCCGCGCAGTTCGAGGTCAAGCACTGGCAAATTATGCCGCCGCCTCGCTTCAACGAAACCCAGCAGTTCCGGTCGGTATCCCCCGTTTCCATCACGACGGTCGAAGAGGGGAAAATAGCCAATTTATTTATCCTGCCGGATAGCGAGTACTATGATATCAGCCTGTTTCATCACTTGGTGCGCCGGTTTAAAGCGGCAAAACAGTATAAATCGCTGGCCACGATGAAACTGATTGATCCGTCTTATCCCATGCACTACCGCCTGCTCGGACAGGCTAAATCCCGCCTGATTCACCTCAAACCGAATCCGGATGGACTGACGCAGTTGCGCGGTTTTATTTACGATTTTGAGATCAGCATGCCGGTTCCGCTCATGGAGTTTTGTTATTTCGCTGGATTTGGTGAATTTACCTATTTGGGATTCGGATTTGTTGAGATAAAGTAAATTTTTTTTACAGGAAATGCGTATTTTTCTTTTTTTCCGGTTGCTTGTAGCGGGCGCCCTGCTCGGATGGATACAGGGATGCCAGAACGAAGATGAACAAATCCGGCAGATGCTTACCGGGCGTTGGGAGTTATCCCGCGCATTCCGGAATGATCGCGCTACCGAAACCTTGAAGGGTACGTATTTTGTTTTTTCCGCCGCCGGTAAAATGGAAACGAATCTGCCGGTAGGCGCCGATGCCCCGGCGCCTTTCGAAATCCGGCAGAACAACGTTATTGAACAACAATCACCCCAAAAAATAAAATACCTGATCAAGGAGCTATCCGATACAGCCCTTGTGTTGGGATTGGAATTGCGCGGGATTCGCTTTGATATGTTTCTTAACCGCGCAAAAAATCCGGAACAGCCGCGCGAGACGCCCGCACCGGGTGATTATTTGCAAGCCGATACGAACAGCTTGCAGCAAGCGCAGTAGTTTTTTCGAGCGATACCGTTTGGTATGTCTTTTACTGCCGTTGCATATATTCCTCCCAGCTGGTTTTTAGGTAATGCCCTTCGGCGGCAAAGCGCAGCTCCTTCAGGATGTCCGCCGGTTCTTTATAGCCGGGAGAAATCATGATGCGCTCGTATTTTTCGTTGAGAAACACGAATGAAGGGTAGCCCATCCGGCCGTCGAGCAGGGCTACCGCGAGTTCGTGGGCGCCGCCCCGTCCCTGGTTTTCCAGAAATTTGAACGTTTGACCGTTGAACTCAATGTTAGCGCGTTGCTCTGCATTGAATTTTACCGGATAAAAATGCTCGGCAAGGTAGGCAGCCACTGCCGGGTCGCTGAACGTGGATTTGTCCATTTTCTTGCACCAGCCGCACCAGTCGGTATATACGTCCACAAAAATCTTCTTTGGTTGTTTTTGGTTGAGCGCCGTCGCTTCTTCCCAGCTGTACCAGGTTAGCGTCGCTGCAGGAGGCGTATTTTTTTTCGGCGTAGAGAAGGCCAACATACCGGCTGCCGTCAGCGCGGCAGCGGCAATTAAGAGCGTTTTTTTCATAGTTGTACAGTAGAATATGCTGTTTATGCCTGCAAAAATACCCGATTTTACGGACTTAGGCAGTTATTTTTCCGAGCGCGCGTAAGGCTCTGCGGTTTGTTCTGCAAACTGCCCTCGTTGATACTTAAACCAAGCGGCCATACCAATCATGGCGGCATTGTCGGTGCAATACTGGAAATCCGGGATGTAGGTCGTCCAACCCGCTTGCTGCCCCGTTGCCTCCAGTGCGCGCCGGAGGCCTGAATTCGCACTCACGCCCCCGGCGATGGCGATGTGCCGAATTCCAGTTTGATCAGCGGCTTTGCGCAGTTTTTTTATCAAAATATGTACAATGGTTTCCTGAATCGAGGCGCAGAGATCGGGAAGATTTTGTTGAATAAAATCCGGTTCTGCAGCCGTCCGGTCTCTCAAAAAATAAAGTACGGCGGTTTTAAATCCGCTGAAGCTAAAATCCAGCCCGGCAATCGCAGGTTCGGGAAATCCAAACCGGGGCGTTCCCTGCGCGGCGAGGCGATCAATCCACGGGCCTGCCGGGTATTCCAGTCCCAACATTTTGCCGGATTTGTCGAACGCCTCGCCGGCGGCGTCATCGAGGGTTCGGCCGATAATTTCCATGTCCAAATAGTCCCGGACGAGTGTAATTTGGGTGTGCCCGCCACTGACCGTCAGGCAAAGAAACGGCAGCGGAGGCTTTGGCGCTTCGATGAAATGCGCCAGCACGTGCGCCTGCATGTGATCCACTTCGATGAGCGGCACACCCAGACTGAGCGCAAGCCCTTTGGCGAAAGACATACCCACCAGCAACGAACCCAACAGGCCGGGGCCGCGGGTGAATGCGACGGCGGTGATAGCGGCTGGCTCTACGCCGGCCTCCCGGAGCGCGCGATCTACCACGGGGATGATGTGCGCCTGGTGCGCGCGCGAGGCTAATTCAGGTACGACTCCGCCGTACAAACGGTGCGCCTCCTGGTTTGCAACACAGTTGGACAGCACCCGGCCGTCGCATATTACTGCGGCGGAGGTGTCGTCACAGGAAGATTCAATAGCCAGGATAACGACGGACATACTTAAAGAAACGCTGAACGCGTGTTTGAAATGTCAATTTGACAAAAACAACCTATTTTCGCGCTCAAAATTACGCAAATCGGCGGAATCGCATCTTTGGCACGATTATTTGTGCCTTTATTTTTATTGTTTCATCACAAAACCCGCATTTTATTGTATGTTTTCATCCTCTAAAGATAAGAAACCTGCCGGCGCTTCGTCGGCAACCGGCTTCCCAACCGACAAAGACAGTGGTCAAACCACCGTAATTGCAAAAGGAACCCTCATCGAAGGAAAATTTCAGTGCGCTGAAAACGTGCGCCTGGACGGCGTGATCCACGGCGAAGTTCGCGTTGAAAAACGCCTGGTCATGGGCGATACCAGCTATGTCCAGGGAAATATACACGCCAAAGAGGCGGCCATAAAGGGCAAAGTGAAAGGCGATATCTTTATTCAGGACGCCCTGCACCTGCTGGAAACTGCCGTGATTGAGGGCAATATTTCCGCACGCACAATGATCGTGGAAGAGGGCGCCCGCTACAACGGCGCCTGTAAAATCGGCGCAGGCGCCCCGGAAAAGAGCGGAGGCTGATAAAAAATCTTTCCAGTCGGCTATTTCTTCCTTATTTTTGGCGCGTTCAGCCAATACAGGCGGGATATCGCAATATGGACCATCAAACCTTTTCGTGGTTGCACCCGGATTTTAGTTCCGTTGGCGCCGGTAATTGCACCTTTTACGCAGTTGCCGGCGCCGAGGGCTTTTCGTATTGTGTGCTGGGAAAAGACCGCACGCTGCGCGCATTGCGCGCCTGGGATTTCTCCGGGCCCGGGGGAGAGGCCCAGCGCGCAATACCTGCTATCCGTACCCTGCTGGCAGCAGACGATCTGTATGCGCTGGCTTATGCAGACCGACGCTGCGCGGTCATCGCACCCCATACTACATTGGTGCCTAAACGATTCTACCAACCAGACGCGCTGCCCACGTATTTTGACTTACTCCTGTCGGAAAATAGCGGGGATTTTGGCGCCACGCCCCTGTCGGGCAGCGATATTTGGGCCGTGTACAGATTAGACCGCGAACTGAAAACGCTGATCGAGCAATTCTTCCGGGGCGCTCCTTTCTCGCACCTGCTCGCCGCAGAGATGCATGCGTTTGAACAAGCTTCCGTTCCGCACAGAACAGCCGTTTTCCTCAGCGTTCGCGGATATCATCTGCAAATATCCGTGTTAGACCGCGGCCAGCTCGTTTTTTACAATACCTATCGGTTTGATAATCCTGGTGATTTTTTGTATTTCGTCCTGCTTGCATACGAACAAACGCGGCTGAAACCGGAAGAAACACCGCTGTTTATTGGCGGCAACTTGTTGGCAAGCGGCGCGATTTACCGAAACTTGTATCGCTATATCCAGTATATTCATTTCCTCCAATTTACCGGCGGCGTGCAGTTGGGCAAATCCGCCCCGCTGCCTAACCTTCATGTATTCTTTGATCTTTTCGCCCTGGCGGCTGAACCGCCTGCAAACCAATAAACAAATGCGGATCATCGGCGGAAAATTCAAAGGGCGGCGCTTTAACCCGCCGGCAGATCACTGGCCTACGCGGCCCACGACGGATTATGCCAAAGAAGCCTTGTTCAATATCCTGAATAACCTGCTGGATTTCGAGGCTATTAAAGCGCTGGATTTGTTTGGCGGCACCGGCAGCCACTCGTACGAATTAATTTCTCGCGGCTGCACCGATGTCACGTATGTGGATAAATTTCCACCTTGTGTTCAATTTGTGCGCAAAACAGCCGCCGGACTCGGCATCCAATCCGAACTGAAAATCGTCCCGATGGATGTTTTCCGATTTATCCAGGGCGCCCGCGACCAATATGATTATATCTTCGCCGGGCCGCCATACGCTTTGCCTACGATTGACACGATCCCGGATTTGATCTTTAACCAGAACCTGCTGCTTCCGGGGGGCATCTTTGTGCTGGAACACAATCCGCATCACGATTTTTTATATCATTCGCAGCTGACGGACGTCCGAAACTATGGAAAGACGATTTTCAGTTTTTTCCGGCAGTCCGACAGCGAGCCGGCTAAGTAGTTACGTATTTTTACATATTCAAATTTTCTATCTGATGGCAGCACAACTGGATAAAGCAAAAAAAGTTGCCGGAACTTATTTCCGCCGCACTTTGTGGATTCTTCTGGCGAGTCTGGTTCTATTTTCGGCCGGCTATTACGCATGGCGTACCTACACGGTGAGCGAAGGCACCCGTATCGGCGTGTTGTTCAAGATTTCAAAGAAAGGCATTGTTTTTAAAACCTACGAAGGGCAGCTCCAACTGGGCGGTGCGCAAATGATGACGCAGCAAAGCGTGTGGGATTTTTCCGCAAAAAATGCCGGCGTCTATCAAAAATTGCAGGATATGGAGGGGAAAACGGTGAAATGCCACTACCGGGAAATGATCAATGCGTTTCCGTGGCAGGGCGAAACAAACTATATCGTGTACGATGCGGAGATGGTCACGGAGTAATTACCGGCGGGGCTTCCCGAAATTTGCTGAAAAAGTACCAGCCGCCGATACAAAACAGCAGCGCGCTCCAGGCGGTTGCCTGCACGCCGATCGGGTTTTCGGCGCTTTTTCCCAGTAAAAGCAGCGAGGGGAACAGCAAATTGGCGCCTGCGATGCCCACCTTCATCACGAAGGCGCGCAAACCATAAAACATACCCGCCAGTTCGGGGCCTTCTCGCTCGACCACGTCGCCAATCAGCGCGTTGGGCAGGATACCGAAAACGGCCAACGGGAAGGCAGCGGCGATACCGAGCGCGTACAACAGGATTTCCGGCGCTGCAGGAATCTGGCGCGTGATTGCCAATACAAAAAACAGGAGCGCAAAAGCGCCAAAAGCGGCGTTCATGAGGTGTTTTTTACCGACTTTCCGGGCCAGCACATTCAACGGCCAGTAGAATAGGAAGCTGCAAAAAAAACTCAACAGTGAAAATACAAAAGCATAACTTTTGTCCAAATTCAACTGAATAGTCACATAAAAGCCCACGCCCAGTTGGATAAAACTGAGCGCAAGCCAGTACATCAGGTCGGAAAGGAGAAAAAAACGGAAATTCTTGTTGCGAAACACTGTGCGCAGCGCGACAGCGAGCGGTGTCTCCGCGGTGTGCTGTTTGGCGTATTGGTTTTCGCGGAGAAAAAATACGGGTATTAACATCCCGAGCAATCCGAGGCTGCTAAGCAGCAGGAGGCTGACTTGAAAGGCTGCTACGGGCGACATATTGCGGCCTTCGAACCATCCCTGCAAGGCGTAGAGGCTGTTGCCGGCGATGAAGCCCAGCGCCCAGGTGACGGAGATCGCCGTGCTGATGCGCAGGCGTTCTTCGGCAGTATGCCCTAATTCGGCAATCAGTGCCGTGTAGGGAATATAGTACAGCGTAAAAAATACATAGTACAGGAATAGCCACAAGGCCAGCCAAGCGGCATTAGCGGCACTCCCGGATTCGGTGATGGGAAAGAATACCATGCAGGCTGCGAAGGCGAAAGGCGCCGCGCTGATGGCCAGAAACCAGCGGCGCCGGCCCATGCCGGCTTTTTTGCGGTCGCTCCAGTTGGCGACGATCGGGTCAATGATCGCGTCGAACAGTCGGCCGGCAGCGCTCAGAAGCCCAACGATCGTAAGGATACCGAATACGGGGCCTTGAAAAATATAATCTGGAAAGACTGGCGCGCCCGTTTGCGGCGGCATATAAAAGTAAACCAGCAGATTGGCTACACTGTAGCTGGTGAGTGCCCAGCCGAATTGCCCGGCAGCGTACACCAGCAGTTGGGTGCGGGGCAGTGCGGCGGAGCTCATCGGTTTCGGCGATTAGCGGTGGAGCGCGTGGTCTCGCCACCGCCGGGCGTTTCCGGTACATCGCTGGGCACCTCTATCGGATTGGGCAGCGAATCCCTGACCGGCGGTTGGTTGGGTCTGCCGGCGATTTTCGGGCGGTTGGCGAGGACTTTATCTATCAGGTTGGCCTGAATCATCCGTTCTTCCAGTGGCAGGCGTTCCGGGGCGATGCGCCCTTTGAGGTATTTTTCGATCATCAGGCTGGCAATGGGCGCGGCATACGAGGCGCCCCAGCCGGCGTTTTCCACATACACTGCAATGGCGATTTGCGGATTGTCTTTGGGCGCGAAAGCGAAAAATACCGAGTGGTCCTCTCCGTGCGGATTTTGGCTGGTGCCGGTTTTTCCGCATACCTGGATATCCGGCAGCGCGGCGATACGGGCGGTTCCCCGATTAACGCATTGCGCCATACCCTCGATAACGATGTCGAAGTTTTTGGGATCAACAGGCACGCGTTGGATTTCCAGAAATCGCGCAGGAATTGGGGTTTTATCTTTAAACATTTTTGCGATATGCGGGCGATACCAGTAGCCGCGATTCGCGATGCAGGCGGCCAGATTGGCCATTTGCAGGGTGGTGAGTTGCAATTCGCCCTGGCCGATTCCTACTGACATGATGGTGGGCGAGCGCCAACCGCCGCGATTTTTGGGGTAAATTTTATCGTAGTAGGCTGATCCGGGGATATTGCCGGGCGTTTCGTGCGGGTAATCCACCTCCAGGAGTTTTCCCAGCCCCATTTTTTCGCAATACATTTTGAATTGGTCGAGTCCTTGCTGCGGTTTAGAGAACCCGAATTTGTCCACGATATCGCGAAACTCGGAGAAGTAGTAGGTGTTGCAGGAATAAGCCAACGCGTCCACGGCGTTTCCGACCGCACCATGTCCGTGGCACTTGTAGAGCCTGCCTGCGTAGAAGTACCCCCCGCTGCAGCCCATGCCGGCATTGGGGTTGAGGGTTCCTTCCTGCAGGCCCGCGAGTGTCACGACGGTTTTAAAAATAGAGCCTGGCGGGTATTTGGCCATCACCGTGCGGTCGAAGAAGGGTTTTAGCGGGTCGGTGAGCAGTTTGCTGAACACGGCGCCGCGGCCTTGCGTCATGGTGAGCAGGTTGGGGTCGTAGGTAGGTGCGCTGACCATGGCGAGGATTTCGCCGGATCGCGGTTCGATGGCGACGATACTGCCCGTTTTATTTTGCAGTAATTTTTCGCCGTAGGCTTGCAAGTCGCCGTCAATGCCGGTGATGAGGTCGGAGCCGGACACGGCGGTAGTGTCGAATTTGCCGGCTTCGTATTCCCCGACAATTCGGCCGAGGTTGTCTTTTAATTTAAAAGTGACCCCTTTTTTGCCGCGCAGGTACGATTCATATTCAGACTCGAGCCCTGCCGCGCCGATATAGTCACCGGATACGTATTGTCCGTTTCCGCGTTCAATATCGCGTTGATCCACCTCGTTGATATAGCCCAGCAGGTGTGCGCCGGCATTGTATGGATAGCCGCGGATACTGCGCACCTGGACGAAGAAGCCGGGATAATTATATAATTGCTCCTGAAGTTTGGCGTAGGTCTCCGAGGGTATTTTTTTAAGAAAAACAAACGGAACGCTTTTAGAGAAGCGGCCGCTTCGCCAGTTTTTATTCAGATTTTCAAAATATTCCGCTTGTGAAATAGCCAGCAGCTTGCAAAAATCATTCAGTTTCTTTGATCTGGGATTGGGCTTGCGCATACTGCTATCCACCTGATTGTAGGTAACCATCAGGTCGTACATCACCGTATTAAACAAGATGAGTTCGTTGCGCCGGTCGTACACCAGTCCGCGAGACGGGTACACGGTCATTTGGTCAATGGTAGTTGCATCTGCGCGTTTGCGGAAGCTGGGGTCGAACAGTTGCAATTGGGCTGCTTTGAGGATCAGGACGATCCCGCACAGAACGAAGGCGATGCGGATATGCCGTTGGCGTTCAACAATGCCTTTCATAGCAGTTAGATTTTGGGATTAAAGAGGAAGGCATAGATCAGGGCGAAGGCCATGGTCAGCAGCCAACAGACGAAGGTATTCAACAGGATGACACCGATGTAATAGAATGTAAAGGCCTCTACGGAGAAGTGCCAGAACAGGTGCGCCAGAAAAAAGATTCCGCATATTTGCAGAAAACGCGGCCAGCCGAGGTGTGCGGGCGACGGGATGATTTCTCGGCCGGAAAACCCGCCTTTGGGTTCAAAAATCGCTAAAATAAACGATCGCGCGTACGCGGAAAAAACGCCGGCACTGGCATGCACCCCCAGCGTTCCATAGATCAAGTCTACCAGCATTCCGAGTACGAATCCCAAGAGCACAGCGATCGGGGTTCCGAGTTCAATGGGCAGAAAAAGAATAAACAGCGGCCAGAGAAATATTTGGAAAGGGCGGGTCAATGCCTCGCCAATTGGCTCGAAAAGTGCCAATTGTACAAAAATAAGGCCTGCAAAACGCCATAAATTGGGAAACAACAGGGAATTATTCATTGCGGGCGCGCTCTTGCAACTCTTTTAGTTCCGAATGATAGACAGTTTTAATTAAATATACGTCTTCCGTGCGGCGCATATTATGGCGCAGGCGCACCGGAATGGTGTAAAAATTAGAGCCGGCTTCCAGGGTAGGGGTTCCGGTGAATCCGATCAATATGCCCTTTGGAAAAATCAGCGAATAGCCGCTGGTGTACACACCTTCTCCCGCTTTCACGACGGCATGCTTGGGAATATCTTTCAGGCTCATGTATTCGGGGTCGTCGCCTTCCCACACCAGCGATCCGAAGTACCGCGAATTTTTCAGCACGGCGGAGACTTTGGTTTGGGCGTGCAGCAGCGACATGGCCATACAGAAATTGGGGCTTACATGGCGCACGATGCCTACGATGCCATCGGGCGCCGCCACCCCGGTATTTACTTCAACACCGTCATTTGCTCCGCGGTTGATGATGAGCCAGTTGTTTTTTCCCATTACCGAGTTGCCGATTACTTTTGCCGCTTGGTAAGAGAATTGTGGGCGGACAATTTTTTGGGCCAGGCTGTCCTCCGTTTGCACGGTAATGAAGGCGGTATCCTGTTTTCTGGTTTCTGCATTTTTGAGCGCGTACAATTCGGCGCTGAGGCGAGCATTTTCTGCATGGAGCGAATCTGCTCGATTTGCCAGCCCGAAGAACTGCGAAACCGAGTAGGTTGCGGCATTGATATTACCAGCTATTTGCCCAGTAGTATGGGTAAAAATCGTCTTTTGTGTCGTATTATAATTAACGATCAGCGCGAAGCATAGGACTTCCAGGATCAGGAAGGTTATAAAGCCGCCATTTCGTATAAATAGTTCTAGCAGGTTGCGCATTTATCAGACGCTCTTGCGATCAATCAGGAAAGAGAATTTTTCCGTATTTTTTAATGCCATTCCTGTACCGCGCACGACTGCCCGGAGCGGGTCATCCGCTACTTTTACGGTCAGTTTCGTTTTCGATTCGAGGCGTTTGTCCAGACCGCGGAGCAGGGCGCCGCCGCCTGTGAGATACAGTCCGGTTCGGTAGATATCAGACGCCAGTTCAGGCGGCGTCATTTCCAGCGCTTTGAGGATTGCGTCCTCAATTTTGCTGATACTTTTGTCCAAGGCGTAGGCGACTTCCTGGTAATTGATTTTGATTTGTTTGGGAATGCCCGTCATGAGGTCGCGGCCATTGACAGCATAATCCTCCGGCGGATTTTCCAATTCGTGGAGTGCGGAGCCGACGTGTATTTTAATTTGTTCTGCGGTGCGTTCTCCGATCAGGATATTGTGCTCGCGCTTCATGTAGGCCATGATATCGTTGGTGAGTTCGTCACCGGCGATGCGGATGGATTGGTCGCAGACGATACCGGAGAGGGCGATCACGGCGATTTCTGTGGTGCCGCCGCCGATATCAATAATCATATTACCGACAGGCGCTTCGATATCTATGCCGATGCCTAGTGCGGCGGCCATGGGTTCGTGAATCAGGTACGTCTCCTTGCTGTCCACGTGGTCTGCAGAATCAAAAACGGCGCGTTTTTCTACTTCGGTGATGCCGCTTGGGATGCAGATAACCATTTTGAGGTGGGTAAAGAAATTATTGCGGCGGCCGACCATTTTGATCATTTCCTCGATCATGGCCTCTGCGGCTTGGAAGTCGGCGATTACACCGTCCTTCAGTGGGCGAACCGTTTTGATATTTTCGTGGGTTTTTTCGTGCATTTGCATGGCGCGGTGTCCCACGGCGATGGTTTGGCTGGTTCGACGGTCAATTGCTACGATGGAGGGCTCATCCACCACGACTTGGTCATCCACCATGATGAGCGTATTGGCTGTCCCCAGGTCAATAGCGAGTTCCTGCTTAAAAAACTTAAAAAAGTTCAAAATCCTAGATTATTTAAATTGTTTTTGGAACCAATGGCAAGTCTGCGATCTTATTTTTTTCGGCTATGATAGATTTATAAGCCATAGTTTATTGCGTTTTTTGCCATGATGGGGGCAATAAGTCTGCAATAGGTGCTTTTTATGGCTAAAAAAAACGAATCAATGGGGAAAAGAATAAAATTTTAGACAAGTTTCAATATTTTCGGCTGCAAAACTACGCAGATTTTTGCGCTTATTTTCGATTAAAAAAAGACATTTTTTGCGTTTTTTTATTAGGCTTTGCTTTTGAAATATCAACCCACGGTGACGACCCAGAAATCGTCCGGGTTAAAATAGCGTTGGGCGAGTTGCATAATCTCTTCAGGGGTAATCGTGAGGATGGTATTGGCCAGGGCGTTAAAATGTTCGGCCTGCAAGCCTTCTACAATCAGGCTTTTCACGACATCGGAGCTGTTCAGCGGGCCGTCGAGGCCGTTGAGTAGCATACCCATGAGGTAATTGCGCACCATGCCCAGTTCTTCGGCCGGCACGGCTTTTTCCTGCAATCGGCGCATTTCCCGGAATATTTGTTTCAGGGTAGTTTGGGTTTTGTCGGAATTCACTTCGGTGGCCACATAAAAGTACCCGTCGTGCATCATGGCGTCGAGGGAGGAATAAATATTGTAGGTGTAGCCGCGTTTTTCCCGGATATTCAGCATGAGTCGCGAGCCAAAATAGCCGCCCAGGATGGTATTGAGGACGTACATGCCATTGTAGTCCGGGTGTTTTTTATGAAACATTCTGCGGCCGATTTTGATGGCTGTCTGCAGCGCGCCTGGGTGGGCGATATGTTGGCGGGCGGGGTTTGGCAGGGCGTTGTTCCAGGAAAAAATCGGTTTCTGGCCGCGTGCCGGCGTTTGGCCGAGGGTTTGGTTCAGTAGTTGCAGTACGCGGTCGGTAATCTCGCCGCTTACGAAGATCATACCGTTGGCGGGCGTGAACCAGCGTTGGTAAAAATCCTGTAAATCGGCTTGCGTAAGAGCCCGGTATGCATCCGGGGTGGAGTTATACCCATACGGATGTTCAGGGCCGAACATTGCCTCGGTAATTTGCCGGTAGGCCAACACCTCTACTTTATCCAGTTCGACCATCAATTCGCGGATGTTCGTTTCCTGAAAATTCTGCAGTTCGGATTGCGGAAAAACCGGTTCGAGCAGGGTTTCAGCAAAAACCGGCAGCACGGCCTCGGCGTACTTTTCCAAGGTGAACAGGATGAAATTTGCCGTATCCAGGTTGGTGGGATTGCTGAAGGAGGAGCCGTAAAAATCGAACCACTCCGCAATCTCCGCGCTGCTGCGTCGAAGGCTGCCTTCCGACACCAGGCGGGCGGTCGCACGGGAGGACATCGGTTTACGCTCTTCCGGCCGACCGGCCTGATACGATACCTCCACTTTCAATACCTGCCTACCCGGATACGGCAGCACATAAACCGGCATGCCGTTGTCAAGCAGCCGCAACTGCGGCTGTGGCAAGGGCAATTCCCGGATTTCGAAGATGGCAGGAGATTCTTTACGGTTCAACATATTTAAAGACCCGCGCTTGGGCCGGGCAAAGGTAGTTTTTTTCAGATATCCACAGAATGTTGATTATTTTACAAGCAATCCCCGTTTTTTGTACTATTTTTGCGCTTAAAACCGTCCGTAAGGGCTTAAATTCAACTCAGAATGAAATTCAGCGTCTCTTCTTCCGAATTACTCCGGCACCTTCAAATCGCCTCCGGCGCCATCGGCTCCAATCCGGTGCTCTCCATCCTGGAAGATTTTCTTTTTACCATTGAGCAAAAAAAACTGACCATCACAGCCACTGACCTTGAAACGAGCATTTCCATTTCGCTGGACGTGCTCTCTGAGGGTGATTTTTCGGTGGCTATCCCCGCAAAAATTCTGCTCGATACGCTGAAAGCACTCCCGCAACAGCCGATTACCTTTACGGTACATCCGGATAGTTACAATATCGAGATTACTTCTTCTTATGGTAAGTACCGACTGGCCGGGGAAAGAAGCGATGAGTTTCCGCAAATTCCGCAACCGGACAGTGTGGACTCGGTCAAAATCAGCAGCAAGTATCTGCTCGAAGCGATTGGCAATACCGTGTTTGCCACCTCAAGTGACGATTTGCGCCCCGCTATGACCGGGGTGTATTTTCAGGTGGATTTTAACAAACTGATCTGCGTGGCGACTGATGCGCATAAACTGGTGCGCTATACCACGCACCAGCTCGCCGGCGAGGTAGCCACCTCTTTTATTGTGCCGAAAAAAGCGCTCAATTTATTGAAAAACGCGCTGCCGGCTAACGAGACGGTGAGCCTGTCTTTCAATTCGGCCAACGCTTTCTTCTCGTTTCAAGGCATCAACTTGGTTTGCCGCCTCATTGACGCCCGTTACCCGGACTATAATGCTGTCATCCCGGTTGACAACCCGAATCTCATGACAGTCAACCGGGTGGATTTTATGAACTCCCTCAAGCGGATCGCCATCTACGCCAATAAAACAACCAACCAGGTCGCACTGGATATTTCCGATCTCAGCCTGACGGTATCCGCTCAAGACTTGGATTTCAGCAACGAGGCTACGGAGCAAATGACCTGCAACTACCAGGGCGAGCCCATGCGGATCGCCTTCAATGCGCGTTTTTTGATCGAAATGCTCAACGTACTTTCCTGCGAAGAAGTAAAAATGGAGTTTTCAAAACCCTCGCGCGCCGGCATCCTTGCACCCGTCGAGGAAAATACCGAGCGGGAAATTCTCATGCTGGTTATGCCCGTCATGCTCAACAATTAAGCGCTTGTCTGGGATTTTCTCGTCGAGTCAACAATGGCTTGTTTTTCGCCATTTTTGACCTTTTGTCGGTTGTAGCCCCGGGGATGCGCCTTTTTGAAGGCATATAACCTGCGCGTCCCAACCGCACAAAAAAAGCGCGTATCCGGAAATTCGAAAAAAAAGAATTTCCGGATACGCGCTTTTTTTGTGCGGAGATGGCGCGCTCTACCAAAGACGGCCACCGGAAGCGGCGGGAACGCGTTGCGAGCGCGGCGCGCGCATATCTGGCCCTTCGGCCATGGATTGAATTTGTTCCAAAGTATATTTCTGCGACACAAGATTGTACACCTCCTGCACCTGATCGCGCGTGATGGAGGGGAACTCGTCGAGAAAATCATTTACACTTACTCCTATGCGGAGAAAGTCCATAAATGTCTCGACACGGATACGCGTGCCGCTGAATACGGGAGCCCCATCTTGAATCTCGGGGTGGACTGAAACGGCTGAAGTAGAAAACATCCGGTGCTGTTTTTAAATGTGTATTAATCACACCGGGATTAAACAAATACGGTAAGACAGATTAAAAGCGGATTAAAAAACTACGGCGCTAAAGTAAGGATTTTTGGGTAAACAAAAATTTTTTTAATGTTTTTTTTGCTGACGCGGGAATTAAAATTGAATTTTTTATAAGAATTGGGCGCCGAAGCGGTTTTTCACCAGGGTGGTGACCTGTTTGATTTCCTGTTCCTGCGATTTGGGATAGACGAGGAGGACGTCGCCCTCATCCACCACGATATAATTATCCAGGCCTTTGAGCACAACCAGTTTGCCTTTGGGCGTGCGCACGAGGCAGTTTTGGATATCGAGTGCCAGGACGGTATCGCTTTGAATCACATTTCGATGCTCGTCTTGCGGGCATTCTGCGTGCAGGCTCGCCCAGGTGCCGAGGTCTGACCAACCGAAATCGGAGGGGATGGTAAAGACGTTATCTGCTTTTTCAAGGATGGCGAAGTCCACTGAAATATCGGGCGTTGTTGGATAGGCGGCGTTGATGAATGCCTGTTCTTCCGGGGTGTTGTATTTGTCTTTCCCGGCGCCCAGAATATGGATAATTTCGGGCGCCAGGGTTTCGTAGGCCTGCAGGATTGCTTGGACGCTCCAGATAAAGATGCCGGCATTCCACAGGTAAGCGCCCGACTCGACGAAGCGTTCGGCGTCCTCGCGCTTGGGTTTTTCGGTAAATCGGATTACTTTTCGGACAGTTCCGGCGGTGGATTCACCAAACTGGATATAGCCGTACCCGGTATCGGGGCGCGATGGTTTTATGCCCAGGGTCAGCAGGGCGTTATTTGTTTTGCAAAAATCTACGGCGGCTTCGATGTTCCGGATAAAGTCGGTCTCCTGGAGTACAATATGGTCAGAGGGTGCGACGACCATGATGGCCTCCGGGTCTTTCGCTGCCAATTTCAGGGCGGAGTAGGCGATGCAGGGAGCCGTATTGTTCCGCGAAGGCTCGCCGAGAATTTGATGATCGCTAATTTCGGGGATTTGCTCCCGCACCAAATCCCGATAGGCGGCATTGGTGACGATAAAAATATGTTCGGCTGGACAGAGATGCAGGAACCGTTCGAAGGTCAGCCGGAGCAGGCTCTTGCCAACGCCGGTCATATCGAGGAATTGTTTGGGCCGGCTTTCCCGGCTTCCGGGCCAGAAGCGGCTTCCGACACCGCCTGCCATGATGGCTACGTAAGTATTTTGATGTTGCATTGCCCTGATTTTAGGCTCGTTAAATGAGGGTTCAAAGGTAGCGATTTTGGATTTTTTTCCTGTTTTTTACGGCAATCTTACCGGTCAGAAACTATTTTTCCGGATTTTTTGCTGCAAAATGGTCACTAACCGCGCATTTACCAAGCCCGTCTCAAATGTTTCCGCCGCTTTTTTTCTGCTATAGCGCCCCATAGCGCGTCGGGTTTTTGGTTCAATTTGGAGACAGTGGACAAATACCGTGGCGAGGGCGCCAGTGTTTCCAACGGGCGTCAGAAAGCCATTTTTCCCTTCTTCCACCGTTTCCCGGCAGCCGGCTGCATGGGTTGTGATCAGGGGTTTTCCCATAGCCATCGCTTCCAAGAGCGCGCGCGGGGCGCCCTCGCGGTAAGAGGGCAACACCACCCAATCGGATGCGGCGATCAGCGGTCGGACGTCCTCTACGGCGCCTGCGTACTCCAGGGCGCCGGAGCGGAGCCAATCGTGCCAATCGCTATCCCGGACGTTCGCCGGATTGGCCGGATCTGCGGGGCCTGCTATCCGGAAAATGGCGTTCGGATGTTGTTTTTTGACCTGCATGGCCGCTTTTGCAAATTCCCGCAGGCCTTTGTCGTATAGCAACCGACCGATGAATGTAAAAACGATGTTGCCGTCCGGATTGTTTATTTCAGGTTGCGGCAGGAAATGATTCATATCTATGCCACTTCCGGAAATCAGCGCTGTTTTTCGGGCATGTACCCAGCGGCGATCGCGTATCCGGCGCAGATCGTCCGGATTTTCGAAGACGACGGTATCGGCAAATTGCAGCGCGATGCGGAGCAGCAGGCGGGCGGTGGCGGCCAGGCAGCTGCGGTGCAAAAACGCATAGCCCATGCCGGTTAGCAGGCTGACCGATTTGGCGCCGCTGCGGGCGCCGGCCAGATTGCTTAGGACGATCGCTTGCACGCCGATGGGTATTGCCAAATCGGGTTTGCAGCGGCGAAACACGCGGCGCAGTTCCAGCAGGGCGCGACCTTGCCGCCAAGGATTTTTGCTGTTGCGTTGAAAATGGGGAAGAGGCCAATATTCGGCGCCTACGGCCAGCAGCGCGTCTTGCGCCGCTGCGTCGGGCGGGGCAGCCAGGATGACCCGAAACCCGGCTGTACGGAGGGCGTTTAATAGCGGAAGCCGGTGCTGATATATTGTTCGGGCCAGATTGGCTACCAGCAGCACCGTTATTTTCTCGCATTGGGAATACACACTATAAGTGGTCTTTGACCGAAGCGTACACCTGGCGGATTCCCGCTTCAAGGGGGATGCTTGCTTTCCAGCCCAGGGCGTGAAGTTTTCCGACATCCATCAGTTTACGGGGTGTCCCGTCCGGCTTGCTCAGGTCATGCCGGATTTCGCCGCCGTATCCCACGATGTCGCGCACGAGCGTTGCCAGTTCGAGAATCGAAATATCTTCTCCCACGCCGATATTGATCGGGCCCGGCTCGTTGTATTGATCCATAAGGAAAAAACAGGCGTCCGCCAGGTCATCCACGTGCAGAAATTCCCGCCGCGGCGTGCCGGTACCCCAAATTGTTACAAAAGGGGCCTGCGCTTTTTTGGCTTCATGAAAACGTCGGATAAGCCCTGGCAGCACGTGGCTGTTTTGCGGGTGATAGTTGTCATTGGGGCCGTATAGGTTTGTGGGCATCACCGAAATGAAGCGGCAGCCGTACTGATGCCGGTAGGCGTCGCATAATTTTATGCCTGCGATTTTAGCAATGGCATAGGGCTCGTTTGTTGGTTCGAGCGGGCCGGTGAGCAGGTATTCCTCGCGCAAGGGCTGGGGCGCCAGTTTGGGATAGATACAGGAGGAACCGAGGAACATCAGTTGCTGCACCCCGTGCATCCAGGCAGCGTGGATGATGTTGGCCTCTATCAGGAGGTTGTCGTATAGAAAGTCCGCGCGGTAGGTATCATTAGCCAGGATACCGCCGACTTTTGCGGCGGCCAGGAACACGCAGTCTGGTTTTTCGCGTTGGAAAAATTGGTTAACTTCCGCTTGGTTGCGTAAATCCAGTTGGCGGGAATCGGCCAGCGCGAAGTGTTCGAATCCCGCCGATCGTAGTTTTCGCAGGATGGCCGAGCCGACCATGCCGCGGTGCCCGGCGATGTAAATTTTCTGATGCGGCTGCATATTTTGGTTATTCGAACGGTGTTTTGACCTCAAATCCGCCATCTAGGAGGAATTTTTGCCGACTGTAAAGGTGTAAATCCGACGCTACCATTTCCCGGATCAGATCGGTCAGGCTGTGTCGGGGTTCCCAGCCCAGGATGCGGCGGGCTTTGGAGGCGTCGCCCACAAGCAGATCCACCTCAGCGGGCCGGAAGTAGCGCGGATCGATGGCGATCACCGTTTGTCCGGGTTGAAGGGGGCAATCCGGGCGCGAAACCTCCTGCACGACGGCGCATTCCTGAATACCTTCGCCTTGAAATTTAATTTGGACGCCAGCTTCCCGGAAAGCCAGCGTGCAAAAATCGCGTACGGAGGTCGTGACGCCCGTAGCAATCACAAAATCTTCCGGTTGATCGGTTTGCAGCATACGCCACATTGCTTCCACATAGTCGCGCGCATGGCCCCAGTCGCGTTTTGCATCCAGATTGCCGAGCCAGAGTTTGTCTTGGAGACCCAGGGCGACTGCTGCAGCGCCGCGGGTAATCTTCCGGGTGACGAATGTTTCGCCCCGGATGGGCGATTCGTGGTTGAACAGGATGCCATTGCAGGCAAACATACCGTACGCTTCCCGGTAGTTCACCGTGATCCAATACGCATACAATTTCGCGACGCCATAAGGCGAACGCGGATAGAAGGGCGTGGTTTCTTTTTGCGGTACTTCCTGTACGAGACCGTAAAGTTCGGAAGTGGACGCCTGGTAGTACCGGGTTTTTTGAGACAATCCCAGTAACCGGATCGCCTCCAGCAGGCGCAGGGCGCCAATGGCATCGGCGTTGGCGGTGTATTCCGGTGTTTCGAAGCTGACCTGGACGTGGCTTTGGGCGCCGAGGTTGTAGATTTCGTCGGGTTGCACCTGTTGGACGATCCGGATCAGGTTGGTCGAATCCGTAAGGTCGCCGTAATGCAGGACGAAATTTCGGTGCTCCACCTGCGGGTCCTGGTACAGGTGGTCAATGCGCTCGGTGTTAAAGAGCGAGCTGCGGCGTTTGATGCCGTGGACGACATAACCTTTGGCGAGCAGTAGTTCGGCGAGATAAGCGCCGTCCTGGCCGGTAATTCCTGTAATGAGGGCTACTTTCATGAAGAGCGGTTGGCTACATGTTTCCCCGATGGGGGAGAATCGGGGTGTTATTCTTTGAAAACCTTATCAATACAGACGGCTGCGGCGAGGATCAGCAGGCGCACCTCGTCGTTTTCGCTGACGGCGGGGTCAATTGCAACGACATAATTGTCTGCCGAGGTAAACAGTTCTTTTCCGACGCCGGCCCATTTCTTTGAAATTTGCGCAATGGGTTGATTATTGCGGGTGAAGGTATATTCCCAGGCCGTCCACTTTCCGGAGACGCTGCACATGAGTTTATCCTGCTCATCGAGGATATCAAATTTACCGCCGATGGAGAGGAGCCGCTGTTTGAATTTGCCTTGGAGGGCGCCTTTTTCATCAAAAACCTGGACTACGGAGCGGAAAAAAGTCCATCCGCGTTGTACCCGGAGGATGGGCATACCGTCCGGGGTATTGATTTCCACGGAGAACGGCGTCATATTTTTATAATCCGTAAAACGGAGAAGTTTGGTAAAGAAACCGAGATTGGGTTCCCGGCATTCCATAAGCAGGTTTTTCTGCTCGTCGAAGATGTCGTAGTTCGAAGCGGCTTTGAACATGCCGACACGCTCTTTTACAAAGAGGACGTTTCTTTTAAGTAAATGGTGCATGGTAGTAGAATTTTAGCGCCTCAAAGGTACAACGGTCTTTTGGATAATTCGCGCAATTCGCGCGGCGGCTTTTCCGTCCCAAAGCGGGGGAACAGCCGCCGGTTTCCAGTAGCCGGACAGGGCTTGTGGCGCCAGGTGTCGAAGGTGCTTGGCCTCCGGGTCTGGCAGCAGGATGTTCGTGCCCATTTCGACGGTGATCGGTCGTTCGGTTTGTTTTCGGAATGTGATGCAAGGGATACCCAACGCGGTGGTTTCTTCCTGCAGTCCGCCAGAATCGGTGAGGACGAGCCGGCTATAGCGCAGTTGTCGAATGAAATCCGGATAGGGGAGTGGCGGACAGGTACGGACGTGGGTTATATTTTCCAGCGCGCGATGCAGTCCGTGCGCGCCCAGGCGGTCGTTCGTTCGCGGATGGATCGGCCATAATACGGACGCCTGAATTTGTGCGAGCGCGTGGAGCAGGCGCTGGAGTCCGGCGGGTGTATCCACATTGGCGGGACGGTGAAAAGTGGCGAGTACGGGATATCCCGGACAGGGTGGATTGCCGGGCGGCACTTCGCTAAGCAGATCCATCATGACATTTCCGACCAGATAAATGTAATCAGCGGGTGTTTTTTCCCGGATTAGATTTGTCACAGCGGCGGGTTCGGTGGCGAAGTGATAGTTCGCCAGGCGATCTATTTCGATGCGGTTGCGTTCTTCGGGCATATCCGGATCGAAGCACCGCAATCCAGCCTCCACATGCGCCAGGGGGATACCTAATTGCGCGGCCGCCTGCGCGCCGGCGCGCGCGCTGTCGGTATCGCCGGGAATGATCACGAGGGTGGGCCGGAGTATTTGGAGGCAGGCCATTATGCGGTCGCGCATACTGCCGGTTTCGGCGGCGAATATTGGTAAAATGGGCAATTCCATGCCCGGGATCAGCGCCCTGCCCAGCACCGGATCTTGTTGCTGACCCGTGTGAAGGATCAGGTGGCGCCAATCCGGGTACGCACAAAAAGCCCGGTGCAATGCGGCGGCTTTGATAAAATTAGGTCGCGCACCGACGATCGTCAGGATTCGGAATTCTTTGAGCGGATTCAGATTATAAACTGTCGTATTTTTAGTATAGGTTTTAATAACAGGGTATAAAAAGGTGGTTTCAGCCCGTTCAGGCGCCAAGCGCGTCGGTCTTCGCGGTTTGCACGCCAACGATTAGCCAGTCGGGCGTTGCTTAAACCGCCGGCGCGCATGCGCGTGATAACTTCTGGAAGATAACAGACGGATATTTTTTCTCGGAACAAGAAGCGCAGCATTAGTTCGTAGTCGGCAGAGACCTGCAGGTCAGCGTTATATGCGCCGTATTGATCGTACACGGATTTTCGGACGAAAAAGGTAGGATGGGGCGGCATCCAGCCGAGTTGAAATTTTTCCGGTTTACAGCGCCCCGATTTCCAGTAGCGCACCACTTTTTCGGGGCGTGTTGGGTGCACGTATTCCAGATCGGCGTAAAGGGCCTCTGCACCGGTAGCGTTCAGCCATTCGGCCACCAGGAGTAACACGCGGTCGTGCGCATAGAAATCATCTGAATTCAAGATACCAATTACATCGCCGGTCGCGAGGCGAAGGCCTTTATTTACGGCGTCGTATAGTCCGCGATCCGGCTCGGAGCAGATTGTTGTGACGTGCGCAAAATCACCTGCAATCTGGAGGGTGGAGTCGGTGGATCCGCCGTCTATGATCAGGTGTTCAAAAACAGGGCATTGTTGCGCGGCCACGCTGCGGAGCGTGTCGGCGAGGGTACGTTCGGAATTCAGCGTTGGCGTTATGATAGAAACCCGAAGCATCTCAGCGCGTCAGCAGGTGATTTTCCAGCACGAGCAGATCCATTTGGGTTCTTTGGAAGCAGTGCAGTGCTTCTTCGGGGGTATTTACAATCGGCTCGTTTTCGTTGAAAGAGGTGTTTAGGAGCATCGGAATTCCGGTTTGTGCGTGAAACGCGGAGATCAGCGCGTGAAACCGGGGCGCTGTTTTCGGGCATACGGTTTGGATGCGGGCGGAGCCATCCAGGTGGGTTACTGCCGGGAGGAGGCGCCTTTTTTCGAGGCGTACCCGTACGACCTTCTCCATAAAAGGCGACGGGTCGGTGAGGTCAAAGTATTCGGCGGCGTGGGTTTCCAGTACAGCAGGCGCAAAAGGCCGGAAATCCTCCCGACGTTTTATTTTTCGGTTTAGCAAGTCTTTGGCATCTGCGCGGCGCGGATCGGCGAGGATCGAGCGCCCGCCCAGCGCGCGCGGGCCGAATTCTGCCCTGCCGGTAAACCAGCCGCAAACGGCGCCGCCGGCGATTTTTTCCGCCAGGAAGGGCAGCAACTCCGCGTCCTCCATTTTCTGATAAGAAATACCCCGCGCCGCGAGCAACGCTTCGATGCTGTTCGAACCAAACCGGGCGCCCGTGAAGGCTGTGAAAAGGGGCCCCTTGCGCGGTAATTTCAGGACTTGATGCTGCAAATACAAGGCAGCGCCGAGGGCGATGCCCGCGTCGTGCCCGGCCGGGGGTATATATAGTTGGTTAAAACCGGTTTGCTGCGTAATTTTTCCATTGGCAACGGAATTTTGGGAGACGCCCCCGGCCACACATACGGTTTTCAGCCTGGTTTGGCGGTGCAGTCCGGTCAATAGGTGAAAATACACCCTTTCCAATGCGTCCTGCACAGAAGCAGCCAGATCGTAATGCACGTTGGCGAGGGGCTCCCCGGGCAATCGCGGCGGCCCGAACCGGCGGATCATTTTTTCTGCGTAAAGGGGCGCTACGATAGGAACGCCGGCCGGATCACTAACAAGTATGTTTCCACCGGTAATTCG
>JBEIDF010000029.1:0-30283 GCA_040383605.1 Lewinellaceae bacterium
GCTAATATGAAAAGGATTTTTTAGCCAGACAAGGCGCTTTTTGCAGTCGTAATGGGACTAATTACGGCGAAAAAAAGGAACGAAGTATGGCTGAAAAAGACTTTCATATTAGCGAGAAATATAATTTTAGACATGCTCTAATGAATACGGCATTCAGACTTTCCATATTCGAAAGGCAGATGAGCTCGTTGATGCCGGCATAGTCGCGTATATTCCCTTTCAGGTTGGGGTTGGCATCACGCCATTGTTTAGCGGTCATGCCAAACATGGCCATATTCAGTACATCGGCTTCGCCGGCATACACACGATTTATTTGTTCTCTGGTCAGTTCGGCCGGGATCAGGTTTTGTTTGATGGCATCGGTGTGAATGTGGTAATTTATTTTAGCCAGTTCGCGTTTGGCGGTCCAACCGATTTGTTGTTGTTCCTCCTCTTTCAGGCGCTGAAACTCCTTAATAAAATACAGCTCAAACTCAATGGATATCCAGGCAGCAAACTTGAACGCAATGTCTTTATGGGCAAAGGTTCCACCATACCTTCCTGATTTAGACATGATTCCTTTGGCGTTGGTGGCATCAATCCACTTTTGCGGCGAGAGCGTAAATGCGTTCAGGCCGGCTTCCGTTCTAAACCCCTCGAATTCGAGGGGTTTAAAATCCGGATTGTATAAGGTTTCCCAAATTCCCAAATATTCAATGGTATTGCGATTGCGCATCCAGTTGGCTATAACGGCAGTCGGGTCATCGCTTTTATATTTTGCGATATCGGTCAGCGAAATATAATCATCCTCGTTGATCTTGAGGATGGTAACGCCTGTTTGCTGTACGTTTATTTTTGCCATGTTTGAGAATGGGAAATGGTAAAGGGCTAATGTTAGATCTTGTTCAAATTTTGATTCTGAGGCGAAATTGCAAAAATTTTATTTTTAACAAGGCAAATTTTGCCGTCGGATACGGGCAATTCGGCGAAAAATTTAACGCAGTTAAAAATAAAACTGGCTTTTGTAGCCCAGAAATCAAAATTTGAACAAGATCTTCCATAAATTTTTTGTTTTTTGCAGCGAACGGTTGAATATATGCACCTGAAGTGCGCCCCGCATTTTTGCTAAGAGCGTGTCTAAAACCTGGACAGGAACTAAACGCGCACCCGTACACCCACCCCGCATTTATTCCCCCTTCCCGCCAACCAAATGCGCCATCCCTTGTTTTGCAGGATACAACGCGATATCCTACACGCTATGCATGTCTCTGATCTCCTCCAGCGCGCCTTGCGCCTCGAATGGCTCAGCCCCGAAGAAGGGGTGTTCCTCTTCGAAAATGCCGCCACCGCCGAACTCATGTACGTCGGCGCCGCACTGCGACAGCGACATGTGCCCGGAAATGTGGTCACCTGGATTATTGACCGCAATTCGAATACCACGAATGTCTGTATCGCTAATTGTAAGTTCTGTAATTTCTACCGCAGACCCGGACACGAGGAAGCGTATATCACCTCGATCGAGGAATATAAGGTAAAAATTGAAGAAACGTTCGCCCTCGGCGGCGAACAATTGCTGCTCCAAGGGGGCCATCACCCGGATCTGGGCCTGCGGTTCTACACGGATTTGTTCCGAAAACTCAAAGAACTGTACCCCAATCTCAAACTCCACGCCCTGGGACCTCCGGAAGTGGCGCATATCGCCAAACTGGAGGGCATGACGCACTACGACGTACTCAAAGAATTGCACGCCGCCGGACTGGACTCGCTGCCGGGCGCCGGCGCAGAAATTCTGTCAGACCGGGTGCGCCGCCTGATCTCTAAAGGCAAATGCGGGGGCGAAGAGTGGCTGAATGTGATGCGCGCAGCACATCAACTGCGCATCACAACCTCGGCAACGATGATGTTTGGCCACATCGAAACTAACCTGGAACGCATGGAACACTTCGCCGCCCTCCGACAGGTGCAATCGGAAAAACCCGCCGATGCCAAGGGCTTCCTCGCATTCATCCCCTGGCCGTTTCAAGACGAAGATACGATTCTCAAAAAAATCAAGCGCGCCCGCAACGCAGTCACAGGCGACGAGTACGCGCGCATGATCGCCATGAGCCGCATTATGCTGCCCAACGTCACGAATATCCAGTCGTCCTGGCTCACGGTCGGTAAGCAGGTGGCCCAGGTGACGCTCCACGGCGGCGCCAACGACTTCGGCAGTATCATGATCGAAGAAAATGTGGTGTCGGCCGCCGGCGCGCGATTCCGCTTCACGGCGCAAGGGATCCAGGACGCTATCCGAGAGGCCGGATTCCAACCGCAACTGCGCAACCAACAGTATGAATTCCGGGAGCTGCCGGAAGGAATCCGCCAACAGGAACTAGACCGAGCGGCGCTGATCGTGGACTAGATCATCCTTGTCCCGCCATTCGCCTACGCTGACCAGCCTAAGCGCAAAAGCAAGCCCCACGCAGCCCAACGCCAGCGCCCCGGCCTGCGCAAACCAGGGGAGTGTCGTATGGTAAAACAACAGCCAACCACAGAGCAGGCTCAAGCCGGTATATGCCCCAACCCGCGCCAAGCCCCGCCAGGAAGGGCGCAGGTCGTAATGCCGCAAACACAACCCCATCATAGCCAAGGCAACGAAGCTCTGGGTGCCCAGGGTGGCCCAGGCAGCGCCAACCGCCTGCAAACGGGGCGTCAAGGCCAGATTCAAGCCGACGTTTACCGCGATGCCCACGAGAAAATACCGGTTCATCTGCATCAGCCGGCCGTCTGCCGTAAGCAGGGTGCTGAAGATATAGGTGGCGCCAACCGGCACGAAGGTCCAAATCAAAATGCCGAGGGTGTCCCAGCGATAGGCCGAGGCGCGCAAAGGCATCATCAGCTCGACCAAATCCCGGCGCGCAAAGAAAACGCAGGCCGCAACACAAAGGCTGCCCGCCCAAATGAGGCGAAAACCAACGGACACCAACGGGCGCACCGGCGTACCGCGCCGAAGTAACTGCGCAAACATGGGCAATAACAAACTCGCAAATAAATACCCCAGCATATTGGCAGCATCCAACAACCGGTACGCTCCCGCGTACACCTCGGCATGCGCCCGCCCATCGGTCAATATGCGCTCCAGCAAGATACCGTCGAGCCGGGTATAAGCCGACATCAATAGGGTCACCAAAGCAAATGGAAAACTATTCTTCAACAACACCACCAGGGCCGCCCGACCCCGCCGGAAATCCCGAAGCCAAGCCGGGCGAAAGGAAAGGGCTACTTTTTTCCGCAAAATCGCCCATACCAGCGCAACCGTGCAGAGCAGCGCCACGGTCTGCGCCAAGGCAAATTGCAGCACCGTGACCGGACCGGCAAATAACCCGCCCCACAACAACAAACCGCAAAAAAGAAGCATCAACAATTTGTCCAGCGACGACAACAGGCTGTCTAACCAAAAGTACCCCAGCCCGGAAATATTCGTCCGCAAAAATAAAATGCCCTGCACCAAAGCCTGATTCACCAGCAAAACCAGCAAAAGCGGCAGGAGCGCGGCTTCGTACCCAAGCGCCAACCAGGCAAAAAGCATCGAAAGCACCACGTACAGGCCGCTTAACAGCAACTTGAGCGCCAGTAAGTTGGGAAAATATTTCTGCAGCGTAGCCGGATGCCGGCTTACATGGCGATTATTGAAATTTTGAATACCTAAATCGCTTATTATCTGAAATATATAGGTAAAATTGAGCAAGGCAAAATAAGCGCCGTAGGCCTCGCCGACCTGGTTCTGCACCGCGAGGTCTATCCCGAAAATGAAAAACGGCTTTATCAACAGGTTGATAAAGAGCAGAAATGAAATATTAATCAGAAATTCGCGACGCATTGGAACGGATCGCGGTAAAAGTCGAAATTAATATTCAAATCAACGAAAGAATATTAGTTGTACCGACCCGCCGCGCAGTGGTATCATTATGTCTTTGATCAAGAAATTAGCCGGCGAAACGGCTCTGTACGGATTGAGCAGCATCGTAGGCCGATTGCTGAATATGCTGCTCGTGCCTTTCTACACGCGGGTGCTGGCCACCACGCACGAGTACGGGGCGGTGATTGATCTGTACGCCACCTCCGCGTTCATCATGGTGCTGTTTTCGTATCGCATGGAATCGGCTTTTTTCCGATTTGGCACGCCGGAAGGCGACCGGGAAAGGGCCTACGCGACCGGGATGTACTCGCTGGTTGGCAGCACGGCGCTGATTGCCGGCTTGCTGCTGCTGTACGCCCAGCCGATCGCGTCCGCCCTGGCTTACCCCGGACATTCGGAGTACGTGCGCTGGTTTGCCCTGATCCTGGCGTTCGATTGTCTGGCGGAATTGCCTTTCGCGCGCCTGCGGCTGGAGCAGCGACCCCGGCGCTTTGTAGCCATCAAACTGACGAATATCGGGGTGAATATCGGTATGAACCTGTTCTGGCTGGTTTTTTGCCCCTGGGCAGCCCGGCAGGGGATGCACTGGGTGCAGGCCGTATGGACACCCGGACTCGGCGTAGGATATATCTTTTTGTCAAATCTGATTGCGAGCCTGACCACGCTGCTGCTGCTGGCGCCGCAGTTCCGACAACTGCGCCGCAACTTCGATTTCGGCCTGTGGAAGCAAATGCTGGGGTACGCAGCGCCGCTGATTATCGTGAGCCTGGCCGGCATTGTGGATGAAATGTTTAGCCGCTCGATGCTGAAATACCTCCTGCCGGGCAGTCCGACCGAAAATTTGGCGCAGGTGGGCATTTTTGGCGCCAACTACAAACTGGCCGCGCTGATCACCTTGTTTACCCAGGCGTACCGATATGCGGCGGAGCCGTTTTTTTTCCGAAATGCACATGCAACGGACGCGCAGCACACCCAGGCGGAGGTCACTAAATGGTTTACGATCAGCTCGGCGGCGGGCATGCTGGCGATCCTGCTGTTTCTGGATATTGTCAAGTACTTTATTGATGAAAAATATTGGGGCGGACTGCACGTCGTGCCGGTGCTGCTCACCGCCAATCTGTTGCTCGGCGTCTATTACAATTTCTCAATTTGGTACCGCTTGCGCGACCGCACCGGACTGGGCGCGCTGATTTCCGTGGCGGGCGCAGCGCTCACCATCGGATTTAACCTGCTGCTGATTCCGATTTTTGGCTATACGGGCGCAGCATACGTAACGGTATTGTGCTACGGTTTTATGTGCTTCGCCACCTGGAACACCGGGCGGCGGCACTATCCGGTGCCGTATCCCTTGCGCCGCATGGGCGCTTACGTGCTTGGAGCGTACGGCCTGTGGGGCGCCGGGCTGTTGGCGGCGCAGGTGGCGGGCGACTGGCCGGCGCTTGTATGGGCCGCGCGGGTACTGCTGATGGCGGTTTTCGTGGCTGCTGTCTATTACTTTGAAATCCGGAAACGATAGGTCAAACCGGCACGGCCGTCCACCGCAACGCCATACCCGCGTAGGTCAGGCCGCCCCCAAATCCGATCAGCAGCAGCGTATTGCCCGGCTTGATCTTACCGGCCTGCACGCCGAGGTGCAGGGCGAGCGGAATGGTCGCCGAAGAGGTGTTGCCGTAATAAACCAGGCTTTCCAGTATCTTGTCCATCGGAAACTCAAGCTGTTCGGCGATGGCCTCCAGAATACGCATATTGGCGCTGTGCGGCACAAGCCAGTCTAACTGATCTACTGTTATCCCGCTGCGCCGGGCGATTTCGCGGATATACACCGGCATTTGCGAGACCGCCCACTTGAACACCTTGCGGCCGTTTTGGTGGATTTTTCCATTCGGCTGCACCGGTTCGCCGTTGATCACGTCTTTAGCGTAGCTAAGGTATAAATCCTGTCCGCCGCTGCCTTCCGAACCGGTGATAACACCTAAAAACCCGCCTTTTTCCACGGCTTCCACCAACACCGCGCCGGCGCCATCGCCAAACAGGATACAAGACGTGCGGTCGGTGTAATCGGTGATTTTAGACAGCGTTTCCGCGCCCAGCACCAATATTTTTTTGTGCGTGCCGGCGGCAATGAGTCCGCGCGCCAACACCAGGGCATACGAAAATCCAGCACAGGCGGCATTGACGTCGAGCGCGCCGGTGTGGCGCAGGCCCAGTTTATACTGGATCTGACTCGCCACCGAGGGCATCGGCTGGTCGGGCGTCACGGTAGCAACCAAAATGAAATCTACATCCTCGGTCGTTTTACCGTAGTTGGCTTCCAGATTCCGGATCGCCTCCACGCACAAATCCGACGTGTACTCGTCCGGCCCGGCAAAGCGCCGCTCAGAAATACCCGTCCGACTGCGGATCCACGCATCGTCGGTTTCAATAATTGTTTCAAAATACCGATTGCCTACAACGTGCGCAGGCACATACGATCCGATGGCGGTAATAGCGGCTTCCATAAGTGAACGTTAACGGATAAATGGCATTTTTGCCTATCCTAAAGTGAAAAAACGGCTCTTGGTGTTAAAAATTTTTCATGCAAACCTATTTACTTTATTTTATTTGGCATAAAATAATTTACACCTTACACGAAAAAGATAAATTTACAATTAAAAAAAACAAAAAAGTTAGTAATAATTTTGATAAATCAGCATTCATCCGCTGAAAATTCCGAACCAAAAGCAGTTAAAAAACCACTACCTTTGCGCTCCTTCAAAATCGAAGCAATTACATCATCCTTTTTGCATTTAGTTTTTTTCGAAGCATCCTCTAAATCGTGAATCAACCGACGCTTGTATTTGCCGGGACGGACGTCCCGCCGCTTCAAAATCGAATATATCTGATTGACGCCGCTTCGGCGGCCGGTATGGATAGCCTGCTCACCGCAGACGAACGCGTGCTGCTCAAACGCGCCCTCGAGTCGGATATAAAATCTTTTTACGTGCCGCGCGCAGAGGGCCTCTGGTGGATCCGCATCCTAAAACAGGAAGCCCTGACGGCGGAGGCCTTAGAAGACGCGCGCCTGGCCGGCGCCGAACTGGCCGCGCAATTGCGGCAGTTCAACGTGGAGGCGGTCAGCCTGGAGTCGCCGGGCGCGCAATCCCGGCAAGTGCTGGCCTTCGCCGAAGGCATGGCGCTGGGCAGCTATCAATTTACCCGGCATTTTAGCCAGCCGGATAAAAAGGAGGTGTCGCCAAAACAAATTCAACTGCGCGCATCCGGCCTGTCGCCCGAAGAAGTATCGGAACTCAACTACGTGCTGGAAGCGGTATTCCTCACGCGCGATCTGGTTAATGAGCCGCATTCGCATTTTACCGCCGAAGACCTGGCGCAAGCCGCCCGCGCGGCCGGCGAACGTTGCGGTTTTTCAACGGAAATTCTCGGGAAAGAACAGATACAAACGCTGCGCATGGGCGGTATTTTAGCCGTGAACCAAGCCGGCGCCGCGCCCCCACAGTTTTGTATCCTCGAATATAAACCGGACACCGCGCAGAACGAAGCCCCGATCGTCCTGGTCGGAAAAGGCATCGTGTATGATACCGGCGGACTGAGCCTGAAGAGCTCGGAAGGCATGGAAACGATGAAGTGCGATATGGCAGGCGCCGGCGCCGTGATCGGCGCGCTCTGCGCCATCGCGCGCAACCGCCTGCCGATCCACGTGGTCGGACTAATCCCCGCCACCGACAATAAAATCGGCGAGCGCGCCCTGGCGCCCGGCGATGTGATCCGAATGTACTCCGGCAAAACCGTGGAGGTGGTCAATACCGACGCAGAAGGCCGACTGATCCTCGCCGACGCCCTGCACTATGCAAAAAAACTGAACCCCGAACTGGTCATTGACCTCGCAACCCTCACCGGCGCCGCCGTGCGGGCGCTCGGAACCCAGGCGATCTGCTATATGGGCGCCGCCCCCGACGCCGTCAAAAAAAACCTCGAAGCCTGCGGCTGGGATACCTACGAACGCCTGGTGGAACTGCCCCTCTGGCGCGAATACGGCGAAGAACTCAAAAGCCCGGTGGCCGACCTGCGAAACCTGGGCTCCCCGCTGGCTGGCATGATCACCGCCGGAAAATTTCTCGAACATTTTACAGACTACCCCTGGCTGCATCTCGATATCGCCGGAACGGCCTACCTCCGGCAGGCCAACGGATACCGGACAAAAGAGGGCACGGGCGTAGGCGTTCGCTTATTATATCAATTTTTAAAAAAACGCAGCAGCGCCCAATAACGCGCTGCTAAAAAAGACCTGACGTTATGAATAATATCACCATCGGCGTAACCTGCGGCGATATCAATGGCATCGGCCTCGAGATTATTCTCAAGGCGCTCGCCCTGAAAACCCCCGCCGTCCGATACAAAGTGGCAATCTATGGCAGCACGAAAGTGGCCGCTTACCACAAAAATATTATCACCCAGGAAAATGTCCAGTTCGCCTCCATCCAATCCCCCGAAGAAGCGCAACCAGACCGCATCAACATCATCAACTGCTGGCAGGATAATGTGAATATTACGCTCGGAAAACCCACGGATGTGAGCGGACAATGCGCCATCGCCGCACTGGATCGGGCCGTGCAAGACCTCAAAAAAGGCCTGATCGACGCCTTGGTCACCGCCCCAATACACAAAAAAGCCATGCAAATGGCCGGCTTCCGATACACAGGCCACACCGAATACCTCACCGCCGCACTCAAAGAAAAAGAATCTATGATGCTGATGGTGAGCGACGAGCTCCGCATCGGCCTCGTAACCAACCACCTTCCCATCAAAGAGGTGGCAGCCGCCATCACCCGCGAAAAGGTCTTTCGCAAATTGATCATTTTCGCAGAAACACTGAAAATTGACCTCGGCATCCAACGCCCTACCATCGCCGTGCTGGGCCTTAACCCACATGCCGGCGACGACGGCGTGATCGGCCAGGAAGAAAACGACCTGATCCGACCCGCTATCGAAGACGCAAAAGCAAAAGGGGTGCTCGCTTTCGGCCCCTTCCCGGCCGATGGTTTCTTCGGCTCCGGACAATACAAAAAGTTCGATGGGATTCTAGCCATGTACCACGACCAAGGCCTGGCCCCCTTCAAAACGCTGTCCTTCGGCGCCGGCGTAAATTATACCGCCGGACTCGCCGCCGTGCGCACTTCCCCGGACCATGGCCCCGCCTACGATATCGCCGGAAAAGGCGAAGCCGATGAAAGCTCTTTCCTCCAAGCCGTCTTCCTCGCCGCAGATATCGTCCGCAATAGACAGGAATACCTCGATATGCACGAAAATTCGCTCGAACGCCGCAAACAAAAAGCGCTCGAAAGCGAAACCGGAGAAGATGAAGTGGTAGAAGATATTCTTCCTGAGGAGTGAGTGGTTACTTACAAAGTCCAAATGAACCCAAAAAGACGTAACTTTAACGCTTTCACCTCATGCAGCATATTCTCGGCATAGACGTGGGCGCCTCCGGTGTGAAAGGAGCGCTTGTGGACATCAAAAACGGCATGCTTTTCGGCGAACGATTCCGCGTGCCCACCCCCAACCCCTCCACCCCGGAAGCCCTGGCCGGCGCTTGCTGCGAGGTGATGCAGTTTTTTAAGTATTCGGGCCTCGTCGGCTGCGGCTTTCCCGCCATCGTCAAAAACGGCGTCGCCTACTCGGCCGCCAATATTGATCCAACCTGGATCGGCGTCAGCATCGAAAAAACGCTGACCAATACCTGCGGAAATCCCGTGTTCGCTACCAACGACGCCGACGCCGCCGGTATCGCCGAGATGCGCTTCGGCGCCGGAAAGGGAAAATCAGGACTGGTGATGATGATTACCATCGGAACCGGACTGGGCACGGCGCTCTTCTACAATGGAACGCTGATCCCCAACACCGAACTCGGACACCTGATCTGGCATAACCAAAAACCGGCGGAAAACTACTGCTCCTCAGGCGCCAGAGAACGCCTGAAAATCGGCCGTAAAGCCTGGGCGCAGCGATTCAATGAATACCTGCACCACCTCGACCGGCTCTTCTCGCCCGATTTGTATATCCTCGGCGGCGGCGAAAGCAAATTTTTTGAATCCTATAAAGATATCCTGGACCCCAAAGCGCCGGTCGTGCCGGCGAAACTGCTGAATAATGCCGGAATCATCGGCGCGGCAGTATATGCGCTGGAAACGGCAGGATGATTCACCCCGTCGGTATTTCTGACCCCAGGAATCAATGTGCGCGCAGCCTACTCCGGATTGATTACGTCGTTAGAATACCCGCTCGCAGCCAGTTTCTTCTCGCGTTGGCGCTGCACGCGGCCCACCACCATAATACTCACCTCATAGAGCGTGAGTAGCGGAATCACTACAATGATCTGTGAAGCAACATCCGGCGGGGTGATGATGGCCGCGACAATCACAATGACCACGATGGCGTGCCGGCGGTACGCGCGCATGAACTGCTGCCCAATGACGCCGAGTTTTGCCAGGAAATAAGCCACAATCGGCATTTCAAAAATCAACCCCGTGGGTATCGTGAACATCGTCATGTAGTTGACGTACGAATCCAACGTCGGCGCCACCTCGGCGCCCTCCACCGTATAACCAGCCAAAAAACTGATGGAAAACGGCGCCAAGATGAAATACCCGAAACAGACGCCCAGGAAAAATAAACTCGAGCAGATAAATACCACGCCGCGAATCGTCCGTTGCTCGCTCGGCAACAATCCCGGCCGGATAAATTTCCAAAACTCCCACAGCACAAATGGAAAAGCGCAGATCAATCCGAGCCAAAACGAGACCATCATGTGCTGCATCAAAATTTCGCCCAGCTGCCTCGACAAAATCGTGAACGGCGTAGGCGAAAAACACATGCTGTCGCCCGCGCCAACTGCCCGGGAAAACGCACAAATCACACGATAAGTGATAAAATCCGGATTTCGCGGACCAAACAACAGGGTGTTGAACACAAAATCTTTGTTCAAAAAAAACAACACCCCGATTCCCACAATCGCCCCAACCGAACGCAATATATGCCGCCGCAGTTCTTCGATGTGGTCGAAGAAAGACATTTCCGTTTTTTCGTGTTCGTGTAATTGATCGAGCGGCATAAATCCTGTGCGCGGCAAAGGTAAGGGGATTAAAAAAGAACGGGGTATAAAAATTCGTTCGGCTAGCCAACTTTACACTCTAAGCCCAGTTTTTCTATTGCTATGGCAAATTCGGAGTCGGCATTGACCTTTCGGGCGCCAGAGGCAAAAATCAAGGTCTGCTTATTGGTATAATCCGCCACCCGCACCTTGAGCGTGTGCCGACCCTTGCGCGATGTACAAATCGCGTCGAGTTGATTTAGCAGTTCCGCCGACAATAAATTAAGCGGAATCTGCAGGGTCACTGCGTTGATTTGCGTGCCGCTTACCGATTCCAACAACTCCACCTGATCAATCTTGAATTCGAGCTCGTCGCTGTTCCACCGCGGCTTAAACTGCCCGGTGATAAACAGGCTTTGGCCCTCTTCAAAAAAGTGCTTGAACTGGGCATATTCGTTGCTAAACAGCGAAATCTCAAGATTTCCGGAGTAATCTTCAATCGTGAAACGACCGTATCCGGATCCTCGCTGACTGGTTCGATGCTCGGATTTGGTGACGAATCCCGCTATTTTAACTTTTTGATTTTTGAAGTTTTCCATCCGATCCAGGGAGCAGGTGGCCAGGTTTTGCACCTCGAACTTGTAATCGTCCAGCGGATGGCCTGATATGTAGATGCCTACTACGTCTTTTTCGCGTTGCAATCGGGTGAGCAAGCCCCACGGTTCGGTTTTGGGAATTTCCGGCTCGGGGATGCTGACCGAGTCCGACAGATCGCCAAACAGCGAATTGACCGACATGACCTTGTCTTCCTGCCAAGCGGCGCCGTAGCGGAGCAGGTTCTCAATAAAGGACTCATATTTGTCCGACGGCGCGAAAAAGGTGGCCCGGTGCAGTTTAGGGCCGGAAGGACCGGGGCTGTCGCCGTTGTCGCCGAAGCTGTCGAAGGCGCCGCCAAAAGCCAGGGATTCCATTACCTTTTTGTTCAGGGTGCGCAGGTTGATGCGGCGCATGCAGTCGAAAATATCTTTAAACGGCCCGTTTTTTGTACGCTCTTCGATGATGCTTTCCACTGCCGCCTCTCCGACGCCCTTGATGGCGCCCAATCCGTAGCGAATCACCCCTTTTTTATTGACGGAGAAGTTGAGTTGTGATTCATTGATGTCGGGGCCTCTGACCTCCAGCCCCATGCGCCGAGATTCCTCCAAAAAGAAGGTGATTTTTTCAATGTTATTCTGGGCGTGCGTGAGCACGGCTGCCATGTATTCGGAGGGATAATGCGCTTTGAGATAGGCTGTTTGGTAGGCTACAAAGGCATAGCAGGTGGAGTGCGATTTGTTAAACGCGTACGACGCAAAGGCTTCCCAGTCGGTCCAGATTTTCTCCAGTTTGTCTTTCGGATGCCCTTTTGCCGCCGCGCCTTCTACAAACTGGCCCTTCATTTTGTCTAGCACCGCTTTCTGCTTCTTTCCCATGGCCTTGCGCAGCACGTCGGCGTCGCCCTTGGAGAAACCGGCCAGAGACTGGGACAGCAACATGATCTGCTCCTGATACACGCAGTTGTGCAGGATGATATTATTGCCCACAAAATTGTGGATGTCCTCCACCGTGATATCGTACACTGTTTCGTATCCCGCAGGCGTGATGGATACAATTTCTTCCCAGCAAATATCCTGATTTCGGGTGATTACCGCCGCTTGGCGGGTTTCGGCCAGGACGTACCGACCGGCGGGGATCGTTTGCGCGGGTTTCCAGGCCGGAATCCATGTGCGGGAAGGCCGGTTGCGGGCGACATTTGCCGGTTGTTCGGGCGCGCGTTTCCAGCCGCCGCGCACCGCAATTTTTTCCGTAAACGCCTGCAGATCGAGCGCGACCACCAAATACGCGGCAATCTGGAAACCCGGCCGGGGGCCGGGATAAGCGGTAGGCTGGATGGCGGCAGCGATGCCGAGGCGCAGGAGCAGCGTTTGGATATCGGAGGCCAGCCGCGGCGAGGCGGTTTTGATCGAAGCGGATTTCCGCCCGATTTGGCCGTCGCATTCCCAGAGCGCAGCGAGGAAAGCGGCAATTTGGGGCTCTCCGAGTCCGAAAATAAATTCCGGTACCGATTTCAGCACCATGTCGGGAAATAGCGCATCGCCACGCCGGGCGCCGTCGGCCAGCGCATAAGCCGATGCGCGCAGCGTATGGGGATCCGTTTGCAGCGGGCGGTCGCAGCGGAGTTGGCGCGGGGTGGCGATCGCTGCGCCGGGTGTCAGCGCGCCGATTTCCTGCCAGCCGGATTTTGTCAGCACCTGGTGGTTGGCGGTCATTTTCACGGAGGCGCCGTTGCGGAGTTTGACTTCCAGCACCGGTTTTATGCCGTTGCACACCCAATAGGTGACGCGGGCCTTTTGGGCTTTTCCGTTTTCGTCCACGCCCTGGACGAAGAAATCGCCGACCCGGTGCTGCAACTGATCTATGCGGACCTGTTTTCCAGAATCCGCATCGTGCACCAGGGTGTCGCCAGTCACGCAAATACCAAAGGTATCGCTGAGGTATTCCTCCATGGCCGGCAGGTCGTATGTGACGGCTTGGCGGCCGTGCTTTCGGGCGATAAAATCGGGAATATACTCCAGCGGGCCGGGCCGGTAGAGGGCGTTCATGGCGATGAGATCGTCGAATTTGTCGGGCTTCAGTTCGCGCAGGTATTTTTGCATACCGGCGCTTTCAAACTGGAACGTGCCGTTGGTTTCACCGCGTTGATAGAGTTCGTACGTTTTGGCGTCGTCGAGCGGGATTTGGTCTATGTCAATTTTTAGTCCGTGGTTTTGTTCGATCAGTCGGAGCGCATCGCGGATGATCGTAAGCGTTTTCAGCCCCAGAAAGTCCATTTTGATTACCCCAGCGTCTTCGATGACGGAGCCTTCGAATTGGGTGACGAGGAGGTCGGAGTCCTTCGCGGTTGCTACCGGGATAATTTCCGTGAGGTCTTTCGGCGCGATAATGATGCCGGCGGCGTGGATACCGGTTCCGCGCACCGATCCCTCGAGCACCAAGGCTTCGCGGAGGACGGTGCTTTCCTGGGTTCCGGTGGCCTCGAGATGCCCCCGGAGTTTTTTGACATTTTCGAGGTCGTCGTTACCCAGGCCTTCTTTATCGCGCAGCGAGCCATCGCCGTCGAGCGGGGCGGTCAGCACGCGTTTGAGCGAGATGCCTGGTTTATCCGGCACGAGTTTCGCGAGGGCGTTTGACTGGTCGAGTGGCAGGTCGAGTACGCGCGCAACGTCTTTGATAGACATTTTAGCGGCCATGGTGCCGTAGGTGACGATTTGCGCCACTTGTTGTTTGCCGTATTTTTCCACCACATAATCAATCACCTTCTGCCGGCCTTCGTCGTCGAAGTCCGTATCAATATCCGGCATGCTCTTGCGGTCTGGATTCAGAAAACGTTCGAACAGCAGTCGGTACTTGATCGGGTCTATATTCGTAATGCCGATGCAATACGCCACGGCCGAGCCGGCCGCCGAGCCGCGGCCCGGGCCGACAAACACCCCGATGTCCCTGCCGGCCTGGATAAAATCAGCAACGATCAGGAAGTACCCGGCGAAGCCCATGGTTTTGATCGTATGCAGCTCAAAATTCAGCCGTTCTTCAATTTCGGGGGTGATATCCTTGTACCGCGCGCGCGCGCCCTCGAAGGCGAGGTGGCGCAGGTAATCGTCCTGCGAGGCAAACTGCTGCGGAATCACAAAATTGGGCAGCAGAATATCCTGTTTCAGGCGCAGGTGCTCGCACTTGTCCACGATTTCCAGCGTGTTTTCCAAAGCAAAAGGCACGTCTTTGAATAACTCGGCCATTTCCGCCTGCGTTTTGAAGTAGAACTGGTCATTCCAAAAAGCAAAGCGGCCGCCCTTCATGGTAGCGCCCTCTTCGATAAATTCCCGGATAGCCGGGGTGGATTGCTTTTCGCCGGTATTGATGCACAGCAGGATATCGTGCGCGTTCCAGTCTTTCTGATCCACATAATGAGAATCGTTGGTGCAGATCACCTTCACCTTGTATTCCTCCGCCCAGCGCAGCAGCACGGCGTTCACTTTATCCTGCTCGGGCATTTGGTGGCGCTGGATCTCGATGTAATAGTCCTCCCCAAAGATATCAAACCACCACTCGAATTCCTTACGCGCCTCCGCCTCGCTTTTGCGCAGAATTGCCTGGGGAACCGTGGCGCCGATGCAGCAGGTCGTGGCAATAAGGCCTTTGTGGTATTGCAATACCAACTCCTTGTCAATGCGCGGATATTTGCCGTACAACCCTTCCACATAACCCAGGGAACAGAGCTTCACCAGATTTTTGTACCCTTCCGCGTTTTTTGCCAAAAAAAGCTGGTGAAAACGCTTATCCCTATCCTCTTTGGTAAAAATCTTCCGATGCCGGTCGGTCACCAGGTAAAACTCGCAGCCCACAATCGGCTTCACGCCCTCATGCTTCGCTGCTTCCGCCACAAACTGAAACACCCCGAACATGTTCCCGTGGTCGGTGATCGCCAGGCCTTTCATGCCATCAGCAGCCGCTTTTTTGTACAGTGCGGGGATGGCAGCAGCGCCGTCAAGCAGGGAGAATTGGGTGTGGCAGTGGAGGTGAGAAAACATGAACGAATTGGGGATTGCGGATTGCGGATTGGGGATTTGGGGCGATGGCGGGTATTTTTTCGCGGGTTCTGCGAATTCTGCGGGAACTTTTCGATTGCAAATTTAAAACAAAGTGTAGTACAATTTTCCCTTTTTACAAAAACATTTTAGAACCAATCCGCTACCGCCTCAGCGCGCGAGGGGTTCCCGCAGAATCCGCGAAAAAATACCCGCCATCGCCCCCAATCCCCAATCCGAAATCCCCAATCCGCAATTTCCAATTGGTTTTATTTCTTCCATAAAATTTCCACATCCGTCCAAACATTCCAGTTTTTGGCGTAAAGAAAATTCAAGCGCGCAACTGTGGCGGGGGTAGCTACACGCGCACTCAGGCTGTCGGAAGGGGTAAAAACGCCAGGCTTCAGCGGGGGCAGGTGTCGGTTTTCCGGGTGCGGAGCGTATCCCACCCAAGTTTTTTGGCCGACGAGCACGGCAAACCAGGATTGGGCCAGGCGTTTTCTTTTTTTTGCAAAAAACAGCCACAGGGGAAACGTGCCAAGGAGGGCGGCGCAGTAGAGCAGGTCGAATACGCGCTTGTTGCGGCGGCGACCGGGCTGTGCAATTTCGTAGCGAATGTCAATCGTGTAGAGTTCGCCCGGCTCGTTTTTGCTGTTGCTGCCGATAATACTCAGGCTTTCCTCGGGCACGATTTTATACGATACCGACGGGCCGAGGCGGGTCATCCAGGCGAGAATTTCCTGGGCGCGGACGTCGCGGGAGCAGAAAAGTACCTCCTCGACGCGATAAATCCGCACCACCTCGTCGAGCTGCTCGAGGCTGCTCAGGCAGGCGGCATCTGCCGCTTCGGCTTCCGTGGGGGCGACAACGCCGATCAGGTTTTTCGGCATGCCGGTCTGCCGGAGCAATGCGGCGGCGCGGGCGCTTTCTTCCCGGCCGCCCACGATGACGAGGTTGCGCGCGCGTTCACGCCCGATGCGGAAATTGCGGAATTCCGCAAAGTGTAATAAGAGCCGCAGGCCGCACAGCGCGACGACGGACCAGGCGGCGCCGAGCGCCAGCAGGGCGCGACTGGAGCGCAGGGACTCGTCTAAAAAACCGTAAATGGCCGCCAACAGCAGCGAACCCAACGCCAAACCGCGGATGACCCGCCCCAGATCGTAGCGCTGGTCGTAACCGCCGGCAATCCAAACGGAAAGCATCCAAACGGCGGTATAAAGGGGAAAATTAAAATACAAAACCGGATCCTTGAAGTAAAACGGGTCTTTGTAGTAATAATTCGCCCAAAAATCTTTGAGGAAAACCAGTCCGCCGTACAGCAAAACTGCATCCAGTACCGGCAACCACACGCGCCGGAAAAGCTGGGCCGCCAAGGTCAGCCCGGCCCGAAACCAAATAGCCGCCTGGAGCATGAAAATGAACGCGCCGGCGCGCCGACCGCTGAAATGCTTGCGCGCAAAAATGATCATGGCCTGGTAAAAAACCCGCACGTAGTTCAGGCTCCCCTTTTTCGTGCTCTCACCCTTGTAGTGGATGATCCGCGCATCGGGATAGTAGTAGTTGACATATCCCGCCGAGGCAATGCGGTACGATAAATCAATGTCCTCGCCGTACATGAAAAAAGCCTCGTCGAGCAATCCGGCCCGATCCAGCGCCGCGCGGCGGATAAACATAAAGCAGCCGGCCAGCACGTCCACCGAGTGGGTCTCGTTTTCGTCCAGATGCCCCAGGTAATAGCGGTTGAATAGCCGGCTTTTCGGAAACAGGGCAGACAGCCCGGCGGTCTTGCAAAACGCCACCCAGGGGGAGGGAAAACCGCGCTTGCTTTCCGGCAGATATTTGCCGCTGCCATCTATCAACTGCACGCCCAGGGCGCCGGCCTCCGGATGCGCGTCCATAAAATCCAGGCATTTGCGGAAGGTGTCTTCTTCGACGAGGGTATCCGGATTGAGCAGCAGCACGAATTCGCCCCGGCTCTCCCGAATGGCCTGGTTATTGGCGATGGCAAAACCGGGATTGTGCTTGTTGGCGATCAGGCGCACTTCCGGAAATTTTTCCTGCACCATGCGCACCGAATCGTCCACCGAGTGGTTGTCCACCACCCACACCTCGCCCGCTATCCCCTCCATCGCCTTGCGCACGCTGAGTAGCGCCTGCTCCAGAAAGTGGCGGACATTGTAATTGACGATGACGACAGAAAGACGCATAGGTTTCGCCCTGCAAAGATGCAAAACGAAAACGGAGTTTTATTCGCGTTCGTGCCGCATTGGAATCGCGGTGTTTTTAGATCTTGTTTTCCTGTTGATTACCGGGCTGTAATTGCGCGACAATCAAGTTTTTAACAAGCATTTACATAAAAAACCGCGGATTCGCCATGCGGCGGAAACCCTGGCGGCGCAAATCAGCCATTACGAGCAGTTCAAACGAGCCAGCCGTGTAATTGCGCACTTGGGTGAGCGAGAGATCGTAGGCGGCGCCTACGCCGAACTGGGGCGACGCCTGCCAGAACAGCAGCAAATCCACTGATTCGCCGAAACCTTCGCCGCCGAAGCGGTAAGAAAGGCCGGTACTAAATTTTTTCAGCTCGATGTTAACGTTCAAGTCGGCGTCCAGCGGAGCGTTTTGCACGTATTTGATCAACAACGCCGAACTCAGGTTGATATCCTCCTTGAGCGGGATAATGCCGCCGACCATACCGTAAAAGTGGCGGTACTCCCTGGCCTTGAGCACGCCGGGATCCGGATTGAATCCGAGGGTATTGGAAATCAGGCGCGGCACGGAGAAACCCGCGTAGATATTTTCCCCGATATTGGCGTAAATGCCGGCGCCCGCATTGGCAAAAACGTCGTTGATGCGTTGGTTTTCGATGGATGGATCCAGCAGGTTGAGCGGGTCGGCCTCATCGAATTGTAAACCGAGGGAGCGCATCGAGCCCATCACGCCGAGGCGGACAGACAAATTGTCGTTGTATATCAGTGCGTAAGAGTACGCCAGGTTCACGTTCAGGTCGCGTTGTAAGCCAATCGTAACGTGCGAAATATTGAATCCGATTCCAACCCGTTTGCTTAAAAAAGGCATGCTGTAACTCAGCAGGGCGGATTTCGGCGCGCCCTCAAACCCGGCCCACTGGTTGCGGTAAATGGCCGTCAGGGTCTCCACGCCGCGCTGACCGGCATACGCAGGGTTAATCAGCTGTTTATTGTACATAAACTGCGTGTAGTGCGCTTCCTGTTGGGCGTGTAACCCGAGGCTGAAAACGATCAGCGGCAAAATGATCCAAATTTTTTGCATAAAGCAATTGTTTTTGGTTTTAAAACAGTTTCCTAATCGAAAGACAGGGATGACCGTGAAAGCCGGATTCGTCGGTATGCGCAGATTCCACGTAAGAGCGTGTCTAAAGGGTATGCAAAAGGCATCTTGTAAACCGCGCGGGGAAGGGAAATGTAGCAAAATTAGGGATTATTGCACGGCATTTGCAACCCGGCGGGTAAATTATGTTCAAAAACTGTACCAATTTCAAAAACTTGGCAGTTGCGCGGTTTTTGACTCCCCCAAAACCGCAATTATTTATTTTTCCGCTTGCGGAAATAGTTTTTCTTGCGATTTTTGGATTTCTTGTTCTGTTTGCCCTGCCGATACAGATCTTTGGCGCTGGCAGCCAGAATATCCAGCGAGCTGTGGCCCTCGTGCAGTTCCAGTTTGCCGTTCGACAAAATTTCCAGGTCGTCCTTGATCACGTCGTCGCTCACATAGTGCTCGCGATTCCAGGTTTTGTAAGCGAGCTTCATGTAGGAAGCGATCACCTCTACGAAGCCCTCTTTCTTGGGGCCGTCCGGCATCGCGATGGCTTTGGCAATCAGACGTTGAATGCCGTTGCCATAGTGCCGCATCCGGCCGCCGACAAACGGGTAGGGCACCGGTTCGGGCGTCGCTCGCTCGGTTTGCTTGCGGATTACCACGCCTGGCGGCGGGCTGACGTCCAGATCGTATCCAGCGATCGCAAAGGCGTTATTCCAGAGTTTTTCGCGATAATCCTCGATGTTGCTCCTGTTCGGGTTGAGCCACTGCATCATATTTACGATTTCCTCTACCGTCTTTTGCCGCCGGTACGGATCTTCGATAGTTTTAGCGTGTTCCAACAATTCCTGAATACCGCGGCCGTATTCCGGGTAGCGAATCGGGGTTTTTTCTGTGTTATAGGAAATATTGAGTTTGTTCATGTTTCTTTTTTTACTGTGGTTGTGCGTTTTTGGAGCGTTTATTCTACTGTGACTGATTTTGCCAAATTGCGCGGCTGATCCACATCGCATTCCCGCAGCACTGCGATATGGTAGGCCAGCAACTGGAGCGGGATAACGGACAGCAGCGGTGTGAGGGGCTCCTCCGTGGCGGGAATTTCGATGGTAAAATCAGCCAGGCGCTTGATGACTTCGTCGCCTTCCGTCACAACGGCTACGACCACCCCCTTCCGGGCTTTCACCTCCTGAATATTGGAGACGATTTTGTCGTAGGCGCTCAGGTTCGTGGCGATCACAAACACCGGCATATTTTCGTCTATCAGGGCGATCGGTCCGTGTTTCATTTCAGCCGCCGGGTAGCCTTCGGCGTGGATGTAGGATATTTCTTTGAGTTTTAAAGCGCCTTCGAGCGCGATGGGGAAGTTGTATCCCCGACCGAGATAGAGCGCATTGGTGGCATCTTTAAATTCGCCGGCTATATACTGCACTTTTTCGTGGCAATTTTTGAGCAGTTGCTCTGCCTTTTCCGGAATAAGAGAAAGTTCCTGCACCAGTTTTTGGTAACGGGACTTGGGCAAAAAGCCCCGTTCGTAGCCCAGTATCAGGGCCATCATCGTGAGCATGGTCACCTGACCGGTGAAGGCTTTGGTGGACGCCACGCCGATTTCCGGGCCAACGTGGATGTAAGAGCCGCTGTGCGTCAGGCGGGCGATGGACGAACCGACCACATTGACGATCCCGTAGGTGAGCGCGCCGCGCTCTTTGGCCAGTTCGAGCGCAGCGAAGGTGTCGGCGGTTTCGCCGGATTGAGAGATGGCGAGCACCACGTCCTGGTCGCGCACGACCGGATTCCGGTACCGAAATTCCGAGGCGTATTCAACCTCCACCGGCAGCCGAGCCAGGTCTTCCAGCAGGTACTCCGCCAGCATGCCCGCATGCCAGGAGGTGCCGCAGCCCAGGATAATCATGCGCTGCGCGTTGATCATTCGTTTCTGATATTCCGACATGCCCCCTAAATGCACCCAGCCCTCTTCGGCGTTCAAACGGCCGCGCATACACTCCGAAATGGTCGTGGGCTGCTCAAATATTTCCTTGAGCATGAAATAGTCGTACCCACCCTTTTCGAGTTGTTCGATTTCCATTTCGATCTGGTGGGTAGCGGGCTTCATCAGCTCGTTGCGAAGGGTTTTGATGATCAGCTGGCCGTCGTCGGTTACAGTAGCGACCTCCTCGTCGTTTAGGTACACCACTTTATCGGTATGATCCACGATGGGCGTGGCGTCGGAAGCAATGAGGAACTCATTTTTTCCGATTCCGATGACGAGCGGACTGGATTTCCGGGCGGCCACGAGCTTGTGCGGGTCTTCGCGGTCGAGGACGACGATCGCATACGCGCCGTGGACGTTGGCGAGGGCCTGGCGCACGGCTTCTTCCAACGGAAGATTTTCTTTCGTTTGCACCTCTTCGATCAGGTGCACCAGCACCTCCGTATCGGTTTCGCTGATAAACGTATGGCCGTGTTTTTGAAGCGCGCTGCGCAGCACCGCGTAATTTTCGATAATTCCGTTGTGGATCAGCGCCAAACGGCCATTGCCGCTGACGTGCGGGTGGGCGTTGACGTCGTCGGGCTTGCCGTGCGTAGCCCAGCGTGTATGGCCGATGCCGATACAGCTGGAGACGTCCTTGTCTTTCGCGTATTCGATCAATTCGGCTACTTTGCCTTTTTTCTTATAGACGTGCAGGCCGCCGTTAAGCAAGGCCACGCCGGCGCTGTCGTAGCCCCGGTATTCCAGTCTTTGCAAACCCTTGATCAGGATTGGGTAGGCCATTTTAGGCCCGATATAAGCGACAATTCCGCACATATACTGAACGGTTAAGCGGATTTTCGATTACAACCGGGTGTACTTCAGTTGCAATTGAATCGGATGATCCGGGTGATTCGGTCCGAAAAGCACCGACCGGGCGGCGACGATGCGTTGCGGGTAGATGTTGATGTAGATCGTTTTGTTTTTGACGTCGCCGGAAGTATCCTCCACCATGTCCTGGAAGCGCTGGTTGAGCGTCATCCGGTACCGCTGGATAGGCGCGCCGGCATCGTCTTTTTCCTGTATTGGATACCCGCCGAAGGTATCAAAGGAGCCGGAAAGCGAGGGGCCGATGGAATGCAACACATCGCTGCTGAGCACCAGCGCGGAATCGCCCTGAAGCTCTGTGAATACCAACTGGTTGGCGGGTTTCAGCAGCGGATTGTCGCCGCTGAGGCCGGCGGTCGCAAGTACGAGCTCCGCCTTATTGATTACCACATCGCCCAACTGATCGGCATACGGGATCTCGACTTTAAGGCGCAGGCCGCCCATGCCCTGCAGGTAGAGATAGTCGGTTGCGGCTTGACCGATCGCCTGTCCGGCGCTGCTGCCGCTGTAATCGTGGGTGAAATGGGTAAATTTATTACATCCCAGGAATTCATAGTCGAAAATCAGGTTCAGCGTGTCCCGCTTGTAGTACAGGCGGATAAAACTGAAATTGACTTCATTGAGATTAAACGCCATCATCGCCCCCGGCGACGAGGCCGGCTCGGCGCTGATCCGGATACCGCGCAGTTTTTTCCAAAACAGCGAGTCGGAGGTCATGTCCAGGCTGTCCACATCCAGCAAAAAATTTCCAAAATCTGCGGAAAGCGGCACGGCAATGTACGCGGCTTTAGCGGCAGTGGCCGCCGTATCAAAGCCGTTGTACAACGTGGAGGGCCTGGGGAGAAAATTTTCCAGTTTGCCGATTTCCGGCCCGGAAAGCAGGCTCTGGTTCGAAAAATAATCGCGATCCCAGCGCAATTGCTCGTCCAACTGATGCACCCGGAGCGTTTGAGGCACGGTAGTATCGCCGTAAAAGCCAGCCGGACTAAACCGGAGGTACAGCACGGCGGAGTCGAGCGTGGCGTTGGTAAAATTCGGACTGGCGTTGCTAAGCTGCAGCAGCGAATAGATTTCGGACGTCGAAACGCCAAAGAAGGGGTCTTGCAGCTGTCCGCACAAAAAATATGGCGAAATCGAGTTGCGATCCGAACTCAACAGACTGTCTTCCCGCTCCACCGTGCAGCGGAGCGTGAGCGTATCGGTGTAGGCGTAATCGGCAACCTCGGAACTGAGCAGCCCCTCGCCGAACGCAGTGGGTTTAGTACAGGAAGCCAGGTACAGCAGCGCTGCGGAAAGCCCCAGAAAACAGCGGGATTGGAACGACATGCAAAGAGTTTTAGCGTAAATTGAGGTGAAAATAAAAACCGGTCGGCGTATCTCCGAAACTACGCCCCCGACAGCCCCTGCGCGGCAGCTGTTTCCCACAGATTAAGAAACTTCTACTTCGGTGATCTTGCGAAAAAATTCCATACTGTCTGCCGCGAACTGCTCTTCGTTGCTAAACTGCAGCACGGGCTTATCCGCCGCGACAGCAAGAAAATCCGCGCCGGAATCTATGGTTTCGCTCCCGAGAATCACGGCGTCGGCATACGCGCAAGCGCCCTTGTGCATCGAAATAACGTCTTCCGTTTTGAAAAGCTCTAAATCTGCCTGCGATAAATTATTGATCGCCGCTTTTTCAAAAAAACGCGCGCCCGCAACACGCTCGTGCTGGTCGGGAAAAAGCGCATACACAATCTGCGCGTTGTGGAAAAGGGGTTCTGTTTTGTACGCCGCTTTGAGGTACAGCGGCGCCAGACCCGTCATCCAGCCGGCACAGAGAATAATATCCGGAGACCAGCCGAATTTTTTGACCGTCTCAATGGCGCCCTTGCAGAAAAAAGCCGCGCGGTCGGGATTGTCCTCAAAAGGCTGGCCGTCTTCGCTGGAAAACATAAGTTTGCGCCTAAAAAAATCTTCATTGTCAAGAAAATACACCTGAAGCCGGGAACCGGGCAGGGAGGCGACTTTAATTATGAGCGGGTAATCGTCGTCGTCCACAATGATATTCATGCCCGAAAGGCGCACGACCTCGTGTAAGCGGTGCCTGCGCTCGTTGACGACCCCGTAACGGGGCATCAGTATTCGCAGCTCGTAGCCATTGTCCTGCAGGAATTTTGGTAATTTCGCCACCAACCGGGAAATGTCCGAATCTTCTGTGTACGGCTCTAATTCCTGGGTGATGATGAGCAATCGCTTCTTTTCCATATTAAAAAACCAAACTTTTGTTGAAACCGCTGCATCAGACGCCGCAACGCTCCAAAAGGAACCGTCGGCAAACCGGCTAAGCGGTTGCTTTTGTTTACAAACACGCGTGTTTTTTATTCTCGAGCCTTTGTTCGGGAATTCGGGTGCAAAATTATATAAAAAATGCGAGTTTTTTATTCAAGAAAAGTACAGGAAATTTTTTAAACCCGCCGTTTTGGCTGCTTTTTTACCAAAGCGGTTGTGGATACTGGCCTGCATTCGTCATGGCGCGCAAAGCCGCCTGCACGGTTGCTTTGTCCTCCGGATAGGTTACGCCGTACCACTGGCTATCGCAGGGCAGCGCCTGCAACTGGATTTTTCCCGCCTGAATGAGGTGGTTGACCACGGTCGGGATGTAAAATTCAGCGCGGAGATTTTCCCTGTTTTCCTGCACAAAATCGTGAAATTGCCGCTCGGCCTCGGGCAATATCGCGTGGTGAAAACCCCAGAGGTTCATAGAAACGGGCGTATGCTCGCCCAGCGGGTGCCGAGCCCCATCGCCGTCGGTGTAGGCGATGCCCTCGGGGAAACGCTGGATTTGGGTGCGCTCCACCACGCCGGTCAGCAAGCCGTGCGCGTTTACCGCACAGACGCCCCGCGATACCGCGCCGTTTTCCGACAGGGTGTTGGCCAGGCGATAGGCCACCATGCCATAGCGCTCAGGACGGCAGTCGCGCTGCAAAAAATGCCCCAGCGCGCGGAAGGCATCGGCCCCATAAAAATCGTCGGCGTTGATCGTCGCGAAAGGCGCGTCTAAATAGGGCGCTGCCGCCAGCACGGCGTGGCCGGTTCCCCAGGGCTTCTCCCGCTGCCGCGGGGCGGACAAAGCGCCCAGGGCGGTGTCCATTTCCTGGAATGCATAGACCGTAGGGATGCGTTTTTCGATCCGAGCACCCACTTTTTCGCGAAAAGCGGCTTCGATGTCTTTCCGGATAACAAAAACGACTTTCCCAAATCCGGCCCGGATCGCATCGTACACGGAATATTCGAGGATGGCTTCCCCGCCGGGGCCCATGCCGTCCACTTGTTTGAGCCCGCCATACCGGCTGCCAACGCCGGCCGCTAAAATCAGAAGTATTGGTTGCATATTGACTTGTTTAAACGGTAATAATCGCTTGGCCGAAGTGTCGGCATAAAATGATTTGGCTGCAAAAATCGGAAACTTACGCGCGTTTAAAAGAACTGGTTTATTATTGCCCCGATTTCTGTTAACTACCTGCCTTATTTTATGCAATTATCCTTACTCGACTGGTCTTTTATCGTCCTGTATTTCCTTATCTCGCTCTGGATCGGCCTGCGGGGCGCAGGCAAAAGCGGCGCCAGCGCCGGCGAATTTTTCCTGTCCGGACGCAATATGCCCTGGTGGCTGCTGGGGGTATCCATGGTGGCAACTACCTTTTCCTGCGACACGCCGAACCTCGTGACGGATATCGTGCGCCAAAACGGCGTGGCGGGCAACTGGGCCTGGTGGGCTTTTCTGCTCACGGGCATGCTCACCGTATTTGTGTACGCGCGCCTGTGGCGGCGCTCCGGGGTACTCACCGATCTGGAATTCTATGAAATGCGCTACTCCGGCAAGGAAGCCGCTTTTTTGCGCGGCTTTCGGGCTGTCTATCTGGGTGTTTTCTTTAACGTGATGATCATGGCCACGGTCTCGCTGGCCGCAATCAAGATCGGCCGGGTGATGTTTGACGTGTCGCCGACCACAACCCTGCTGGCCGCCACGCTGGTAACGGTTGTTTATTCCTCCATCGGCGGGTTCCGGGCGGTGCTGCTGACGGATTTTTTCCAGTTTATCGTCGCTATGATCGGCTCGGTCGGCGCCGCGGTAGTCGTGTTGTCGCGGCCGGAAATTCAAAGCCTGCCGGCGCTGCTCGCGCACCCAAATGTAAGCGGCAAGATCAGTATGCTGCCCGATTTCAGCGACACGGCTACGCTGATTCCGCTGCTGATCATCCCCCTGGCCGTACAGTGGTGGTCGGTCTGGTATCCCGGCGCAGAACCGGGCGGCGGCGGCTATGTCGCGCAACGCATGCTGGCAGCGAAAAATGAAGACCACGCCATGGGCGCCACGCTCCTGTTCAATGTCGCACACTACGCCCTGCGGCCCTGGCCCTGGATTATCGTCGCCCTGGGCTCGCTGGTGCTGTTCCCCACGCTCGACGATATCCAACGCGCATTCCCTACGGTGGAAGCGGATAAAATCGGACACGACCTCGGCTATCCGGCTATGATGACGCTGATGCCGGCCGGACTGGCCGGACTGATCGTGGCCTCGCTCGCCGCAGCCTATATGAGCACCATCGCGACGCACCTGAACTGGGGCGCTTCATACGTAGTGAACGACGTCTATAAGCGGTTTATCCGCCCGGAAGCGTCGGAAAAAGACCAGGTGCAGGTGGGCCGCCTGTCCACGGTGTTGCTCATGATCCTGGCCTCGCTGCTGGCGCTGACGCTGGACAGCGCGCTGAGCGCCTTTAATATTCTCTTGCAGATCGGCGCAGGCACGGGCCTGCTGTTCATCCTGCGCTGGTTCTGGTGGCGAATCAATGCCTACTCCGAATTGGCGGCAATGGTCCTTTCGTTTGTCGTGGCGCTGGTACTAAACACCGTGAATACCGGATTGTCCGATTGGCAGGAGCTCCTGATCGGCGTGGCCGTCACCACGGTCGGATGGGTGACCGTGACGCTGCTCACGCCGCCGACGCAGCGCGACGTGCTGCTCTCGTTCTACAAACACATCCGTCCGGAAGCAGCCGGCTGGAAACCGGTGGTGGCGCGCGGATTGGAAACAGGCGCACTCCGCCCGGAAGAAATCAGCGCCGGCGTTTTGCCCCGACAAATATTGTCTATGCTAATCGGCTGCCTAACGGTGTACGGGGCGCTGTTCTCCACCGGCTATCTGCTGTACGGAAATTACCCCGCCGCCGCCGCCGCTGCCGCGCTGGCGCTGGCCGGCGGCTGGCTGCTGTTCCGCTGGTGGCGCTGATCTGTGCTGCGCAATTCCGCATATCTGACCGAAAATAAGCGGCTTCCGTCGAATTTCGGCGGAAGCCGCGCGCCAAAATGGCGTTTATTGTCGAACGGCAGCCTGTAGGCTATGCACCGGAAACAGGCGAAGCTCCACGCCGAGAAAGCCGCGGTTAAATAATTTTACAATATTTTTATACAGCATCGAACAGGATCTGAAAACAAACCGGAATTTTTGCGTTTTAATCCATCCAGCCGCCGGCTGTGTGCTAATTTAAGACTACACCATGTTTACCTACAAATTGAGCTATTGGGAGCGGGAAAGCTTTTTAAAAGATATTGACGTCGCCATTATTGGTAGCGGCATCGTCGGCTTAAATGCGGCTATTCACCTGAAAAAACAGCGCCCAAAACTGGAAGTGGCAATTTTTGAACGGGGTATGCTGCCTACCGGCGCCAGCACCCGGAATGCTGGTTTTGCCTGCTTTGGCTCGATGACCGAACTGCTGGACGATGTCCAGAAGATGGGCGAGGACGCCATGCTGACTGTGGTGGAAAAACGCTGGCGCGGCCTCCAGGCGCTGCGCAGCCTGGTAGGAGACGAACGCCTGGATTTCCAGATGAAAGGCGGATATGAAATGTTTACGGACGACGACGAGGACACTTACTCGTACTGTCTGGAACGCATGAACGATCTGAATAACAAAATCGGCGCCATAACGGGCGCCCCGGAAGTATATAAAACGGCAGACCACGCCCTGTCGCAGTTCGGCTTCCACGGCGTGCAACACCTGATTATCAACCAACAGGAAGGACAAGTACACACCGGCAAAATGATGAAATCGCTGCTGGATATCGCCCTCGAATGCGGCGTCCGCTTGTACAACGGGGTGGAAATTACCGCGCTGGAAGACAGCAGCCAGGGCGTGGAAATCCAAACGGGGTTCGGCTGGACTTTGCGCGTGCCGCGCGTCCTCGTAGCGGTAAACGGTTTCGCAAAACGCCTGCTCCCCGAACTCCCGGTAGTGCCCGCACGCAACCAAGTGCTAATCACCAAACCCATACCCGGACTTAAAGTGGAGGGCTGTTTTCACTATGATCGCGGATACTACTATTTCCGCAATATAGACGGCCGCATCCTGCTCGGCGGCGGCCGCAACCTCGCGCAAATCGAAGAACAAACCGACGAATTCGGCCCCAACGAACTCATCCGCAGCTCGCTGGCGCAACTCCTGCGCCGGGTGATCTGCCCTGGCCTGGAATTGGAGGTGGACGCCTGGTGGACGGGCATTCTCGGTACCGGAACGGTAAAGTACCCAATTGTCGAAAACGTGTCCGAAAACGTCGCGGTTGCCGTGCGCCTGAGCGGGATGGGAGTCGCAATCGGCACACTGATCGGACAGGAAGGCGCAGAACTGACGCTAAACGGCGGCCGCGCTTAACGAACGGCCAATTTCTTTTCAACGGGGCCTTTGGGCGTCTGTAACCGCAGCGTGTAGATACCCGGCGGCAAGCCGTGCAGATCGAGGCGGTGAAGCCCGGCGTGTTGGTTCGTCGGCACGTGTCGAAGAACCTGGCCGAGCGGACTGATTAATTCAATCTGTTCCACCGCGAGTTGATTCGTCAGGATAGAGACGGCGCCTTGCGCCGGATTCGGGAACACGCGCGCGGCGTTTTGGCGTTCGGACTGCTCGTCCGTGCCGGTAGTTTGCACCAATTTAATCCAAAGGGTATCCTGTACCGCCGCCAGGCTCAGGTCTTTCTTATTGCCCTGCGCGTCCACGCCTTTTAGCCCGCGGATCGGAATGGTCAGCGGAATCGCGCCGGAGGCGGAGCGGTCGGCGATATCAATGATGATAATAAAATCTGCCTTGAAGGTGATCTTGGCTATTTTGCCATTTCCGGTGACGCCATTTCCGTTTTTCTGCGAAAAACCCAGGTCGAGCTGGCGCCGATTATGGATTGTTTGCGGCAGCCACAGGATATCCTCGGCGGCGCCGAAGAACGATTCGCTAAAATAATCGCTGGTCGGCTCGTAGTCAATAAACTCAGGGTACTTGAGCGCCAAAGCGAGGCCGTATAATCCGGTAGCCGGTTTGGCCGGGCTGCCAACCAGCAGGTGCGCCGAAAATTCGATCGGCTCGGGATTATTCGGGTTGACGAACAGGGTGTCCTGCGGAAAGAACAAGCGGACAACCGGGGCCGAAGGATTCCACACCACGGCGGTGGTATCAATGGCTTGGTAATGCATCCGGATTGCGGCGGTGTCCAGCGCGTTAACTGCGCCATTGCCGTCGCAGTCGAGGTGCTTGAAATTCACGCCCGAGGCGGTCGCTTCCGTCCAATTGGGCGCGTATTGCGGCGTCCAGTCGGTGGAGGCGTTCGGGCGAGGCGCGCCGAGGTGGCTGTACCCGACGCCCAGATGAAGCAGGTCATACACATTGGCGCGGCCGTCGCCGTTGGCGTCGCCGGGCAGCACGTAATCGGCGTCGCCGGGCAGCCAATTGGCGGCGGCATGGGCGGCGTCTGTGAGAATGAGCCTGGTGACAGAAGACACGCAGCCGTCGGTTTTCCAGACTGTCAGGCGCACGCGAAAGATCCCGCCGTGGGGATACTGATGCGTTTGGGCAGTCCATTGCGCGGCTTCGAAGATGGGCGACCCGTCGCCAAAGTCTATCTGCGCAATAGTATAATCGCCGGAGGCAAGATTGGTAAATTCCACGGAATAGGGACTTCCCGGGGCGCCGGAGAGCAATTCCCAGGAAAAATCAGCCTGGCAGGCGCCGGTTGCGCCGCAAACGCCCGCCCACCAGCCGGTGACGCCGGCATTCATCGCCTCGCACTCGTTGCCATACGTAACGCCGTCGCAACCGCACACCGGCGCGAAAAACCCCGGACAAACGCTGCTGCTGTTAGCCAGTTCGGGCATCACGCAGCCCGGTTCGCTGACGCGAAGTTGGCGGCACAGGGTATTGGAGCAGAGTTCGCCGGCCGCATTTTTCACCTGATACTGCGCGCAAATAAGATATGCGCCATAGTCGGCCAGGTTGTGGGAAAAATTCGCCGTTTCGGCCAGCACCTGATTCGTCTTACTGTCGAACCACTGCACCGAGATCAGCGCGCCGGCCGCATCGGATGCGGGTTGGAGCGCGCCAAACAGCGTGACGCCCACAGCGGTGAGCGACAGATCATACCCGCAGGAACCGGCGTTTTGATCCGAAACAGAAACGGTTTTACAGGATTGCGCGGAACAGCCAAAGGGGTCGGTAACCGTCAGGCAGACCGTA
>JBEIDF010000030.1:0-30280 GCA_040383605.1 Lewinellaceae bacterium
TAAAAAGAAACCACGCCTTCCAGATCAATCGCCGAAATATCCAATGCAGCGGCCAAGTTTTGGATATCCTGATCCCGGATATGCCGATGGGTTCGCTGGAGTTCCCAGAGATGATCGAGCAGTTGCGGACGCTGGAGTGTGTTCATCGTGCGAGGGGGTGTAGCGCGAGGGTAAAGAAATCAAGTAAATCGGGCTAAAAATACGAATTTACCGCTATGTTTGTCGGCACGAAATATAATTATCTTCAATCATGATCATTCGCGTTGGTATCCTGGCCAGAGAAGAGGCGGAATGGACGCCTTTTGGCAAGCAGACCTTGTTTTTTGAAGAGATGGCCACGGCCAGTTCCGACCTGCCGGTGCATCTGTTTGTTTTTTCGCCGATGCGTTGGGAGGCGGGCAGCCCCGAGGTAGCCGGATATGAATACGCGGAGGGCGTTTGGCAGGAGTCGGTGCAGCCAATTCCGGAGGTGCTGTACGATCGTTTTACCGCAAAAGCGCCCGGCGAGAAAGCGCAATACCTGACAATGCTGGATTTTTTAATTGCCCGAAAAAGCGCGTTCTCCACGCCGCCGGAGATGGTTGCTTTGCTGAAAAACAAAGTGGAATTTCACCATTATTTGGAAGCGCACGGGTTGCCCACCCTGCCGGCGACCCTGCTCGGCGCACTGACGCTGCCGGATTTGGAGGCGTACTGGGCGCACCATCCGACGCTTTACATCAAACCGGTTACGGGTTCTAATGGCGCCGGTATCGCGGTTTTGGAGCTGCAAGGCGCCCAGGCAACACTTCGGGTGGCCCAACAACCGCCAGTTGAAATACCCAAAAATGACTGCCTTGAATACCTGCAAAGGCATTTTGACGGCGCCGAGTACTTCGTGCAACCCAAAGCAAACATGATCCGGTACGAAGACAGTCCATACGATATTCGGGTACTGATTCAAAATCGCGGACAAAACCGATACCACATTACCGGGCAGGGCGTCCGAATCGGCGATCCGGCCAATTGGGTGTCGAACCTCAGCGCGGGCGGTAGCGCCAGGCCCGTGGAGGCCTTGCAGGCAGCGATTGCGCGTTGCGGACTGGATTACGCCGGGCAACTTGCGCGAATGGAACAAATTTGCCTCCAATGCACGCGCCTGCTGCACGACCGGTTCGGCGATTTTGCCGAAATCGCCTTTGATATTTTACTGACCGAGGAGCGCGGGCCGATTATACTCGAGGCCAATGGCAAACCCGCACGGCGGATTTTTATCCTGCTCGCACGGAATTTTCCGGAGGATTCGGCCAGACACGAGGAGTTTAAAAACCTGCGCAGACAAAGCGTGCGGGCGCCTATGGTGTTTGTGGCCAATACCTATTCCGGAAACGCCGGTTTCTGAATAAAGAAATCGCTCCTTGTTTGGTTTGCACCTACACCGCCCCCTGCAAATAATAATAGTTTTGCTGTTATAAAAACAAAATGATGTACCTTTGACACTTGGGTCAACCATTTTTTAACCTGAACAAAACAAAACGCTATGCCGGTTAAACCACTCTTCGAGTACCTGTACGACCAATACCGCGAAACGCCTCAGGAACGCGCCTACGGGCACAAAGTGAACGACCAGTGGGTCTTTTATTCCACCCGGGAAATGGTGGATATGGTCAATCGGATCAGTGTGGGCCTGCTGCGCCTGGGACTCAAGCCCGGCGACAAGGTGGGTACCGTCGTGTACCGTACGCTGCCGGAATGGGTGGCGCTGGATTTCGCCATGCTGCAAATCGGCGTACTCAACGTGCCGATGTACCCAACCATCGCCGCACGCGAGTATGAGTATATCCTGAACGAAGCCGAAGTGCAATACTGCGTCGTGGGTGATGCAGATTTATACGACAAAATCAACGCAGCGAAACCGAACGTACCCGGACTAAAGGAGATCTTCAGTTTTTACGAACACCCCAATGCGCGCAAATGGGATGTCCTGATGGCCGAACCCGGCTGCGACCTGTCGGAGGTGGAGCGCCTCAAAGCCGCCGTCCAACTCGACGATATTTGCACCTATATATACACCTCCGGCACGACCGGCAACCCGAAGGGCGTGATGCTCAGCCACCGGAATATTTCCTATAATGTCGAGTGTATGCGCGATCTGATCCCTTACAAACCGGGGGATCAACTGCTGAGCTTCCTGCCGGTCAGCCACAGCTTCGAGCGGGCCGTGGTCTATGCCATGACTGGCTACGGCCTGAGCGTGATCTTTACAGGCACCGACAACCTCGGCGGTGAAACAGGCGACCTGCGCGCGATCCGCCCGCACCTGTTCACCACCGTGCCGCGCCTGCTGGAAAAAGTATATGATAAAATCTACGCCAAAGGCTACGAATTGAAAGGCGCTAAACGCGCGATCTTCTTCTGGGCAATGAATCTGGCTGATACCTGGGACTTTGACCAAAAGCCCGGCCCTTGGAAAGCGCTGCAATGGCGCATTGCCGACAAACTGGTGTTCTCCAAATGGCGCGAAGCCCTGGGGGGCCGCGTAAAAGGCATTATCACCGGCGCCAATGCCTGCCCGGTCAAAATTATGCGCGTGTTCAATGCGGCCGGCATTCCCGTCCGGGAAGGCTACGGACTGACGGAAACCGCGCCGGCCATCTCCTTCAATCACTTCGCCCCCGGCGGCGCAAAACTCGGTACCGTCGGACAGCCCTTCGAAGGCACCGACATTCTGATCGAAGCCCATCCGGAATACGGGGAGGGGGCCGGCGAAATTCTGGCGAAAAGCCCGGGCGTCATGGCCGGCTATTTCAAACAGCCGGAAAGAACCGACGAAGTGATCCGGATCATCAACGGCGAGCGCTGGCTCGCCACCGGCGATGTAGGCCGCCTGCTTGAAGGCCCGGACGGCCGGAAATTTATCAAAATTACCGACCGCAAAAAAGAACTGCTGAAAACCAGCGGCGGGAAATACGTGGCGCCCGCGCCAATAGAAACCCTGTTGAAAGAACACTACCTCGTCGAGCAAGCCATGATCGTCGGCGAAAACAGAAATTACGTCTGCGCCCTGATCGTGCCCTCTGAAGACGGATTGCGCGAATGGTGCAACCGCCAAGAAATCCCCTGGACAACCGTGCGCGAAGCCATCCAACATCCACAGGTAGTCGAACGCTTCCAAATGCTGGTGGAGCGCATCAATCCGTATTTTGGAAAAATTGAACAGATCAAAAAATTCACGCTCCTGCCCGATCTATGGGAACCGAGTAAAAAAGACGGCTCGGAAGCAGAACTGACGCCGACGATGAAGCTCAAACGTCGGGTGATTCTGGATAAATTTAAACAGGAGGTGGAAGCCATGTACGCGCAATAGCGCGCTGTTTTTTTGGGATGCATACAAACAGGGGCTTTCGACTCGCTGAGTCGAAAGCCCCTGTTTATACTAGGCGCAGGCAAATTACTTGTCTTGTTTTGCAAACACCTTTTGCAACAGCGGGCTGCTGCGCTGGTTAACGTCCGCCCGGATGCCCTTTTCTTTCTTCTCCACCAGGCTGAAAAGGCCCGACAGCGCCTTCGTGGTCACGTGGTCGTCGAGTTCCGGGTTTGTTTTTTCCACCAGCGGGATTTTGTTGTACACGGTTACGGCCTCACGCCAGTAGGTGCGGGCGTTCACTTTGTCGAGCGACTCCTGGATGACCGGCTTAAACTCCGCATAGAGGCTTTTATACGTGCTTTTTTCGAGGTAGCGCGTGGCGGCATCGGGGTTGCCCATGAGGATATTCATGGCGTCCTGGAAGGTCATTTGCTTGATCGCGTTGATGAAAATCGGTTTTGCTTTTGCGGCCGCGTCCTCCGCCGCGCGATTCATACGTTCGGTGAGATCGGCCTCTACGTTGCTGAAGCCCGGCACGTTTTTCAATTTGGATACGACTTTTTGCGCCTCTTCCGGCACGAGAATCTTGTACGGGCTGCCGAAATACCCATTTTTGGCGGATAAAAAGTCCACCGCCTCGCCAATACCGTTGTTGAGGGCCTCTTTGAGGCCGCCGCCTATTTCGTCCTGCGTGAGGTCGCCGCCGGTTACTTTGCCAACGGTCTGCTTGGCTTTATCCAGTACTTTGCCAAATTGGGCTTGGGCGGTGTGCATACCGAGCAGCAGCGCCGGCAGCAGCAGAAGTGTTTTTTTTACCATTTTTGCGTTTGTGTTTGTTTGTTGTGACTTCTATCAAACGCAAAGATGCGCGGGTGGGTCGAAAGACCGGATCGGATTAAACAATCTTTAACGTTCGTACCGTGTACGGGTAAAAGCATTCGTTTTCCAACTGCACCGACAAGGGTCTGGTTACACGAGGCCGGCGGTCGGCCGGCCTCGTGTAATCAGACCTTTCCTAGGATTGCGCATCCACGGCGGCGAGCGCCACCATATCCACAATTTCCCGCACCGAGGCGCCGAGTTGGAGCACGTGCACCGGTTTTTTCAGGCCCATGATCAGCGGGCCGATTTTTTCGATCCCGGCCAGTTCTTTCACCAGGTTGTAGGCGATATTGGAGGCCGATAGGTTGGGGAAGATCAGGACGTTGGCGCGTTGGTCTTTCAAATCGCTGAAGGAATAGTACTGGCGCATGATATCCGTATCGAATGCGAGGTGCGCCTGCATTTCCCCTTCCACGATCCAGTCGGGGTGTTTTGCTTTGAGGATATGCGTAGCCTGCCGCATTTTTTCCGCATCGCTGTCGCCGGGGACCGAGCCGAAATTAGAATAGGTGAGGAGAGCAATTCGAGGCGTTAGGTTGAATTTCTCCGCTTCTCTGGCAGATAATTCGGCGATTTCGACAACTTCTTCCACCGTTGGATTGAAGTTGATCGTGGTATCGGCCAGAAAAACGGGGCCGAAGCGGGTCATCAGGATATACATACCGGCTACCCGGCGCACGCCCTCCCGGGCGCCGATGATGCGCAGGGCCGGGCGGATGGTATCGGGGTATTTGCGGCCCAGCCCGCTGATCATGGCATCGGCGTCGCCGGTTTCCACCATCATCGCGCCGAAGTAATTGCGCCGGCGCATCGTGAGCGAGGCCTCGATGCGAATCACCCCCTTGCGTTTGCGTTTTTCGTAATAAATGTCCGCATAGCGCTCCAGCCGGTCTTTTTCTTCCGGGGTAACCGGGTTGCCCGGGTCAATAATTTCCACGTCCGGCAGTTCGATGAAATTTTCCGCCAGGATTTCCCGGATGCGGACTTGATCGCCGAGCAGCACCGGCGTTGCGATACCCTCCTCGATGACAATCCGGGCCGCTTTGAGCATAGAGACATTTTCTGCTTCGGCGAAGACAACGCGTTTGCGTTGCCGGCGCGCCTTATCTTGCAGCACGCGGGTGAGCGTATTGTCCATCCCGAGGCGTTTGGAGAGCTGCAGCGTGTACGCATCCCAGTCGGTAATCGGTTGTTGCGCCACGCCGGACTCCATAGCGGCGCGGGCGACTGCCGGCGCGACGGAGGTCAGCAGGCGCGGATCCACCGGTTTGGGGATAATATAATCGCGGCCGTACACCAGGTTGGTGGTATTATACGCGGTGTTGACGATATCCGGCACCGGTTTTTTGGCCAGTTCTGCCAGGGCGCGCACGGCGGCGAGTTTCATTTCTTCATTAATCGCCTTCGCGCGCACGTCGAGCGCGCCGCGGAAGATAAAGGGGAACCCGAGTACATTGTTAACCTGGTTGGGAAAATCGGAACGCCCGGTGGCCATTATGATATCTTTCCGGGCCGCCGTCGCCTCATCGTAGCTGATTTCCGGGTCGGGGTTTGCCATGGCAAACACGATGCAATCGGGCGCCATGCTTTGCACCATCGCGCGATTGAGTATATTGCCTTTGGAAAGCCCGACAAACACATCTGCGCCGGCCAGGGCCTCCGCCAGGGTCGTACTTGCCGGTTTGCTGTCGTTGACAAATTCCATTTTTTTGCCGTCGAGGTTGTTGCGCGAAGAATGCAGCAGCCCCTTGCTGTCGAACATAAAAATATGTTCTTTCCGGGCGCCGAGCGCGCAGTACAGGCGGGTGCAGGAAATCGCGGAAGCGCCGGCGCCGTTGACCACGATTTTCACTTTATCAATATCCTTTTTTACCAGTTCGAGCGCATTGAGCAGGGCGGCGGCGCTGATGATTGCCGTGCCGTGCTGGTCGTCGTGCATCACCGGAATATTGAGTTCTTTTTTTAGCCTTTCCTCAATTTCGAAGCATTCCGGCGCGGAAATATCTTCGAGGTTGACGCCCCCGAAGGTTGGTTCCAGAATTTTGACCGTTCGGACGAATTCATCCACGTCTTTGGTATCCAATTCGATATCAAACACGTCAATATCGGCATAGATTTTAAACAGGAGGCCTTTGCCCTCCATAACCGGCTTGCCGGCTGCGGCGCCGATATCACCAAGGCCGAGTACGGCCGTGCCGTTGCTGATCACCGCGACGAGGTTGCCTTTGGCCGTGTATTTATACACGTCTTCCGGATTGGCGGCGATAGCCAGGCAGGGTTCTGCGACGCCGGGCGAATACGCCAGGGAAAGGTCGCGCTGGTTGGCGGTTTCTTTGGAGGGGATGACCTCAATTTTTCCAGGCCGCCCCTTGGCGTGGTAATGCAGGGCTTCTTCTTTGAAATTTCTTTGCTTTTGCATAGGTGCTGGTTTTATACGGCGCGAAAGTAAAGAGTATGTATTGATTTTTTTTATTCGCGGCGGCGAAGAGTTACCTTTGCATGGCAAATTAAAATCCCTGACAGGCGCTCAGAGCATGGCTAAAATGATATTTCTCGCGAATATGAAAGTCTTTTTCAGCCAACCTTCGTTCCTTTTTTCGCCGTAATTAGTCCCATTACGCCTGCAAAAAGCGCCTTGTCTGGCTAAAAAATCCTTTTCATATTAGCAGAGAATATAATTTTAGACACGCTCTTACACTTCTATGGACGCATATATTATTGACGGAATCCGGACGCCCATCGGCGCCTTTGCGGGCGCCCTCGCGCCGGTGCGCGCAGACGACCTGGGCGCGCACGTGCTCAAAGCCTTAGTCGAAAAACACCCGGAAATCCCGTTGGAAGCCTACGACGATGTCATCATGGGCTGCGCTAACCAGGCAGGCGAGGACAACCGCAACGTGGCCCGCATGTGCCTGCTTTTGGCCGGACTTCCCTGGACGGTACCTGGTGAGACGGTCAATCGCCTCTGTTCCTCCGGACTGTCCGCCGCCGTCCATGCCGCCCGGGCGATCCGGGCCGGCGATGGTGATCTGTTCCTCAGCGCCGGCATGGAACACATGACCCGAGGCCCCTGGGTGATCTCCAAAACCGCCAAACCATTCGGAAACGACGCCCAAATGTACGACAGCAGCTTCGGCTGGCGCTTCATCAACCCCCGCATGGAAGCGCTCTACGGAGTAGAGGCCATGGGAAAAACGGCCGAAAACCTGGCGGAAGAATTCGGCATCAGCCGGGAAGACCAGGACGCCTTCGCCCTGTGGTCGCAGCAAAAGGCCGCCCGCGCGCGCCAAAACGGCCGATTGGCGCTGGAAATCACCCCCGTCCCCATCCCGCAGCGCAAAGGCGATCCGGTGCTGTTTGAACAGGACGAATTTCTAAAACCTGATACCACGCTGGAAGCGTTGGCAAAACTCAAGCCCGCTTTCCAGAAAAATGGCTCCGTCACCGCCGGCAATGCCTCCGGACTCAACGACGGCGCGGCCGCCCTGATTATTGCTTCCGACCGGGCGGTGGCGCAGTACGGACTCAAACCCCTGGCCCGCATCCGGAGCTCGGCCGTCACCGGCGTGGAACCGCGTATCATGGGCATCGGCCCGGTCAGCGCTACCCGGAAAGCCCTGGAAAAAGCCGGTCTCCGCCTGGCCGACGTGGATATCCTCGAACTGAACGAAGCCTTCGCCGCGCAAAGCCTTGCAGTCACCCGAAACCTGGGTCTGGCCGACGATGATCCGCGCATCAATCCCAACGGCGGCGCTATCGCGCTGGGGCACCCGCTCGGCATGTCGGGCGCGCGCATCCTGCTCTCTGCCGCCCTCGAACTCCAACAGCAGCAAAAACGTTATGCGCTGGTAACAATGTGCGTAGGCGTTGGCCAGGGGTATGCCGCCCTGATCGAGCGCGTATAGTATCCACCTTCACACCTGCTACCTTTTGTCTATGCAACACCGCCTCTCCCTTCTTACAGTCCTCGCCGGCGCCTTGCTGATCCTCTGGGGCGGCCTGTTTTTTTACCCTAAATGGAAAATGGCGGGCACGGAGGCCACGATTGGCTGGGACGTATCGGGCTATTATGCCTATTTGCCGGCGGCGTTTATTTACCACGACCTGGAGAAGGCGGTTTTTCTGGACACGATTATCGCGCAATACCAACCCACGCCCGGAAAAATGCAGGGCTTTTGGCATTGGTCGGGCGCCTATATCATGAAATACTCCATGGGGCAGGCCCTGCAGTTTTTACCCTGGTTTGCCATCGCACATACCGTCGCTGCGCCGCTGGGGTATCCGGCCGACGGCTATTCGCTGCCGTATCAGGCGGCGATCAGCTGGGGCAGCCTGCTGATCGCCTTGCTGGGGCTCTGGGTAGCCCGGCGCAATCTGCTGTTTTTCTTTTCGGATCGCGCAACGGCCGCCGCACTGGTCTTGTTGGTGTTTGGCACGAACTACCTCAACTATACGGCCATTGACCATGCCATGACCCACAACTGGCTGTTCGCCTGCTACAGTTTGTTGATCTACGCCGTCATTCGCTTTTACCAAAAGCCCGGCTTCGGCTGGGCGGCTGCCATTGGGATACTATTGGGATGGGCAGCGCTCACGCGCCCCAGCGAACTGGTAGCCTGCGCGCTGCCGGTGTTGTGGGGCGTGGCAGACCGCGCGGGCCTGCGCGCGCGGGCTGCGCTGATCGCACAGCACTGGCCTAAATACCTGTTGGCAGGTGTGCTGATGACGGCTATCGGATTCCTGCAATTGGCCTATTGGAAATATTACGGCAAAGAATGGACGATCTATTCGTATGAAAATCAGGGTTTCGACTGGACAACGCCGCATGTGACCGATGTTTTGTTCAGTTTTAAAGCCGGCTGGCTGATTTACTCCCCGCTGATGGTTTTTGCCCTTGTTGGTTTGTATTTTTTATATAAAAAACAACGAACGCTCTTTCCGGCGGTGCTGCTGTTTTCCCTGCTTAACCTGTACGTGGTGAGCGCCTGGAGCATCTGGTGGTACGGCGGCGGTTTGGGCATGCGCGCCCTGGTGCAGAGTTATGCGGTGTGGCTGTTTCCGCTGGCCGCGTTTATGGAATGGATTATCGGGAAAACGTGGCGCTTGGCGGCCTTCGCGCCCGTGCTGGCAGCGGGCATCTGGCTCAATTTGTGGTGGACGCGGGAGGCGCACACGGGCCGCGGCGCGTTCGTATCCGAACAGATGACCCAGGCTTTTTTCCTGCAGGTCGTCGGGCGCAATCACTTCGAGCGAGACTGGGTCAAACTGCTGGATGCCGGGGAAATCTTCCCGGCTGCAACCCGCCGAAACGTGCAGGTGGTCTATACCCAGGATTTTGAGACGGATTCCGCAGGCATCACCCGCGAGCGCCCGATTGAGGGCGCCCAGTCGCTGCTGTTGAGTCGGGAAAGGCAGTTTTCGCCCGAATATACGCTGCCGCCGGTCGTGGACGCCGGGAGCGGCTGGCTACGCGCGACGGTTACGTTCGCCTGCGCGCCCAAGGAGTGGGAGTGGTGGCGGATGACGCAGCTGATCGTGAAGTTTTACGACCGGGATCGGGTGGTGAAAGAGGCGATGATCCGCCTGCAACGACATGCTGACGGCGAAGAAATGCGCACCGTTTTTTTGGATACCCGGCTACCGGATCAGCCATTTGACCGGGCGGCGATCCTGTTCTGGAATGCAGACAGCGACAAGCAAATCCGGATTGATGCACTGCGCGCCGAGACGTTTGAGTAAAATTTTGGATGTGATGCCGAGGGGAAATACTGGCCACGCGCCTACTCTACCTTAATCACGCTGTTTGCAAGCACCTCTTCATAATACTGCTCGTACAGCGGCAGAATTCGGTGAATATCGAATCGCCGGGCCTGCTCGAGGGCATTCTGGCGGAATTGTTGCAGCAGCGCGTCGTCTTGTAACAGCCGGATGCTGTTGGCGGCCATCTCCTCGATATTGCCCGGTTCGGAGAGGAAACCCGTCTGCCCCTGGATATTGACTTCCGGCAGACCGCCGCTATTGGAAGAAATCACCGGCACCTCGCAGGCCATGGCTTCGAGCGCGGCCAAACCAAAACTTTCATTTTCGGAGGGGATGACGAACAGATCGCAAATGGCGAGTAATTCCTCGATCGCGTCCTGTTTTCCGAGAAAGCGCACGTCCTGGCAAATATCCAGTTCGCGGCAGAGGCGTTCGGCATTGGGGCGCTCCGGACCGTCGCCGATCATCAGGAGTTTGGAGGGCACCTTTTCGTGGATTTTTTGGAAAATATAAATCACGTCCTCTACCCTTTTCACGCGGCGAAAATTCGAGGTATGCGCGATGATGCGCTCGCCGTCCGGTGCGAGTATTTTTTTAAAATGCTCTTTGTTTGTTTTTCTAAAACGATCAAAATCAATGAAATTGTAAATCACCCGGATATCGCGCTGGATTTTAAACTGCCGCCGGGTTTCCTGCTTCAGATTCTGCGATACGGTCGTGACGCCATCGCTTTTATTGATACTAAACTCCACCACGGGCGCAAAAGTGCGGTTATTGCCCACCAGCGTGATGTCCGTACCGTGCAGGGTGGTCACCACCGGCAAATAGCGGCCTTCCTGGAGCAGTATTTTTTTGGCCATATAAGCCACGGCAGCGTGCGGAATCGCATAGTGTACGTGCAAAATATCCAGATTCTGGTATTTTACGACATCTACGATCGTGGAAGCCAGGGCCGTATCGTACGGCGGGTATTCGAAGAGCGGATATTCGTCGCTGTCCACCTCGTGGTAAAACACATTTTCATGAAAATGCGCCAGGCGAACCGGTCGGCGGTAGGTGATGAAATGTACCTCGTGCCCGCGGCGGGCGAGTCCAAGGCCAAGCTCTGTGGCCACGACGCCTGACCCGCCGTAGGTAGGATAGCAGACAATGCCAATTTTCATAGTGCAAGGTGTTTGTCTGGCTGAGGAAAGTAAACAGATTAAACAAAACGGGCGGAAATAGGTTTTGGGAATTGGGGAATGCGGATTTTGGATTTTGGATTTTGGATTATGATGATTCGGTTAGTTCTTGGCGATCAGTTGCATATTGGCCATTCCTGGTATCAGGAACGGCGGGAGGACGTGGTGTATGTGCTCCTGGAACTGCGCTCGGAGACAGACTACGCGCGGCACCACATCCAAAAAGTGATCGGATTTTTTCTGGCGATGCGCCATTTCGCTGAGGCGCTTCAGACAGCCGGGCATCGGGTGCATTATCTTCGTCTGGACGATCCGGCCAACCGGCAAAGCCTGGAGGAAAACCTCGAATGGCTGCTTCAGGACTACCGCGCAACGCATTTTGAATACTTGCTGCCGGATGAGTGGCGTGTTGACGAGGCGCTGCGCGCTTTTTGTCTGCGTCTGGCGGGCATTTCCTGCGCAGCGCGGGATACCGAACATTTTTTGGCCGATCGCGAGGCGGTGAAACGGCAGTTTTCCGGCAAAAAGACCTACCTCATGGAGGCTTTTTACCGAAAAATGCGGGAAAAATACCAGATACTCCTGGAGCCGGACGGAAAAACACCGCTTTTCGGCCGCTGGAATTTCGACGCGGAAAATCGCAAAAAACTGCCCAAACAAGTAGCGATCCCGCCGGCGACCCCGTTCTTCCGGGATGCAACCGAAGTGGCCGAAATGATCCGAAACGCCGGCGTACAAACAATCGGCCGCGTGGACGCCCGCCGGTTCGACTGGCCGGTGACCCGCGAGGAAAACCTCCGCTTGTTACAGGATTTCCTGCGCTTTCGACTGGGAAATTTCGGCGATTATCAGGACGCCATGACCGGGCGCGACTGGCTCTTGTTTCACTCCAGGCTTTCTTTTGCCCTGAATATTAAACTGCTGCACCCCCTGGAAGTCGTGCAGGCTGCCGTGGCGTACTGGCGCCAGCGCCAGGATGTCGTACCTTACGCTTCGCTGGAAGGCTTCGTTCGGCAAATTATCGGCTGGCGAGAATATATGCGGGGTATTTACTGGGCAGAAATGCCAGCCTATCGCGCACTGAATTATTTTGGACACGAGGCGGCGCTCCCGGCCTGGTACTGGACGGGCGAGACGGACATGGTTTGTCTGCGCCAAGCCATTCGACAGAGCCTCGATAGGGCATACGCGCATCATATTCAGCGCCTGATGCTGACCGGCAATTTTGCCTTGCTGCTGGGCGTCCACCCCGACGAAGTGGACGCCTGGTATCTGGGCATCTATATGGACGCTTTGGAATGGGTGGAAATTACCAACACCCGGGGCATGAGCCAGTTCGCTGACGGCGGCATCGTGGGCACCAAGCCCTACGTATCGAGCGCAAACTATATCCACAAAATGAGCGACCACTGCGCTGGTTGCCGCTACGACCGCAGCCTCCGCCACGGCCCCAACGCCTGCCCGTTCAATAGCCTGTACTGGGATTTTCACCACCGCCACCGCGAAAAACTGGAGCGAAATCCCCGCATCGGCATGGTGTATAAGGTCTGGGACGCCATGGACGCCGGGGAGCAGCAGCAGACGCTGGCGGCAGCGGCGGCGATCAAAAATAACTATGAGGCTTTGTAAAAGGTAACTGGTTAGCAGGATCGCTCTCTGGCCCCAAAAGTCCCATTTTCCGCCATACTTCGCGTTTTTTTTTTGACCATAGCGCTGCTATGGCCTGCAAAAAATCGCTTCGTCTGGCGAAAAATGGATCCTTTTTTGGCTCAGACGCGACCTGCTAACCAGTTACTGTAAAAGTATTTAACCGCCTTGGGTAGCAAAATAAAATAACGAACAAGGGCCCTTTTTTTTGATTTGTTTTATAAAAATCAAAAAAAAGAACCCTTGTTCAAAATATTTTTTGTTTTACAAGCCACCGGGGAATTCCCCGGCGCGGCATCTGAAAGCCAATTACCCTTTCCACACCGGCCATCTTCCCGGCGTTGCCGGCGCGCCGGCTTTTTCCAGGGCACTTTCGATTTCGGCTGCTTCGCGGGCGACGGATTTCAGTTCTTCCAATAAGGGGCCGAACTGTTTGGACGCGATGCGGTAGGTCTCCCGCAGCGTTTCGGTTGGCGCGGCGGTGCTATTCCACATCGAGTATTCGAGCAGGCCGAGGCGGCCGTTTAGCGCCGGCGGCGTTTCGAATTCGCGGCGAGACAGCGTCGCATCGCCGTTGAGTTGGGTGGAAAGTGCGTTGAGGCGGGTATTGAGATCGTGGGTTCTTTTCAGCAAATCCTGCGGTGCAGCGGGCAGATCGAGCAGCGCTTGTTGGAAATTCCCCAGTTTACCGACCAATTCCGAGCGGATATAATTGGCTGCGCTGACCGCCTTTCGCAAGTCGGCCACCTGCTTGCAAAAATCGAGATACGCTTGCTTATCCGCTGCCGGGAGCGTGGCATTATTGAGCGATTTGGCGGTGAAGCGGACAGGGCCGGCCAGGGGGCTTAGCACACCGTCTTCATACTTATACAGCGTGACATTATACGTGCCGGGCAGCGCCAGGTGGCCTTTATCGCCATCGCCGAAGAGCTGATCCGGCGTGGGCGTATAGCGGCCGGTGACCGGCGAGGCGGTGTTGTACCGGAAATCCCAGACCAGCCGTTTCAGGCCTTTTGTTGGGCTTGTTTTGATATGGCGCACGACATCGCCCGATTCGTCGGTGACGGTAAAAAGCAGGTAGGGTTCCTGCTGTTCATCTTCCCGGCGCAATTGTTCGATCGTCGGGTAATAGACCGTTTCTTTTTTATCTGCCCGGGCTTTTTCTTCCTCTTGGCGTTTGGTTTTGAGGGTTTTGATATCCTCTTTGAGCCAGAAGGTGAACACTGCGCCGACGGGTGGATTAGGCGTGGCATAGTAGCTGCTGCCCATGTGGCCTTTGTCGCGCAAGCCGAGCGGTTTGGAGGGGATAAACATCCAGGCGTCTTTTACGGGAAACAGGTGCGCCTCCTTTTCGAAGGACGCCTGGGACAAGTTGCGCAGCGGCGAATAGTCGTCCAGAATATAAAATCCGCGTCCGAAAGTCGCCAACACCAAGTCGTTTTCGCGGCGTTGAATATCCAGGTCGCGCACGGCGATCGTGGGCAGGCCGTTTTTGAGTTGAATCCAGTTTTCGCCGGCATCGGGGCTAAAGAACAAGCCGAATTCCGTGCCGCAGAACAGCAGATTGAAGTCTGCGTGGTCTTCCGCGATTGTATAAACGCTGCCGCGTTCGGGCAGGGTGGCGCTGATAGATTTCCAGGACTTCCCGCCGTCGGTGGTTTTCAGCAGGTACGGTTTGAAGTCGCCGTATCGGTGGTGATTAAAGCAGACGTAGGCGGTGTTCTTGTCTTTTTGAGAAGCGATTACCTGGTGGACGTACGAGTTTTGCGGTACGCCGGGCAGGTTGTCCATTTTTTCCCAATTTTGGCCGCCGTCGCGGGTTACCCAAAGCAGCCCGTCGTCGGTGCCAACCCAGAGGATATTGGCATCCAGGCTGCTTTCGGCGATGCTGGTAGTTTGGCCATAGATGTCGGTGGAACCGTTTTTGGCGATTGCGTCCACGCTCCAGACCTTGCCCATCACCTCGAGTTTATTGCGGTCTATGCCCCGGGAGAGGTCGGGGCTGATGGCGCGCCAGGAATTGCCGCGGTCGTCGGTACGGAACACCTTATTGGCGCCGAAGTAGAGGCGGGTTGGCGCGTGCGCGGAGAGCGTGAGCGGGGCGTCCCAGTTCCAGCGCAGGGCGGGTTCATTTTCGCCCTCCTGCGGTTTGATGGGGAGGTATTCCCCGCTTTTGCGGTCGAAGCGCACGAGGCCGCCGTACTGGCTTTGGGCGTAGATGATATCCGGATTGAGGGGATCAACCTGCGTTTCGAAGCCATCGCCGGTAGAGGTGACATACCAGTCGGCGTTCGAAATACCGTTCTCGCTGATGGTGCGGCTGGGGCCGCCGAGGCTCAGGTTATCCTGCGTGCCGCCGTGGACGTGGTAAAAGGGGAAACCGTTGTCGGTGGACACCTTGTAGAACTGCGTAACCGGCAGGTTGTGTTTGTATTCCCAGGTTTTGGCGAAATCCCAGGTTTCATAGATCCCGCCGTCACAGCCTACCCGGAGGTGGTTGGTGTTGTGGGGGTCTATCCAGATGCAGTGGTTATCAATATGTTTATTGATTTCGCCGAGGTTGCGGACGGTTCGGCCGCCGTCGTCGCTGACTTTATAGTACGTATCCGTGATAAAGATGCGATCCGGGTTTTTGGGATCGCAGTTGAGTTCCTGGTAATAATTGCCGCTGGTAAACGTGCCGCTCATTTTTTCCCAGCTGGCGCCGCGGTCAGTCGAACGGTAAATCCCGCCTTTTTTGGCGTCGGCCTCCACCACGGCATAGACATAGTCCGGGTTTGCGGGCGACACGTCTATGCCGATCCGGCCCAGTTCGCCGCCGGGCAATCCGCCGCCGAGTTTTTTCCAGCTCGCGCCGCCGTCGGTACTTTTAAACAGCGCCGATTCCGGGCCGCCGCCGATATAGGTAAACACCTTTCGTTGGCGTTGGTGGAACGCGGCGTAGAGCACTTTCGGGTCGCGGGGATCCATGACGAGGTTATTACAGCCAGTGTAGGGGCTGACCGACTTGACGCAGGTCCAGGTTTCGCCGCCGTCCGTGCTTTTATAGACGCCGCGGTCGCCGCCATCGCTCCAGACCGGGCCGTACGCGGCCACGTACACCGTATTAGGATTGGCAGGGTCAACCACCACATTGGCGATATGCTCCGAGTTTTTCAGCCCCATATTTTTCCAGGTCTTGCCGCCGTCCTCGCTTTTATAGACGCCGTCGCCGTAGGCAACCGAGCGTTGGTTGTTGTTTTCTCCGGCGCCCACCCACACCACATTCGGATTGGTGGGGTCGAGTGCGACACAGCCGATGGAGTAAGAACCTTGGGCATCGAAAATAGGCGTCCAGGTAACGCCGGCATTCACCGTTTTCCACACGCCGCCGGAAGAAGAGGCCACGTAATAGACCGCCGGGTTGCGCGGATCTGTGGCGAAATCGCTGATCCTGCCGGAGGTGACCGCCGGGCCGATGCTGCGGAAGGAGAGCCCGCTGTACATGGCCGGGCTCAGCCAGGCCGGCTTTTCGGATTCATTTTTTTTCGGTGTGTCCTCCTTTTTTTGAGCAAAAAGGGGGATTTGGAGCAGGATAAATACGCTCAGGGTAGCGATCAGGTTGCGCGTGCTCATGATGTGAAGTTGATTGTTCGTTTTGTAAAAAAATCAGCGCATGTCCGGGAAAATCCCGGACATGCGCTAATCGAAGGTTCCCCTACTGTTTTCCTTTTACCGCCGCCATATCCAACCGGATCATATCCTTCATAATCAGCACGGTTTCGAAGAGTTGGATATCCTTTTTGCGTTCCTTTAGCCAGCTGTCGTTGCGCGCGGCGCGGGAGGTATCGGCTTGGATTTGCGGCAAATCCGCCGCCAGGTTTTCGATGCGGAAGGCATCCACCGGTTTGAGCATATCGTCGTATTTCTTGGCCTCCGCCTCTTGTCGTTTATCCCACTGGCGGTATTTTTCTGCCTGGAGTGGGTACTGCGTTTGGTCGCGTTGTTTCCGCAGGCGCATGGCGTTATCGGCGATGCGTTGGAACGTCGTATCTGCTTTCACGCGAGCGGCGCTGTTCGTTTTAACCGTTTTCATATCTGCGATGCGATACGTATTTTGGTTGTAGGGCACCGGTTCGATGATATTGGACTGGAGCGGAAAATCGTTTTCCCGTTCGCCCAATTCCATGAGATTATACGAGTCTGGCAGCACGATATCCGGAGTGACTCCGTCGAGTTGGGTCGTTTTTCCGGAAATCCGGTAAAATTTTTGCACGGTCAGTTTCATTTCGCCGAGCGGTTTAACCGATTCCATAGCCGTCGCGTTATCGAGGTCGAAGAAGCGCTGCACCGTGCCTTTTCCGTAGGTTCCGGCGGCGCCTACGATCAGGGCGCGGCCATAGTCCTGCATAGCGGCGGCCAGAATTTCCGAGGCTGAGGCGCTGAAACCGTTGACCATCACGACCAGCGGGCCGCCCCACTGTACGCGGGCGTCGTAGTCCTCCATGATTTCCGGTTTCCGGCTGCGGCTTTTCACCTGTACGATGGGGCCTTGTTCGATGAACAAGCCCGACATTTGCACCACATCGCGCAGCGATCCGCCGCCGTTATTGCGCAGGTCGAGGATGATCCCCTGGACATTTTCTGATTTGAGTTTTTCAACTTCCTTGGCGACATCCGCGGCGCAGGACGTTGAGCCCTGCGGGGTGAAATCGGCGTAAAATTTTGGCAGATAGATATAACCGATTTTATCATTATCGGCGCCCGAGCGGAGGATCAGCGATTTGGCCAGTCCTTCTTCCATAATAACCACATCGCGGACGATCGTGATTTCCTTCACCTGGCCGTCGGGTTTTTGAACGGCGAGTCGCACGCGGGAGCCTTTCGGGCCGCGGATTTTTGACACTACGTCGTCAATTTCCCAGCCCATGATATCTTCGAATTCGCCATCACCCTGCGCGACCTTCAGGATCACATCCTTTGCCTGCAATTCGCCTTGGTTCCAAGCCGGGCCGCCGGGCACGATTTCGGTGGCGGTTGTTTTTTCGCCGTCGCTTTGGAGGCGCGCGCCGATACCTTCCAGCTTGCCCGACATATTGATGTCGAAATTTTCTTTTTCTTTGGGAGAGAAATAGCCCGTATGCGGATCGAACACATTGGTGACCGCATTCAGGTAGGCTTCCAAGCGTTTGTTGCGGTCGGCTTTTTTGAGGCGTTTGAACAGGCGGTCATACGCTTCCAGCACTTTTTTCCGCGCATCGGCTTCCAGTTCTTCGAAAGACTTTTTGGTTTCCTTGAACTCCGGTTTTTCTTGTTTGTCCTGTTCTTCCGTCACGCGGGAGAGCACCTCGTATTTCATCCAGCGTTCCCAGCGTTGGCGCAACTCGGCGTCGTCTTTTGCCCAGTCGAGTTTATCGCCGTCGGCCTCCAGGATATCGTTCGTGGAGAAATCCAGCGGGCGGCTCAGGATATCCTGATACCAGGTTTGGGTTTTTTGAATAGCCTGGTTGTAGCGCTCGTCGGAGAGATTGAAGAATTCAAACGTACCGGCGTTTGCCTGGTCGTCGAGCAGGAGTTCGTGTTGTTTGAACAGATCAAAATCGGCGCGGTTAAAGAAGCGTTTGCCCGCGTCGAGGTCTTTGAGATACGTCGCGAATACGTCTTTGGAAAAGTCGTCGTTCACTTCGCGCGGTTGGAAGTGCAGGCGGTTGAGGCCTTCCAGGATGGCGCGTACCAGTACCGCTTCTTTTTGCGGATTGGGTTCTGGTCCGGTGAACAGCGAAAACCCTTTTAACAGCACCGCGATTCCCAGCAGCCCCAGGAAGGAAAAGAATAAAATCGAAGTCGTACGTTTCATTTCCGGATTTTGTTTACCGGCGCCATTTGCGCCGTCCTGATCAAAAGAATACATCATAGTAGTAGGAGGGAAGGTTTGCGTATAGAACTACCTGGCCGGGCGCGTTGCGCGAAACAGGGCGTTATTGTAACGCAGAATTCAACGTGCAAGTACGCCGATTTTCGGGTATCTGGGTATTTTTTTTCTACAAACGTCCGGCTTTGGCGGTCGAAAGACCGGTAGTCCGTGTCAGAGTTTCAGCAGGTTCATACTGTACGACAACGAGATCCCGGTGAGCGTGATTTGACCGTTGCAGAAAGCCGGGTTGTTACAGCCTCGGTTGTAGAGGTTGTCAATATTGGCGAGGCCCATACTGGCGCGGATGCCGAGCTTACCTTCGACGTCCTTTTTGCCGAAATTGATTTTATAGTTCAGTCCCCCGAGCAGGCCGATATCGGTTTTTTTAAAATCGTTGTTGGCGTCGAACAGTTGATTATCCCCGCCGGGCAATTCGGCGCCGTTGGTGCGGTTGAAGAGCAGGCGCGCGATATAGGGGCCGGCGAAGGCGGAGAGGCGGCCGCCGCGGCGGAAGGTCAGTTCGGGATATACGCCCAGTCCGAGCCAGGTTTGGCCGTACACCACATCCCGGAAATAGGTGATGACCGTATCACCGCCGGTGGCCGTTTGTTCGACCAGCGCGAAGGTATCCGCCTGGGCGCCCACTCGCCTGTGAAGGAGTCCGATATCCACATTGAGCGTCAGGTATCCGCCATTGCCGCGAAATCCGAGCACCGTGCCGATCTCCCAGCCTGGTTGGGCGTTAAACTGGGGTTTTTCAAGAAAATTGCCGGTTTGGTTCATCGTGAACACATTGGCGCCGAGGCGCGCACGGAACTCCACGGCGTTCGGGGTAAACTCCCGTTCGAAGACAAACTCCTGCGTGACCGTGCGGGCGCCGCGTTTTCCTTCGGTGTTCACCTGCAATTCGCGGTTGCCGAGCAGTTGGTAGCGTATCTTTTGCGGGTCGTCGTGCTCGGGATTTTCAAATACATAGCCGTCGAAATCCGCGCTTGTCAGGTTGTAGGCGACCGGTTCGTTTTTATTCTGGCCACGCACGGTCACGATGTAGCGAATCGTATCGGCACGGCGTTCCAGCCGCATCGTCTCGAGCGTCACCGTATCGCCGTCTTCGAGGCGAATCCGCACGTGGCGGCCGGTCAGCGTGCTGTCGTCGGCTACCGACCAGATTTCCAGGCGGTCGCCGCGGTCGGTAGGCATGAACCAGACGCCGTCCAGGCCTTTGAGTTCGCGGAAGATGATATTGGCGTCCGCGATTTGGGCTTGCAGGCAAAAAGGCGCGAGAATCAGCAGCGAAAATGCGATGAGTACGCGTGTGGGTGTCATGTGAATTTTTTTTAAAGCGCAAAAAAACGAATTTACGCCTGTATGTGCATCTAAACGAACAGGGTAAAAGTACTTTTAGTTGATGTTTTTTTAGGGAACGAGCTACTTTTTAAAAATGATGCAACCAGATACAATCTTGGTTGTCTTTTATTTCGTGTTTTAGAGCACAAATTAACATGGACGCTACACAAACGCACCGCGACCTCATTGAAGGCTGCAAGCAAGGCAAACGCGACGCGCAGTTCGAATTGTACCGGCTGTACTCCAGGGCGATGTTTAACACGGCGCTGCGGATGGTGCAAAACACGCACGATGCGGAAGATTTGCTGCAAAGCGTTTTTATTGAGGTGTTTACAAAAATAGACGCCTTCCGATACGAAAGCAGTATCGGCGCCTGGATCAAACGGATCACGGTGAACAAATGCATCAATTTTCTCCGAAGCCGACGCCCGGGCTTCGAGGAACTACCGCCTGCCGGCCCCGAAACCGCAGTCCCGACAACGGATTCAGAACCGGAAACCAAATATACCGTAGCGCGCATCAACCGCGCCATCGCCGAGTTGCCCGAAGGCTACCGCGTGGTGTTTTCGCTCTACGCCGTCGAAGGGTACGACCACGAGGAAATCAGTCAAATTCTCGGCATCACCGAGGCCACTTCTAAATCACAATACAGCCGCGCAAAAGCCAAACTTCGCGAAATTCTTCACTAACGCATGTTCAGATTTTGATACTGAAGCGAAATCGCCAAAATTTTATTTTTAAAAACGTAAATTTTCAGTCGAAGGCGGGCAATTCGACGAGAAATTCAATGCAATTCAAAATAAAATTGAGCGGTTGAAGCCCGGAAATCAAAACTTGAACACGCGCTCAGCGCCCCCTCCAGTCTATGCTCGATCCTATCCAACGCTTTATCCAACGCCGCCGCGCCGATTTTGACGCCGCACAGCCCGACCCCGCCCGCTGGGACGCGGTGGAAAAGGCGCTGCACCGCCGGCAGGACGCCGATGCGCTGGAGCGCTTCCTGCTCGACCACCGCTTCCTGCTGGACGCCGCCGAACCGCCCGCAAGGGCCTGGAATCGCTTGGAGGCACGCCTGGAAACCACGGCAAATGACCCGCTGGAGCACTTTATCCGGCAAAACCGGGAAACGCTGGACGCAGCAATGCCCCCGGAAACGGGCTGGAATCAGCTGGCAGAACGCTTGCCGACGGAAAAGATCGCCGGCGGCAGTACAAGCCCTATGCGCGCCCTCCACTGGGGCCGCGCCTTGTTGCGCGCAGCAGCAGCCGTCGCCCTGCTGCTGACGGGCACCGGACTGGGGATTTGGTACGCCGAAACAACAGACAACCAAGCCGCACAAGGCCTCTCCCTGGGCGAGTTGTCGCCCGAATACGCCGAACTGGAACGTTACTACCAAAATGATATCGCAGGAAAAAAAGAAAAACTGGCCGAATTCGCCGCCTATCGCGATCCGGAACTACTCGCCGACCTGCAACAAATGGATAACATAATGGAAGAATTACAACGCGAACTCGCCGATGTGCCGCCCGCAAACCGCGAAAAAGTCGTGCGCGCTATGATCGAAAACTACCAGGCCAAAGCAGCCATCCTCCAGCGTGTACTGGAGTACCTGCAACAATCGTCCACTTCACGTTCTAAAAATTACAACCATGATCCGCAACATATCTAACATGCTGTCCGCCCTCGCACTCCTCGTCGCCGTGCTGATCGCGGGCGCCCCACTCCATGCCGCTCCGGACAAATTAGGCCCAGAAAGGGAATTCAGCAAAACCATCAGCAGGGAATTCGCCACCAGCGCCAATGGCACCACCGCCCTGTATAACCGGTACGGCAAGGTAAACGTCAATACCTGGAATAATAAATCGGTAAAAATTGACATCACGATCCTCGTAAATGCCAAAGACCAACGCACCGCCGACCGCGTGTTCGATAAAATTAAAATCAATTTTACCAATACGATCGGGTATATCAAAGCGGAAACAATCCTGGAGGAAATCAAAGCCGGCGGCTGGTTCGGAGAATGCCAGGATTTTAAAATAAATTATGAAGTCTGGATGCCCGTCGCCAACCAACTCGACCTCAAAAATAAGTACGGCAACGCCTACGTCGCAGAACTCGACGGTAAAATGCTGGCCGAAATTAAATACGGCGACCTGCGCACGGAAGCGATCCGGAACGATGCAAACCTCCTGCTCGCATACGGCAACGGCTCCATCGCGAAGGTGAACAACCTCTCGGCGCAGGTCAGCTACGGCGGCATCACGGTCTCGGAAGCAACAGATATCCAACTCGATTCGAAATATTCCGAGTGTACGGTGGAAAAAAGCGGCAATTTCCGCGCCACGTCCAAATACGACGACTTCAAACTGGGCGCTTTGGACGACCTGAAAATACAAACAAAATACGCCAACCTTCGGGTGCGACATGCCCGCTCCGCTATGATTACGGCCCAATACACGGACGTAAAAATGGAGTCGGTAGAGGAATACCTGGACGCTGATCTGGCGTACGGCGGACTGAAAATCAATCAACTCGACCGCGGCTTCCGCGAAGTGATCGTGGTGGCAGAATACACCAACGTGGAACTGAACGTGGAGCGCGGGGCGGTTTTTCGGTTCGATACCGATGTGTCCTACGCCGGCGCGCATTACCCGCAGGCCGCGGTCGTCCGCCTGCGCGACGATTCGGATACCCGCAAAGTATCCAGCGGCTTTGTTGGCTCCAGCGACGCCAAGGGGATTGTGAAAACCCGGCTGCGCTACGGCGATTTGACGATCCGACAGTACTGACGCCTGGCGGGCGCGCAACTGGATTTACCGCGTCAGCACAATGTAGTCCCGCAAGACCGTTTTCAGGAACTCCTTGCGGTCGTCAGGCCGCCGTTCAACCCCCAGCAGCGGCATCAGGTGCGTCACCAAGTCTTCCAGTATTTCCTCGTGCGCCTGATTGGGATATTGCTTCAGGCGCGTCAAAACGGTTTTGATCACCACCATATCCTGCTCCTGCAAATTGCGCACCTGCGGATATTTCGGCGTGTAATTCTCCAGCGAGGAAATGCGCAGGATGTCCTGTAACTGAAATTGAAACCGTTTGCCCTGTATTCTGATAACCGCGGTGTGCGCCGCCATATCGCCCAGGCGACGTTTATTAGGGCTTATTTGGATCAGCAGCGCGCCGACCAATCCGCCCGAAAAAAAGGTATCCACGAGCTGGAGCGTGGTCCGCAGGGCCGCATCGCTCCAGTCCGGATCTTTTCCGTCCAGGCGTACCACTTTGATTCCGAACGCTTTTTTCCCGGGGGTTTGGCCGGTTTTCCGGATTTCAAAAAAAATGTTGTATCCAAAAAACAACAAAAAAGGCAGAAGAACAACAAAAATGATCATACCCTGCTCCCAATCGCCATTGCCCGTCGCGCGTGTCAGGGTAATCAGGAGGGTCACAAAGAGCAGGTAGCTGATTGCGAGAATCAGGATATCGAGCAAAAACGCCAGCGCGCGCGCATACAAGCTCGCCAGCTCGTAGGTAATGGCGACGTTTTGCGTGGTAGTGATATCAATTGTTTTGGATGCCATTGGCGCGCACCGGGGATGATTTCAGAAGCCGAAAGATACGCGTTTTCCGGAAATGATGCTGCCCTGCGCGATTTTGTGCTGCGCAGCAACCGTGCCATTCGGCAGGCGGTGATCAATTTCATGCGGATAGCTGATCTGCTGCAGTTTTTTTGCCGGTAAACCATCGGAATTTGCGGCTTTAAATGCGCTATGCGCCTGCTGTTTTTCCAGAACAAATATGTTTACCATGACAACTGCCGTAAATACAAAAACTGTCTATCGCTTCGGAGCCGGGAGCGCCGAGGGCGACGCTTCCATGAAACACCTGCTGGGTGGGAAGGGAGCCAATCTCGCTGAAATGTGCCGACTGGGCATTCCGGTTCCGGCCGGTTTTACCATCACCACGGAAGCGTGTAACCTGTACGCGCAACACGGCCGGGCTTTTGCCCTGGATCTGCTCGATCAGGAGGTGCGGGCAGGGGTCGCCTTCATCGAGCAGGAGATGGGAAAAAAATTCGGCGACCATACCGATCCGCTGTTGCTCTCCGTCCGCTCCGGCGCCCGCGCCTCCATGCCCGGCATGATGGACACCATCCTGAACCTGGGCCTCAACGACGAAGCGGTAGCCGGACTGATCGCCAAATCCGGCAACGCGCGTTTCGCCTGGGACTCTTACCGGCGTTTTATCCAGATGTACGGCGATGTAGTCATGGGCCTCAAACCAGTCTCCAAAGAAGACCACGACCCCTTCGAAATCCTCATCGAAATGGTAAAAGAAGAGCGCGGACTGAAATTAGACACCGAACTGAGTGCTGCCGACCTTCAGGAACTGGTCGCTCGCTTCAAAGCGCTGATCCGCGCCCGTTTGGGCCGCGATTTTCCGACCGACCCCTGGGAACAACTCTGGGGCGCGGTGGTGGCTGTTTTTGAAAGCTGGAACAACGAACGCGCGCGTGTGTACCGCGCCCTGAACGAAATCCCGGAATCCTGGGGCACCGCCGTGAACGTGCAGGCGATGGTGTTCGGCAATCTGGGGGATAGCAGCGCCACCGGCGTGGCATTTACCCGCGATGCAGGAACCGGCGAGGATTTGTTCAATGGCGAATTCCTCGTCAATGCACAAGGGGAGGACGTAGTGGCCGGAATCCGGACGCCCCAGCAGGTAAGCCTCGAAGGCGCCCGCCGCTGGGCGCAACTCGCCCGCGTCAGCGAAGCGGAAAGAAAAGCCCGGTATCCCGCGCTGGAAGAACTGATGCCGACCATTTACCAACAACTAATTGACGCGGAAACGGCCCTGGAAAACCACTACCAGGATATGCAGGATGTGGAATTTACGATCCAGGAGGGCAAACTCTGGATGCTGCAAACCCGCACCGGGAAGCGCACCGGCGCCGCCATGGTGCGCATCGCGATGGAGATGCTCCGCCAGGGAATGATCCAGGAAAAAACCGCCCTGCAACGGGTGGATCCTGCCCGCTTGGACGAACTGCTGCACCCGGTGTTCGATCAGGAAGCCGTTCAACAGGCGAACATCGTCGCGCGCGGCTTGCCGGCGTCGCCCGGCGCTGCGACGGGCCAGATCGTTTTTTTCGCCGACGAGGCCGAAGAGTGGGTCAAAAAAGGCCGACAGGTCATCCTCGTCCGCCTCGAAACCTCGCCGGAAGACCTCCGCGGCATGAGTGTTGCCAAAGGGATCCTCACCGCCCGCGGCGGCATGACCTCGCACGCCGCCGTGGTGGCCCGCGGCATGGGTAAATGCTGTGTATCGGGCGCCGGCGCAATCCAGGTGGACTACAAAAACCGCACGATGCGCGTGGACGATACGGTGTATCACGAGGGCGACTGGATTTCGCTCAACGGCTCCACCGGCGAGGTGTACGCCGGACAAATTCCCACGCAAGCCGCCGAACTCAGCGGTGATTTTGGCGCGCTGATGCAACTGGCCGACCGCTACATGCGCATGGAGGTGCGCGCGAATGCTGATACGCCGGAAGAAGCCGCCGTGGCCCGGCGGTTCGGCGCCACGGGCATCGGGCTGTGCCGCACCGAACACATGTTCTTTGAGGGCGACCGCATCCTCGCCGTACGCGAGATGATCCTCGCCGACGACGAAGCCGGACGCCGCAGGGCTCTGGTCAAGTTATTGCCCATGCAACGCGGCGATTTCGAGGGGCTGTTCCGCGAAATGGACGGCCTGCCGGTCACGATCCGCCTGCTCGACCCGCCGCTGCACGAGTTCATCCCGCAGGACGAGGCCGGTCAACTTACCATGGCGCAGGAAATGCGCGTGCCGCTCGGGAAAATCAAAATGCGCGTGGAGGCATTGCACGAGTTCAACCCCATGATGGGCCACCGCGGCTGCCGCCTCGGCATTACCTTTCCGGAAATCACGGAAATGCAAACCCGCGCCATTCTCGAAGCCGCGCTCAATATGCAGGAAAAGGGCATTCATGCCCGTCCGGAAATCATGATCCCGCTGGTGGGTACCGTCCAGGAATTTGATGCCCAAGCCGCCGTCATCCAAAAAACGGCAGAAACCGTGTTCGCCGAACGCGGGCAGCGCATCCATTTCCTCCTCGGAACCATGATAGAAACGCCGCGCGCGGCCCTGGTTGCAGACAGCATAGGCGCGAAGGCTGCATTTTTCTCTTTCGGCACCAACGACCTGACGCAGATGACCCTGGGATTTTCCCGCGACGACGCCAATAGCTTTTTGCCTGATTATCTCAAGCAGGGTATTTACGAGCGCGATCCGTTCCGCTCCATAGACCAAAAGGGCGTGGGCCAACTGGTGGAAATGGGCGTCCGGAAAGGCCGTACAGCACGCCCCGATCTTGAAATCGGTGTCTGCGGCGAACACGGCGGCGACCCCGCCTCCGTCCGGTTTTTCTACCGCGCCGGACTCAACTATGTGAGTTGCTCGCCGTTTCGCGTGCCGATTGCACGGCTGGCAGCAGCGCAGGCGGCGGCGCAGGAGGGCGCTTAGCCGTTGGGTAAAAATTGCTTGTAGAGGCTCATTTTGAAAAACAAAAAATGAGATTTGCTTCGTTTCGCTGCCCAAGGCGGCATCCTTTTTGCATCTTTGCAGCGTGATTACAATCCAATCTGCAAGGGCACAATCTATGGCTGCGATGACCTGCGCGCGGGCCTGCCTGCTGTTGCTATTGGTCTTCGGCCGATCGGCCACCGGAACCGCCCAGGCGGCCTACCCCTGCGGGTTGCCCGTCGGGCCGCAATATGCCATTACGGCGACTGGTCGCAACAGTGGGCATTTGCTGACCATCGCCGCTTACAACCCCGCCGAGGCCCCCTGCGACATCCCGCCTACCCTAGTGCTGATACCCGGGACAGCCGGCACGCAAACCATGATTTGCCGGATACCCGCTGCGCGCCTGCCGGCGGGCGGCATGCAGCAGCTCGTCTTGCGGGGAGAAAGTATCGCGTTCGGCCGGCCGGCTTTGAGCCTGAACGCCCGACCTGCGCCAATAGAAACCTGGATTTCCGCGGCGGCGGATCTGGCGCCCGATAGGTCGTTGCCGGAAGGACTGATCCCCGTGGACACCGGTTTGCACCGCATTTTTCTGCGGTTCCCCGGCACGCAAGCCCCGATTGGATTTTTACCGGATTTTGAAGCGCGCCTGCCCGACGCTGCGCCCTTGTTGTTTGCGCTTCACGCCCGTGTGAAAAGCGCTTACGATACGGCATGGGATGCGGGCCGCATCCGCCTGCCGTTTGCCCGCGATCAGGTGTATCAAATTGGCCTTCAGCAGGCGATGTGGTATGTTTTTTCCGTTTTGGAAAACGCGCCCTACACCCGGGCGGCGCTCCGGCAATCGTTGATCGAGCAGACCGAACGCGATCAGGGATTGCAATATGCGGCCATGCCCGCCGCGATGCAGGCGTATATTGATCAGAGCGCAGAGGAGATGTGGGGTATGATTCGGATGGTGGCAAGGGGGGCGGGGGTGGAGTGAGCGCGGATTATGGAAGAAAACGAACGTCATTATGGTATTCAAGAAAGGTTCGCTCGGGCAAAAATTTTGTAGGTAATATTATCGGCTGATCATGATACTTTAAGAACAAATCTTCGATTTGGGGTTTGTTTTTGTCGCTGAACAGTTTTGAGGATATCCTGATCGTGTACTCGGGAGTAATTGTCAGTAGGCCACACTCAAACGCCTTATCGTGCAGCGGATTTATTGAAATTCCATTGGACGGATTCAACCGGTTATTAGCATCCACGCTCCAGGGTATAATATGCCCGGCGATTAAAAGATACGGATTTTGAATTCCAGTAATGCAACAGGTAAAGTTGTACGAGGCCAAAACCATATTGCGAAAAAAGGATTGCTGTAATCTTGCTTTTACCATTTGATCTCGGGTCTTCCCTTCTTGGGGGAAATCAATATCCGACCCATTCGGTGTCGTCTCTATTTTTGATTTTTGGAGACTTGCTTTCAGAGTTTCGCTCTGAAAAGACAACTCATCTAAATTTTCAAAAAACTCAGCCCATATCTGCCTGTCGAGCCTGCTGGCATTAGAAGCACCTTTTATCCCACGAATTTTCAGCGTGGGATCGAGACTCGCAAGATTCACAAGCTTATATGCAACAGAATTAGGGGTTCGCCCAATCAGGTTGGCAAAATGGATTATCTCAGGGTTTCTGCTGTGAAGTTTGCCGAAGGGGGTTTGGCAATACAAATTTAGGGCAAGAATCAGTTCCTCCCTGCTCCAGGGCGTTTGACCTTTTTTCATTTGAGCATGTATTTATATTTTAGTCACTTATCTAGTGCCGCATACCACCAGAAGAGACTGTTTATTTATCTCTTTTCAACCCTCATCCCCGCCCCTCACCGATCACCCGCCGATCATACCCAAATACCGCCAACGCGGAAAAAAGCCCCAGCCCGGCGAATCCGGCCCACATAATCTCCGGCTTAGACACGCCCTCGGGGCCAAAATAACCATACATCTGCCCGGATAAAATACCGCCAAACAGATTGCCCAACGCGATACACCAGTAAAAATACCCCATGTACATCGCCACTTTGTCGGGCGGCGCAATCCGGCCGGTGTACTCCTTGGCTTTCGGACTGGCCATCATCTCGCCGAAAGCAAAGATCACCACCCCGGCCAGCACGATCCAGCCCGTAGCGCCAAACATCAACACGGAAAAACTGACCGCTGTAATCAGTACACCCCAGAAAATCGTGGTAAAAGGCTTCAGGCGGGTCACCAGATAGGAAACAAATACCTGGAACAGAATAATCGCGCCGGCGTCAAAATTGATCATGTACTCCGGATTCACCTGTCCCGGCGTCGCCATAGCATTGTTCAGCGAATCTGCCCAGGCAGGCAGGCCGAGGGCCCGGAAGAAGCCGGTGAAGGCCGACAGCACATCGCTTGTGTCCGTGAAATCACGGATGTATAAGGGCAACGTGTAAAATAATTGGTTGAAGCAGGTCCAAAAACCCGACATCATCAACAGGAAAAGCCCGAATCGCCAGTCGCCCAACCGCATCGGCTGGCGGTACCAGACAGGACTATTGCGATTTTTGACCAAAAAATCATAGCCGAAATTCAACACGACCCAGATCGCCGAAATCAACAGGATATGGTTCCAGTTGAAATTTTCGCTTTTGGCGTATTTGGATCCCAGCACCAGAAAAGCCAGCAGGCCAAATACAAACAGGAAAAAACGGCCGTTGCCCAGCACCTCGACCATGTCGGCCAGCACCTTTTTCAGCGTACGGCGGTCGGCAGCCGCTGTGTCGGCGGAAGGGTCTTTAAAGAAAAAGAACAGGATGATGAAATTCAGCGCGATCCAGCCGGAGGAAGCCATAAATACGTACTTCCAGTCCCAGCCGCGCACCACGCCGGCTACAATCGGGCCCAAAAATCCGCCAATATTCACCATCATGTAAAAAATCCCGAAGCCCATGGAGGCTGTGCGTTCGCTCGTCATTTTAGAAATAGAGCCGACCACCACCGGCTTGAACATCGCCGCACCCATCGCCACCAGCATAAAAGCCAGGAAAAACGTGGGGAAGGTCTTGAACTGCCCGAGCAAATAATACGCCGGCGTCAGTACCAGAAAGGCCGCCAAGAGCATTTTTTTGTAGCCGTAGCGATCGGCCAGGGCGCCGGTCACCACCGGAAACAGGTACAAAAAGAAGGTAACCACCCCCTGTAGCACCCCGCGATCCTGGTCAGAAAATCCCAGTCCGCCTTCCGATACTTTTCCGGTGATGTACAGCGAGGAGACCGCAAAAAAGCCGTACCAGGCCATGCGCTCGAAGATTTCCATCGTGTTCACGGCCCAGAAGGCGCCGGGGAACTCGCGCAATTTGATGTTGTTATTTCCCATGTGTTGCGATTAGACCCTGTATAGAATTTTCTGTCGAAGGCAAAAATAAACGCATTTGTCGTCCGTCTTCATTTTTTTTGAAAACTCAAAATCGGGCTTTTTTTGAAAAAGACAGAATACTGCGAAAAATACTCCTGGATTTACCCCTAGGCACAAAAAAACAGCGTAACTGGTTAGCAGGTCGCGTCTGAGCCAAAAAAGGATCCATTTTTCGCCAGACGAAGCGATTTTTTGCAGCCCATAGCAGCGCTATGGTCAAAAAAAATCGCGAAGTATGGCGGAAAATGGGACTTTTTGGGCCAGACA